>NZ_MKWH01000018.1:0-180399 GCF_001899705.1 Sphingobacterium sp. 40-24 | reverse complement strand
CGGGGCGTAAGAGACACCACATTCTTCTTATATAGAGTAATGAAACTGTATGCTTAAAAACTTTACCCCCCAAACTTTCGGTATGATCCACAAATGCTCCTTGACCAGCTACCCATCATCCGACCAAGCTTCAAAGGCAACTTCTTCCCTTTTACAGTTCAGGCACAGAATCCATAAGCCCTGGATGGCGCGGATCATAAATAGCCACAGCAACTTTAGAGTCCGCACAACCATAATATAAAAACCATTTTTGTTTAAAAAAGACCAATCCTTCGATAAAAACCGTTCCATCTATATATTGTCCACTTTTTTCGAAAGATTCCATGGGGCGTAAAAACGGAACATCCATTCGAGCCAATACGCTTGTCGGATCTCGTGGACAAAATAAAACCTGTCCAGCGGAATAGGTATTTTTATTAAAACGCACATCCCCTTTCTCAGCATGATTCTTACCATTGTATAGCAATACAATTCCTTTATCAGTCAAAACAGCTGGAGGACCGCACTCTGTCAACGAACTATCAAAATAACCATCCCTTGGCGAAATGAAGGCTTTCAGTGCACCTCTATTATCTGTTACGGGTTCCCAGTCAATCAAATTATTGGATGTGGCGCCATAAACACCATGTTCTCCCCAGTACAACCAATATTTCCCATTGATTTTAGCTATAACCTGTTTGTTACCTTTCAATGTAGTCACAATAGAAGCCGATTTATGCGGTTCATTGACTAGAGTGCGCCTATTTCTCGAGTTCTTAAAAATAGGACCGTATTTAGTCCAGTGTCTCAGATCAGTGGATATTGCTACACCAAGCCGCGGTACCTTTCGGTTCCATTGGGTATAAAATAGCACAAAACGCCCATCCTCAGTCTGTGCTATCCGAGGATCTTCTGTCCCGCCAGGCCACTCGTTATCCTGCTGCTCATCAGGCCCCGGATAGAATATCGGCGTTTTCAGTCGTTCAAAATGAATACCGTCAGCACTAGCTGCTAACCCCAATCGGGAGGTCCGGTGGCCAATAGCTTTTCCTGTCCGATCTTCTGCACGATAAATGACATAGATACTATCTCCCCTTACCACTGCAGCAGGATTAAAAGTGTCGTTGTCCTCCCATCGAATTTCTTTCTTCAGCATTGGATCATAAAATACGGAACTCGTATCGGGCTCAATAATTGGATTGACACCTTTGGGCCGTTCAAAGCCTCCTAATACCCATTGTTCTTTTTTAAGCTTTCCAGCAGGCTGCACGCTGCAGCCGCATAAAAAGACGAACAGAATAGAGCCTGCAATTTTTACGATAATATTCATATTTTAATTGATTTCTATGGTTTTACATGTAGTAGCAAACAACAGCCTGTAAAAGTGAAAATTATAATTGGTTACCACTGAAGAGCGATCGAAACTATTATTGATCATTCACAAATATAATGCTAATAGAAAAAAGTACCGCAAAAACAAGTTCAACAAAATTGAATTGGGACCAAAACTAAAAAACACAAATAAACAATTCAACGATAAATAACTCGAAATATTGCAATATATCGCAATACTACAACGATTATAATGACAAATATTGCAACATATAGCATAAAAACACTACATTTATAGCATGATATCCAAAGAAGAACGTCACGATTTTATATTAGTTAAAATCAAAAAGGAAAGGAAATTAGTAATGACAGATTTAGCGGCCGAACTTGGTGTCTCTGAGCATACCGTCCGACGTGATCTTAAAGAACTATCTGACGCTGGCTTGCTCCGCGCTATTCGAGGGGGAGCCACTTTACGGTCAAACTTACCATTCGATATATACGACCGAAATAACCTTGATGTTATGGAGAAACAAGCCATAGCAGAAAAATCGATCACACTATTGAAAGATCATCAAGTCGTCTTTTTTGACGGTGGCACAACAACACAGGCAATTGCTAGCAACATTCCAGATAGCCTAAACCTTACTGTGGTCACACATAGTCTCCCGATAGCCAATATACTTGCAAACCTCCAAAACATCAGCTTGATTTTCGCAGGTGGCGCTTTCTGCAAATCATCTCTTACGATGCAGGGACAGCAAACTATTTCTACCTTTGAAGAAATATATGCGGATGTCAGCTTCATAGGTGTATGTAGCCTGGACCCCTATCGTGGACTTACGGCAAGAACTCGCGAAGAAACAGCTATCAAAAGAGTACTATGTAAAAATTCAATGAACATTGTTGCTGCCACAACGAGCAATAAGCTCGATACCCTGGCATCTTTCCTAACATGCCGCGCATCTGATATCAGTTATCTAATAACAGAAAAGGATCCTTCTGATGACATTTTACAGCCTTATGCCGCACAAGGTATTACAATTTTATAAGTTTACCATTTATGAACAATCTCAAACAGGAAGCCGCCAAAGCTGCTCTTCAACTTTTAGAACCTGATCAATTCATTGGACTAGGTGTTGGATCAACAATAGCTTATTTCATTGAATTAATTGCCAGTAGGATCAGCTTTAAATCCAGCCTGAAATTTACATCGCCTTCTTTGGATACCAAAATACTGCTCCAAGAAAATGGTCTTATTTGTATTGATAACAGTACCATAGCAACGCTGGATTATTATTTCGACAGCTGTGATCAGGTGGACATTCATTTAAATGCGTTCAAAAGTGGCGGCGGCGTACATACAGGTGAAAAGATTATGGCGAATATGGCAAAGCAATTTATTCTCTTGGTCGATGGCGCAAAGATGGTCGATAAACTGACCACAAAATATCCGCTATGTGTTGAAATTATTCCCGACGCCTGGCTATCGGTACTTAAAGAACTAAAATCAAGCTATTCTTCAGCGATATCAAACATTGTATTACGAAAATCTGAACAAAAATCGGGGCCTCTACTATCTGAGAGAGGTAATTTCCTGGCAGACATTTATTTTTCTAAACTGCCTGATATTTTTGATTTGAATAAACAAATCAAACTCATTACAGGCGTTGTAGAACATTCACTTTTTTATCAACTGTGTTCGGTATGTCTTCGAGCGACAGAAGATGGCGTAACACATCACTTTGCAAACCGCATTGTAGAATCGAACACGGACAAAAAAAGCACGCAATAGCATTAAATTTTATATTGAAGTCCAACAAGTAGCAAGACTGCGCTAAAATATTTTAAATCAACATGAAACACACTCAAATTAACACAGGAATATTAAGTTTTGGCATGTCAGGACGTGTTTTTCACGCGCCATTTATACATACCAATCCACATTTCAATCTCAGCGCTGTTGTAGAACGGTCGAAAAAAAACGCACATGAATTTTACCCGGCAATAAAAAGCTACGATAATATAACTGAATTACTAGCGGATGAAAGCATCGAACTGGTCATTGTGAACACACCAAACTATACCCATTTCCAATACGCAAAAGACGCCCTAGAGGCAGGAAAACACGTTTTGATAGAAAAACCTGCCGTTGATGATTCTACACAATTCGATACGCTTCTTGCCATCAGCAAAAAACAAGGAAAAGACTTATTTTTCTATCAAAACAGACGATATGATAGTCACTTTTTAGACATTAAAAAAGTGATCGAAAGTGGAGAATTAGGAAAGCTGATTGAAGTGCATTTCAGATTTGATCGCTATAAAATGGAATTGGGACAAAAATACTTTAAGGAAGATACGCAGTATATTTCCAATGGTATCACTTATGACCTAGGTCCGCACCTTATTGATCAGGCAATCTCACTTTTTGGAAAACCGGTTAAATTTACCAAGACAACATCCATCAACAGACCCGGTTCTAAAGTTGCAGATTATTTTCACTATCATCTTTATTATCCAGCTGGACTGAACGTGTATTTAACAGGCAGTTTACTTGTCGCCTCTCCGCAGCCCGCCTTTGTCTTACATGGTACAAAAGGGAGTTTTATCAAGAATATGACGGATGTGCAAGAACAGCAATTGTTAGATGGTATGCTGTCCGACGATCCATCTTATGGCCTTGAGCCAGCCGGCCTCGAGGGAAAACTTGTTACGATAGACGTATCAAATCAAAAACATGAGTCTTTAGTAACGCCACATACAGGAGATTACAATCAGCTGTTTGAAGCCATTTATGAAAGCTTAAGAAATAATATCGATTACCCTATTAAAGCGGATCAGATTAAATGGCAGATTCAATTGCTTGAAGCTGAAAACACCTAAGTTTTTAAACAATCAAATGGCAGCACGGTTCAAGAAAAATAATAGGTGCTGCCATTTTTAATTTGATTCCCAAAGGCATTCGTTCGGTTCAATATGGATCATCACATGACCAAGATCAGGAATATGCGCAACCAAATGGTCTTTGAGTTTATGCGCCAGCTCATGCCCTTCCCTTACCGTAATTTCACTATCGACAATAGCGTGCAGATCGACGTGATATTTAGCCCCCGATTTGCGGACAAAACATTTTTCCGTGGCTTTTATCCCATCTACTTTTAATGCTTCTTGCCGGATATTGTCAATGACCTCATCGTATACATTTTCATCCATGATCTCGCCAAGCGCCGGTCTGAAAATATGGTAACAGTTATAAAGTATAAATCCAGCGGCAAATAATGCCGCGTAGTCATCCGCATTTTCATATCCCTTTCCGAGCAACAATGCAATAGATATCCCAATGAAAGCTGCAACTGACGTTATCGCATCGCTTCGATGATGCCAAGCGTCTGCACGAAGTGAAGAACTATTAGTTTCTTTACTTTTCTTCATAACGATCCTATAAGAAATCTCTTTCCACACAATGATCCCACCCAGAACAAATAAGGTCCAAGGCTTTGGCAGGTCATGTGGCGTTCCTATATTCTCAATACTTTCATAGGCGATTATGGTTGCAGAAACAATAAGAAAACCAACGACAATAAATGTAATGAGTGGTTCTACCCGACCATGACCATAAGGGTGATTGTCGTCGGCAGGTCGTTGCGCATATTTTAAACCGAGGAGCACTAGAAATGAAGAGAAAATATCTGCCGTTGACTCAATTGCATCCGCTATCAGCGCATAAGAGTTTCCAAAGAAACCAGCTAACCATTTTAATAATGCCAGTGATGCATTACCTACAATACTAAAATAAGTCGTTCTGACTGCAGTCTGCTCTTGAAGTTCGGACATAGCTATAAATTAACTTGACACCGCGAAAATACTGTTTTTCTTTTCAAATTCTATTGTCCAGCTATAGAAAATAGTGATCACAACCTTCGAGCTTTAGCTACCGCTCGCGATATCCTCCAATGCTTTTTTTATCTCAGGGGCCCCATAGTCACGGCTTCCTTCCAGACGCTCCACGATCTTACCCGCTTTATCCAAGATAACCGTCGTTGGTATGGACTGTCCTAAGAATTCTGCAGGAATTTCACCCGCTGCTATGTAAAGTGGTAGATCATACTTGTTTTCGGCCATGAATGCTGAAGATTTTTCCATGTCGCCATCAACATCTACCATGAGAAAAACGATATCTTTATTATCTTTAAGCGATTGCCTAAGCTGGTCAATAGAAGGTAGTTCATGAATACATGGGGGACACCAGGTCGCCCAGAAATTAATAAACACGACCTTACCTTTTAAAGTACTTAATTGAAGAACCTTACCCTCTTTATCCTTAAAAGATAACTCCTGCGTTGTGGTTGCAGTGTCAGCAATAGCTTCAGCAGGTCCCTCTACCTTTTCGGCCTTGGCCTCATTTTTAGTGCCTGTGTTTCCACAGCCAAAAAATAAACTGGTCGATAAAGCCGCAAGACCAAAAAAAATAATTCCTTTATTATACCTAATATTCATCGTGTTCTGTTTCATTAAATTATGCTATTTACAAATATATTACTGTTCACCAATCGCGGAGACCTCGTCTGTCCAATCCTTCTGGGAGAAATTTCTCAAAACATTAGCTAATTTAACCTTAATTATTCAAGACCACAAGTCTTACACACAACTCCACAACATAAACCATTGATCAATAATAAAATAAGCAACAATAAAATTAAAAAATTAACAAGAACTTTTCCGACATTTAAGAGCGTGAACATATCGTTGACCAAAAGACAATTAATTGAATACATCATGAATCTCCCAGCAAATCATTTCAAAAAATGTTTATTAATATGTTTCCTGTTATTCATCACCATCCAGCTTAACTTCGGGCAATCCAACTCAACTAAATTCAACAAACTATATCAGCTAATAGCCTCAAAAGATTTCTTCACTGCCCGCGACCTGTTTAGGGTAAATAAACCTTTCTTAAATGCCAATGAGCAAGTTTTTATTTCGGCAATACTCGATAATGCCTTTAATAGACCCATCGCTTCAAACAAAAAAATAGCACTGCTGAGCGCAGCAACAGAAGAATTACCCGACACACTGCGACTAAAATTACGGCGTGTTCAGGAAGATAATTTTGTCAAACTGAAAGATTACGCGGGGGCAAAACAGACAACCCAGAAAATCCTACTCGACTTCGATCCTTTGCTGTCAACAGATACAAGAGCGGATCTCAGAAACAATCTAAAAATCTGGTCAGCACTTGAACATGTGCGGCCACAGCTTATAGAAATCAACGCCGATACCCGTCTTAAAATGACGAAAGATAAAGCCGGGTTGAAGAATCTAACACTAACAGTCAACGGCGATACCGCAAGTTTTATATTTGATACCGGAGCAAACCTATCGACAGTCACAGAGTCCGTGGCCAAACGTCTTCATATGGATCTTATCCGTGCAGATATTGATGTAGACGCGATTACGGGTATTTCTATCAAAGCCGATTTGGCCGTTTGTAAACAATTAAAACTTGGTAGCATCAACATTTCAAACGCAATATTCCTGGTTTTCCCAGACAGCGCACTTTGTATCCCGCATATTGGCTATCAGATCAATGGTATAATAGGCTTCCCTGTTATTGAAGCACTGCAAGAAGTACAGCTTACACAGGATGATTTTTTTATTGTGCCCAAGATACCTACAGTTTCATGGAAAGCATCAAATCTTGCAATAGATGGGTTATCACCGCTTATTGCCATTGACGGAAAGCACTATACTTTTGATACAGGAGCTGAAAAAACAATCCTTTATGCACCATTTTACGAAACTTACAAACAACATATCGAAAAACAGGATATACCGACCAAGGTCGCCATGGGAGGCGCAGGCGGTCAAGTTGAATATGACGGATTTGTTATACAACATACATTCCATATTAGCGATAAACCGATCGCTCTTAAAAATATAAGCCTATTAAAATCGAAGATTAAGAATGAAACCGTGTATGGAAATATAGGACAAGATATTATTCGCCAATTTTCTATAATGATACTAAATTTTAAAGATATGTTTATCCAATTTAATTAACATAAAGCTAAGCTCGGTTTAGTCTCATCACAATACCCCATAAAAAGCCCCTAAAGGTTGGACAAAACTTTTAGGGTATTTTTATGGGGTTCTATAGATTTATTGAACAATTAGGCGGAGTAGGCCGTGGCATTAAAGCCCTTCTTTTTGATAATTTCAATGATTTCTTCCTCCGAAACGCCTTCAGCTTTTACAGTCAGAATTTTGTCTGCATTTGTGGTGTCAACATTCCATCCACAGATACCGTCCACACTATCCAGATCAGCGCTTACTTTGGACACGCATCCCCCACAAGTAAGGTTTGTTTTAAATTGAAGTTCTTTGCTTTCCATGTTATTTAATTTTAATGTTATTAATCTATTTAATTATCTATACAAATATCCCTTTAATTCGATGGGTTGTATTTACAGTTTTTCTATTTTGTTTTGCAATATTTACCGTTTAAGATGAGGTCTAGGCCTCAACCATAGTTAGCTATTTTTTCCAGCGAAGTCGCAAGCTATTACTGACAACACTTACACTGCTCAATGCCATTGCAGCTCCAGCTATCATCGGGTTTAAAAGGAAACCATTGAATGGATACAGAATACCTGCAGCGAGGGGAATCCCAATTAAATTATAAATAAAAGCCCAGAACAAATTTTGCTTAATCGTCGCGACCGTTTGTTTCGAAAGTCGAATGGCCTGCGGTATCTTCGTCAAATCAGAAGAAATAATTGTCATTTTCGCCACATCCATGGCAATATCACTTCCTTTACCCATTGCAATACTGACATCGGCCGTTGCTAAGGCTGTACTGTCATTAATACCGTCCCCAACCATAGCGACCACCTGCCCTCTTTGCTGCAATTCTTTAACAAAATCAGCTTTGTGCTCTGGCAATACTTCCGCTTTGTAATGCTGAAGACCTGTTTCCGCGGCAATGGCCCTAGCCGTAGCCTCGTTGTCACCAGTCAGCATATATAGCTCAATGCCCATGGCCTGCATCTCCTTGATAGCACGCACAGAAGTTTCCTTAATCCGGTCCGCAATGGCTATTACCGCTAACGCAGTATAACTGTTGGCAAACCAGATCACTGTTTTGGATTGATTTTCCCATTGGGTGCCATGTTCCATCAAATCCGTCGGAATTGTGATCCCATTCTCATCCAACAACCTGCGATTACCTACAGAGTACGTTTCGATTCCATCACTGCCTTTAACACCTTTCCCAGTAATACTTTCAATAAAGGATACTGGAGTAGCTTTTACATCTTTAAAATACCCGACTACAGCTTCTGCCAATGGATGCTCTGACTGTTTCTCCAGGCTCAACAAGATACCTTTCAAACTATCCTCATCATTTTTCCAATACAGGTCAGTGACCACAGGTTTTCCTTCCGTAATGGTGCCGGTTTTATCCAAAACAACTGTATTTACCTTTTTGGCCAGCTCCAGACTTTCCGCATCTTTAATTAAAATACCCTGTTCAGCTCCCTTACCCACTCCCACCATGATTGCTGTGGGAGTTGCTAAACCCAGTGCACAAGGACAAGCGATAACCAAAACCGTTACTGCCGCCAATAAACCCTGTACCAGATGGTTTTCTCCACCTAAAGTAAACCACAGTAGAAAAGTTAAAATAGCAATACCAATGACAATAGGAACAAATACAGCAGCAATTCGATCGACCAGTTTTTGCACAGGAGCCTTGCTTCCTTGTGCATCCTGTACCATTTTAATGATCTGGGCAAGCATTGTTTCCCGGCCAACTTTTGTAGCTTTGAACTGAAAACTGCCCTTCTGGTTGATCGTCCCTGCAAATACCTGCTCATTGCCCATTTTTAAAACAGGGACCGGCTCTCCGCTTAACATACTTTCGTCAACATAGGAATTTCCACTGATAACAACCCCATCAACGGCGATCTTCTCCCCTGGTTTCACCAGAATAATATCGCCGGTATTAACGGCTTCTATAGCGACCTGACGCTCTGTTCCATCCGATTGAATGACCATCACCGTCTTAGGCTGCAGGCCCATTAGCTTTTTAATGGCGGATGAGGTGTTACCTTTAGCCTTCTCTTCCAGTAGTTTACCCAATAAAATAAAAGCAATGACGACTGAGGCGGCCTCAAAATACACATGTGCATGCAAGCCACGCTGATGCCAAAATTCAGCAAAGAGCATATTAAACACACTAAAGATGTAGGCTATTCCCGTGCTTAACGCAACAAGCGTATCCATATTTGCCGAACGATGTTTTGCCTGTTTCCACGCGTTGACAAAAAAGTCCTTGCCCAGCCAAAGAACTACTGGCGTGGAAAACAGCCACATAATAGGATTTGCGTACGGCATATCCATAAAGAACATACCTATCACGACCACGGGAAGCGAAAGTATTACTGCCCATCGAGTTTTGATTTTAAGCTTACGGAATTTCTCGGCGTGAATAGCCTCCAACGTTTCCTGCTGAGTAGATTCATCTTCGATTAATAAATCATAGCCACCAGCCTGAACCGCTTTCTGGATTTTTAAATGATCCGTAATATTAGGCAAATACTCCACCGTAAGGTTTCCTGTTGCAAAATTTACAGACGCATTGACAACCCCTTGTTCATATTTCGCCATACTTTCAGCGCTACTGGCGCAGGAGGCACAAGTCATCCCAAGAACTGGAAATGTTTTGGTTAATGTAGAAATACCATAACCAAGATCTTTGATCGTTTTTACACTGCTAACGACGGCTTCACTATCCTTCGGTACGATAGCAGCTCTGTGGTTATTCAATTCCACCCGATAGCTCGCTAGGCCTTTAACCTGGGCCAGTCCTTTTTCGACAATTGATGCACAATGTTCGCTTTCAACATCTTCTAAAGGTAGATAAACCGTATCCTTATAAATATCTGTCGCCATAACTTATTGTTTAATTTTACACAACAAATTTGGCCACAAATAAGATTAAAGTCATTACACAATTAAGGAATTGATTTGTAAAATTTACTCGATAATAAAATACGAAAGGTCAAGCTCAATGGAAAAATTAGATGGAGAACTCTTCTTTAGCTTTCAATTTTCTCAACAAAACCATAGATAATATAATCACCCCGTTCTTCGAGTTTAATCTTTTCCATTCCACTCCAGCCGGATGCACTGGTATCTTCATCGATAAAATTTTGAATTCTGTCAAATGCGACACCGATCTTTGTTTTTCCATCTCCATAGATTTGATATCTCGCAGAGGTCTGCCAGCTTACTTTTTTTCTAAATAACCGTAAACCTTCTCTTTTCAAAAAACCATACATTTCATTAGATAAATTCATATTCTCATTTGTTTTACGCGCCCACACTACTCACCTATTTTTTTGGTAGATGCTTTTTTGGTTTAAGGAATTACCTCAAGCCCTCTCGTTGGTTGATCTATTTAAGCTACATGGCTTTAATGGCTAAAGAAATGGTTTTTTGATGCTAAAATAGATGAATCTAAGATAACGAACCAGATGGAATACTACAATGAAGCTACTGCTGTTTCATCGTATTCAAATGCTATTTCGTCGAATTTTCCAGAAACACACGATAGAACTTCTTTCAATGTCCATGATGATCTGGCAGGCTCTGCAAACAAAGTCTACTACATCGCGAACATAAATAGCAACAGACACTATTTTTTTCGTCGAATAGATTCTTTAGTTCGTCTGATTCATTTTCAATTCTGTCGATATTTTTCGTTGTTCTTTTCCATAGCGAGCACATTTGTTTACAATTTAAACGTATAACTATGGAAAACATTGAAAATTTTTTAGCAGAGGATTTTGTACTGGATGTACAAACTGTCTGCGCGGTAGAACCGATCTCATTTTTTGATTTTGATGATATGGAACTGGTAACTATTAAGACAGTTACATCTTCAAAAGTAATATAAAAGAGGATAACGCTGTGAAGGCGTTCTGGTAGGCGCCTTTACAGCAATCGTCTTCATTGCCTAATAAATAAAAAAAGAATCGAGTATATGACTTCACCCAAGCTTAAATGTATTCTCATTGAGGATGAACCACTGGCGACAAAAAAAATAGTTGAATACATTCACATGTTTCCAGATCTTCAATTGATTAAGATGGTTGAAGACATTGAAAATCCAGCATTATTTAGCCATGATCTAAAATCTGCAGACATCCTATTCCTCGATCTCATTGTTAGCGGCGGTAATATTAATACACTAGCCGAATTGATCGCTGATATTCCAATCCTGATCATCACCTCTGCCGTGTCACGTTGGCAATATCCAGAATTTATCAAAAACAGGAAGCATTTTGCGCTGCAAAAACCAATTTCGCCCCAGATGTTTCAGTCTTGTATAAAACAAGTCATGCAATACTAGTCCAACTAATTCATGTCATTATTCCACTTATCCGATTATTTTCTTCTGCGCACGCCGCTACTTCCAGCTGCATCTGCCGTTGATCTTTTAACGATAACTGAGCGACATGAAATAGAAGAGAAACTTCGTCATTTGTTTCAAATTGAGCAATTAAAAGAAGCCTTATTTCTGGCAAGCCCGGCCTTCTCGGCGGAAGTTCAAAAATGGCTTGAATACAAGAAAGAAAGCAGCTCAAAAATGATCGCTTCACTACTCAAATATGCGATTAGGATGAGCACCAGAAGTACGCCTTTCGGTTTATTCGCAGGGGTATCTTTTGGGAACATTGCCGTCTCCGAAAAAAAGGTATCGTTAATCAGGTCAAATGCAAATCAAGCTGTTTTAAAACTGGATACCACCATTTTGACAAAAATTATTGAACAGATATCAAAAGACAAAAGAATTTACAGTCAACTCTATTATCGTCTCAATCCCACCTTATACTTAGATGGTAAATATTACAAATATTATCAAAAAGTGACAAATGGGAAGAAAGGACAGCATATCCTGAAACGTATAAGGCTTACTCCAGTTTTGGATCGAGTCATCCAATACTTTGAACACAATAAGAGAACCAGCCACTATCAATCATTAATCGATCTGCTGCAAGGTCTTGGAGCATCGATAACGCATGCGGCCCTATTCGTCAATAACCTCATCAGCCTTGGAATCATATCCTCTGAATTACAGCCCAATGTCATTGGCCGAGGTTATCTGGACAGCCTGATAACGACGCTTGAAAGAGTGGATAAGGAGGGAAATTATTTAAATCCTTTATTAACGATAAGAAAATGGCTTCATAGTTCTCAATCTGTCATTGAGATCCGAACCGCCATCCTTAAATTATTGCAGCCTTTGGCTCCAGACCTCGATATGACCAATTCGTTACAGGGGGACCTTCTCATAGGGATGGACGAAAACAATTTATCAGATACCGCATTAGATCACATAAGAGATCAATTTCAGGATTTACTACCACTTTGCAGCCAGGCTAAGTTAACAGATTTTGATCGGTTTAGAGCTGCGTTCTCTGTTAAATATGAAGATAGAATGGTTCCGCTAACGACAGCTCTAGACCCCGATATTGGGATTGGTTACGGACGTCAAGAAGGTGTTTACAATATAACGGATGAAATACTCGGGGAAGTTAACAACATCACCCCGGCGGGCGAAAAAAAATATGGCGACCACCATTATCAAGATCTGGTCATTGAAAAATTTGTAGAAAGTGT
The DNA here is from genome assembly GCF_001899705.1 of Sphingobacterium sp. 40-24. Taxonomy (NCBI): domain Bacteria; kingdom Pseudomonadati; phylum Bacteroidota; class Sphingobacteriia; order Sphingobacteriales; family Sphingobacteriaceae; genus Sphingobacterium; species Sphingobacterium sp. 40-24. Next base: position 167,400 of record NZ_MKWH01000018.1, on the reverse strand, counting down.
AAAAAATCAATTCACCGAAATTCAGCTGACCAGCGAAGATCTAGATCATATCGCTAAACAACGTAAACAAACTGTCAATACGATCCCTTCTTCATGCTATGCCATCGGCAATCTCCTTAGAAGTTCATGTCAGGAAAACTTATTCTTCAATCTGGTTACCATTGGTGGTTCGTCATCAGGAAACTTAATTTCCAGATTTGCACATCTGGATGAAAAATTGAATAACAAGTTGAAGGAATCTGCCGACACAGAGCAACAGCAGTTTCCAAATGCGATACTTGCCGAGATTTGTCATTACCCAGACAATAATGCTGGAAATATCATTTATAGACCTGCGCTGCGAAAAGCATCAATTTGTCTAAGCCCGACAATCGATAAAGAACAAGAGCAAATTGATGTTAATGACTTATACCTGTTCATCAAAGACCAGCGCCTAATCTTGTGGTCCAGGAAATTCAATAAAATGGTTATACCCCGTTTAACTACCGCCCACAATTTTGAACAGGGTATGAATATATATAAGTTTCTCGCAGATTTTCAGTTCCAAAATAATAGGTTGGATCTTTCCTGGAATTGGGGGATTATGAAGGAGCAGCCGAGACTCCCAAGAACAAGCTACAAAAATATTATCTTGTCTAGAGCACAATGGCGAATTCAAAAAATAGCGAAATACCCCAGTACCCCTCAGGCTTTCATAAAAAATATACAAGCGGAGCTAGCAATTCCTGCAATGGTCATCATCAGCAGTGGCGATAATGAATTGTTGATAAATTTAGACAATCCTTTTTGCATAGAAATCGTATTGGATCATATGTGCAAAAGAGAGATCATATTAACCGAATATATCCTGAATGACTATTCATCAGTAGTCTGCGATAAAGATGGACATATTTTTGCCAACGAAATCATTATTCCAATAGAATCACAGCAGGAGACTTTCACAAATGAATCAGCCCCTCAAGAAAGTAACCTAAAAAGATGCTTCCCCTTGGGCAGTGAATGGCTTTACGCCAAGATCTATTGTGGTTTACATGTTGCAGACACCTTGTTAAAGGAAATTTTCCCCCTAATCGTAGCGACACTTAATCAACAAGATGTCCTAAAAAAATGGTTTTTTATACGCTACAACGATCCATCGCCCCACATTCGATTTAGAGTTGAGCTTTCAGATCCAAGCCAGTATTATTTCGTTATATCCACGCTTAATACCCTATTGGAACAGTTTATTAAAGATGGACAGATATCAACGCTATCCTTTGACACTTATACACGGGAGATTGAACGATATACACCATTTTGTATGGAACTTAGTGAGGAGCTATTCTATCAACAGAGCGAAACGGTACTGAAGGTTATCCAACAAAGTACTTCAATCAATGATCGATGGCGCCTGGCTTTCGAAAATATTGAGTCGCTATTAGAAGCTGCAAAATTTACACTGATCGAGAAAAGAGATTTCTGCCTACAGATGAATACCCTTTATCAGCAAGAATTTGATAATAATAAAAACCTTTGGATTCATCTCAACAATAAGTTTAAAGAGAAAAAAGACTGGTTCGACAAACCTTTAGACAACCCTGAAGAATCGAAAAAGAAACTAAATGCACTTCAATACAGCATATTTAACACCTTACGGAGTCATACCGATCAAGATGAATTCAAGTCAGCCCGAACATCGTTACTATCAAGCTACATTCATATGTTCATTAACCGATTGTTCATGTCCGATCAACGCTTACATGAACTTGCTGTTTACCATTTTATGGTTGGCTATTATAAAATGCAAATTGGGAAACAGAAAAAACGTATAACCTATGAACCCGATAAATTATATAAGTCCCATCTTCGCGAAGAGCTGATTACGATATTGTAAACCAATACCGAGTTCTGTCCCATTTTTCAGAATGACTTTACTTGCCTCAACACCCTTGATCTGTTTGATATTGACAATATAGGATCGATGCATACGAGCAAACATATCCCAAGGCAGTTCTGCTTCCATATCTTTCATGGTCGACAGCAAAGTCTGCATACCTTCTAACGTATAAATTTGAATGTAATCCCCCCAGGCTTTTAAATAGAAAATATCTGCAGGATCTATAAAAATAGTTTTGTTCCGATCCTTTATCTTAATCGCTTTTCTTTCACCCTGTGCCCCTCTTCGAGAAAACAAGATTGCCTTTTGAACTTTTTCAATTGCCTTGATCAATCGCTCTTCCGTCAGGAGTGGCTTTAAGATATAATCGATTACTTCCAATTCAAACCCATCAACAGCATACTCATAATGCCCAGTTATAAAAACAACAAATGGTGGATGAGCAAGTCCTTTGAGAAAGGTAATTCCATCCATTTCAGGCATATCTATATCGGACAAAATGAGATCTACCTCCTGCTGCCTTAAAACGTCAATTGCTTGCAATGGGTTTTCAAATACACCCAATATTTCGATCAGGCCTAATTTGGAAACTAATTTCTCCAGGCGACCTCTCGCAATAGGCTCATCTTCAATAAGGATAGTTTTAATTCTATTCATAAGTACTTCGCAACCCGCTGCTTTGGTGCTACGGTTCTGTTTCCGAATGTAAAGTTACAACAAGATTAACACTAAATACACCCTCATGCGACTTTATTTTCAAATTATGATGATGAGGATAATGAAGTTCCAGTCGCTTTTTTACATTTTCTATCCCTAATCCGCCGATATAATTTTCTGGTTTTGAAAGTTCCCTATATGCATTAGCCACGTGCATATACACCTTGTCATCCTTCACCTTAATGTCTATGGATATCCATCCCGCCGAAGAACTTAGCCGAGGTCCGTGTTTGAATGCATTTTCTACAAACGGAAAAAAGATCAAAGGAACCATCATGCAGCTTTCGTCTTCAGCCGCCAAATTTAGATTGATCTGCACGGTCTCGCTATAGCGTAACTTTTCCAATTCAACATAATCCTTTAGCAATTGAAATTCGCGACTAATTTCTATCCTGGGTTGATTACTTTCATGCAGTAAATACACCATCATACTGCTTAAACGCATCATACTTTCGCCGCCTCTTTCATCATGATCGGATACCAGCACATAGATGCTATAAAGTGTGTTAAGTAAAAAATGTGGATTAATCTGGTATTTTAGAAAAGCAAGTTCCAACTGGACATTGTTCAACTCAAGTGCTGAATTTTTCAATTCGAGTTTCATTTTTGAATTTCGGACAGACATAAACGCCTGTACAATTTTTACGGTCAAAGGCAGGGCCACCAGAAAAATAAAATCCAACAAATAATCGCTAATGGAAGAAAGGCGAAAAGCACCGAAGATTCCTTGACTTAGTATTATTTCAAGATAGCTTGACAGGCGAACATCTGGTGTTAGATATTTCAATGTTAATAGGGCTGCAAAATAACTTAGAAACGACCACCAGGCATAAATAAACAATAACCACAATATACACAACACAAACTTTCCAGGAATAAACCAGCGCGGAATGATGACATACGCTGTTACATAAAATATGGTCAACAAAGAAAATACGTCCTTTACAAACAAAATCCAGGAATTATCAATATCTATCCGCTGATAGGAAATGAATTGCATTCCCAAAACCAAAAACCAAAAACACAAATGAAGAATAATACGTTTTCCCGTATTGTAATTTTGGAAAAACCTGTTCATAGATAGCATACTTTTCGATAATATCAGTCTAATATAATGATATCCTTTAGTCTGTGGTAGTCTGACTTGCTATGCGAGAACGCAAAAAGACATTTCTGCGACAAAAAACAACAACCTATAACGCTAACAATCTGAATATATCTCAATTAAGATCTGAACAAACCAAAAAATAGAATTACGTAGAAAAGAATAAAATTGTAACAAATATATTGCTTTAAATTTTCAACCATAAATTGTCCATAAAATGAACGATTGATGGGGTTGGCAAAAAATTTATTGCGATCTTCCGTATATTTAATTTTATAGAACCCACATAAACAACAATTAGATGTCAACTACTTTTATGCAGCTTTGGTTATATAATAACTGGGCCAATACAGCACTCCTGGATAAATTGAAAAGTGAAGGCGAAAATGTACCTCATTCTTGCATACGGCTCTTTAGCCATATTGTCAATGCTCAGATTATTTGGTTAAGTCGATTAACTGGTGAAAAACCACCTGTTGGTGTTTGGGATGAGCACAGTATCATCGATTGCCAAAGGTATCACGATTTAGCTTCTGAAGGATTTAGGCAGCAAATTCGGCGCAGAAATGATACGGAGGATGAAATTGTCAATTATACAAACACACAGCATCAGGCTTTTCATAACAAGGCCAACGACATTCTGTTACACGTCTTTAATCATGGCACCTATCACAGGGCGCAAATAGCAAGCGAAATGCGAAAAAATGGCATTGAACCTGTCAACACAGATTATATCACTTTTGTTCGCACATAACAGTACTGTCATCAGACGCCGCCGTGGTCTGATGACAAACGAAGTAGTTGCAGTTGGCGGACTAGACGTTCTATAATATCGGAGAAGACCTTAAATTTGAAACAAAATGAGTTACAAACATATCTTTAAAGCGTCCTTGGCTTGGAATCATCCTGAACAGCCTAGTGTTGTAGGTTCAAAAATTTATACAAAAAGCCATCACATCGCGATCGAGGGGAAAGCTGACCTGCAAGTTTCCGCAGCAAAAGCATTCAAGGGTGACCCTGCATTGTACAATCCGGAAGATTTGCTGCTGAGCAGCCTGATTTCTTGCCACATGATGTCCTATTTATACGTCTGCTCGAAAAATAGCATCGAGATTTTATCCTATAAGGACAATGCTATCGCTACCCTGGAAACGGATGGAGATGGAAGTGGTCGTTTTACAGAAGTTATATTACACCCCGAGGTTCTCATCACAGATGAATCCCAGATAGAACTTGCTTTATCCTTACATACCCAAGCAAATAAACTGTGTTTTATTGCGAATTCATGTAATTTCACGGTGCTGCACCATCCCAAATGTCAAGCGATTTAACCAGAAATGGGCACGCTATCGAAAGAAAAAAGCTCCCTCTTTTCGATTTGTTAACGCTATCGAAAATGCGACACTCACCACAAATTAGTAATTAAATAACAAACAAGTTTTTAAGGATTTCATTACTTTTGAATCATGATGGAAAATTCCAAGAAAAAAGCAGCAATCGGATTCATATTTATTACACTACTAATCGATATTACGGGTTGGGGAATCATTATTCCTGTCGTCCCAAAACTTATCGAGGAATTGATTCATAGCGATGTTAGTGAAGCGGCAAAATATGGCGGTTGGCTCGGCTTTGCCTATGCTTTCACGCAATTCATCTGTTCTCCCGTCGTTGGTAACCTCAGCGATAAATATGGCAGAAGGCCAATTATATTGATTTCACTTTTTGGCTTTGCGGTAGACTACATCTTTCTTGCCCTCGCGCCAACTATAGGTTGGTTATTCTTAGGACGCGTTATCGCTGGATTGACAGGTGCTAGTTTCACAACGGCAAGTGCTTATATCGCTGATATATCCACCGATGAAGATCGGGCAAAGAACTTTGGTTTGATAGGCGCTGCATTTGGTCTAGGCTTTATCATCGGCCCAGTTATTGGCGGTCTACTCGGTCACTATGGTGCCAGGGTTCCCTTTTATGCAGCCGCAGGACTGTGTATGCTAAACTTCCTGTATGGCTATTTTATCTTACCTGAGAGCTTAGATAAAGAAAAACGCAGAGCTTTTGAATGGAAACGCGCAAATCCAATTGGATCCTTTAAGTTTCTTGGAAAACATCCAGAAATATCCGGATTAATCGTTGCCTTAATTTTAATATATATCGCAGGCCACGCAGTTCAAAGTAACTGGAACTTCTTCACCATGTATAAATTCGACTGGACAGAAAGAATGGTGGGTATCTCATTAGGTGTTATTGGATTATTGATTGGATTGGTTCAGGGTGTCTTAATTCGATGGACAACGCCCAAACTTGGTGAACAAAAAAGCATTTTCTATGGATTGACCCTGTATGCTATTGGACTACTGTTATTCTCGTTTGCAAGCGAAGGATGGATGATGTTTGTATTCCTTATCCCCTATTGCTTGGGTGGTATTTGTGGACCAGCTCTTCAATCGGTTATTACAAAAAATGTTCCTTCAAACGAACAGGGTGAACTTCAAGGTGCATTAACAAGCTTGATGAGTGCAACATCGATTATTGGTCCACCGATGATGACAAACCTATTTTATTATTTCACCCATGACCAAGCACCATTTAAATTTTCGGGTGCGCCGTTTTTCTTAGCATTTATCCTGATGACGATTAGTGTGATCATTGTCTATAATGCTTCTCGCAAAAAGAGAAATCAGCAAATAAATCTTTAAACCTGATTGATCAGTGCACAATATTTTCGCCTATCTTCATTTAAAACTCAACAGGCCTATGCATCTAAGAACTGCATAGGCCTGTTGAGTTTTACACTATTGATGTTAATCAAACTTCAATTCTTCAATTCATGGATCGAATTCTTCATTTCTGCCAACAATTCTCTCTTTAAATTTGCGGCCAAGGAAATACAATTCGAAATGGTACATACAACAAACATTGCAGATCAAAACATAGAACCTCAAGTAAACTCAAAACCGGATAGACCTGTATTGACGAAGCCTCTTTTATGGCTTATTACCTTGACAACGGGAATAGTGGTCGGCAACAACTATTATAATCAGCCGCTTTTGGGATTGATGGCAAAAGACTTTCACGTCAGTGAAGCTGCAATTAGTATGATTGCAATGCTCACCCAGATCGGTTTTGCAACCGGGCTGCTCTTTATCGTCCCTTTGGGAGATATGATAAAAAGAAAGAAATTAATATTAACCATATTTCTGCTGATCGTAGTCTCCTTATTGGCTATGGTCTTAGCTCCCACCCTCGAGTTGCTCTATATGGCAAGCTTTATGGTTGGATTCAGCTCTGTCGTTCCTCAAATGCTCGTTCCCCTGACGGCCGAACTAGCTGCTCCCGAAAAACGCAATTCATCAATCGGAATGGTCATGAGTGGCTTACTATTGGGTATTCTGCTTTCCCGTGTCGCAGCTGGATTTATTGGCGATATCTGGGGATGGCAAGCGATCTATTATATAGCTATAGCATTAATGGTTTTATTCATGTTATTATTAGCTTTCGCACTACCTGATGTAAAACCGACATTTCAAGGTACTTATCTCCAATTAATGCACTCCTTGGTCCATCTGACAAAAACTCAACCGGTATTATGGCTATCTACACTCAGAGGGGCTTTAGGCTTTGCTGGATTCAGTGCTTTTTGGATTACATTAGTATTTCATTTACAGGAAGCTCCTTTCTACGCAGGCTCTGCCGTAGCGGGATCCTTCGGATTAATAGGGGCTGTTGGCGCGCTGGCAGCATCAGTGGTCGGCCGAATTGCAACGCGTGTTTCTACGTATACCATTATTCTTGGTTCCATATTTATCCTGCTATTGAGCTGGATTGTATTCTACATCGGAGGGAATAGCTATATCGGATTAATAACCGGTGTAATCTTAATCGACCTGGGTTTACAATCCATGCATATCAGCAATCAATCTGCTTTTTTTGCCTTAAATCTAGGGGCAACCAACCGACTAAATACAGTCTATATGTTTAGTTACTTTGCCGGTGGATCATTGGGTAGTTACTTGGCTTCCCTGGCTTGGAAATACTTTCAATGGAATGGCGTGGTATTGGCCGGCTTTTGTTGTACACTACTGGTCCTCATCGTGCATGTCGGCTATGATAGACGACCAAAAAACTTTTCTTAGTCGTTGAGCACGACAATCCAAAGAAATGCAAGTTAACGGACAATCTTTTCTATTTTGATTTCCATACATGGCCTACATATTAAGGATATAAGCCATGTATGGAAATTTATTTCATTTATTCAAGTACGCCAAACTTGCCAGCTTGAAAATCTTCAAAGGCTTGGTAAATCTCCGCCTGTGTATTCATTACAAATGGGCCATAACTCACGATAGGTTCATCAATGGGTTCACCACTTAACACAAGTAAAACTGCATTTTTATTTGCCCTTATCGAAATCTCTTCACCATCATGACCAAATAAAACAAAGCTATGCTCCTTAGCAAGTTCACCGTTGACCACAACCTCCCCATTCACAACGAGCATCGCTGTATTATGATTTTGTGGAACCAAAAAGTTCGTTTCATGTTGCTCTTCCAATTTGATGTCAAATAGATTGACGGGTGTATAGGTGCTCGCTGGTCCAACCATATCCTGAAATTTCCCCGCGATGACATTGACTACCCCTGCCGCATCGGGCAACACGACTTTCCCCATCTGATCGGCAGTAATTGCCTGATAGTGCGCCGCTGTTGATTTATCCTTCGCTGGTAAATTAACCCAGAGCTGAACCATTTCAAATAATCCGCCTTTCTTTGAAAATTCCTCTTCATGGTACTCTTTATGCAATATGCCAGCGCCGGCAGTCATCCATTGTACATCACCTGGACGAATAACACCGCTATTCCCCGAACTGTCATGATGGGCTACACTACCTTTGTAGGCGATAGTCACGGTTTCAAATCCTTTATGCGGATGTACATCCACGCCTCTAATATGATCCGAAGGTCCAAAATCAAATGCTGCATTGAAATCCAGTAAAAGAAATGGACTCATCCTCTTTTGGGAAATCCCATTCCCTGGTATCATATTAAATACACGAAATCCATCTCCTACCATTCCAGGTTGAGCTGGACGTTGGAAAATTCTTTCAATTGATTTTTTCATGTTATAATCTCCTTTTTTATCGTTCTTGATGAATTTAAGTTGAAGCCTAAATGATCACTTCATTTTAAATTGCTATCTCAAAGGTACGACAAGAAGAAGTCTGCTTCCAACAACCTAGATTAAGGCGTAAACTTAACCTAGATTAAGTTTATAAGAAAGATACCGCTAAAACTAGGAATTCCCACATTTTCTGGATGCCACAGAAATGTGTAACTTAAATAAAAATCATAGACCAAGTATATTTATGCACGTAAACAATACCACCGCATTAACAAAATTCTATCGTCACCTTTGGTCACGTCCAATGCTATTACTCCTGCTATTCATCTTTTCATACCTCGTAGTACATGCGCAAGCCAATAGTAAGGCTAAAGTGAAACCAAACTGGAATGAGATCCTTGAGGAACAACTATTTCCAGGCAAAAAGCTCCAAGATTCAACCTTCCATTTTCAGGGCAAATATGAAGAAAAATTTATCACAACAGCAGATCATGTTAAACTCCATGGGATCTTGTTTAAGGCAGACAAGAGCAAAGGACTAATTTTCTATTTGCATGGCAGTAATGGGGCGGTAGACACTTGGGGTAAAATTGCGAATATCTATACTGATAACGGCTATGATCTTTTTATGTTAGACTACCGAGGTTACGGAAAAAGTGAAGGTAAAGTAACCAATGAAAAACTACTTTATAGTGATCTGCAAATAGTCTGTGATAACCTGAAACAACATTATCCGGAAGATCATATCATCATAATTGGTCAATCGATGGGTACAGCACTGGCTTCAACTATTGCTTCGCATAACGCCCCAAAAATACTTATTCTTCAGGCACCTTACTATAGTTTTGAAGATTGGACGCAACATATCGCTCCTGAGCTCGATACAAGCGGGCTCCCCTTTCATTTCGACAATGCTTCGGCATTACAAAAAGTAAAATGTAGAACGATCATCTTCCACGGAGACCAGGATAAAGCCGTCTATTTTGACTCTTCCATTAAACTGAGTAGATTCTTTAAAAAACAGGATAAATTGATTCGGTTGGCAAAGGAGGGACATAATGATTTTTCTAAAAATAAAGACTATCTGCATGCGATTGCCAAGCTATTGCGATAGTCTCATTTTATACCAAAAATACACTATGCCCCTTCCCGAATTTTATACATTAAATTCGGGATAAGGAAAACCCTTTCCTTTTTCACAGAAAAATTTTAAACTCCTGAAAAATAGTGCCCAATCAAAACTACAGGAAGCGAATTCCGCACTATAATTTGTCCAGCCATCATGGTGAAACAGCAGCATACATCCCTTTTGCTGAGGTTCAAGTTCAAAGGTCAGTGTCGTTCCAATCCATTCCTCAAATGCCTTGACACAGCGCCACTCGACCCTGGAATAAGGCTTCAGCGAAATAACTTCCATATTTTTAAAATAGCTGGGACCAAATCCAAAGCGCAGGATCGCACCAATCTCTGGCTTTGCCTTCGTATCTGGTGTCCACCAGCCTGCTAGTCCTTCCGCCGTTGTAAGCGCCTTGTAAACAGTCTCTACCGGAGTTTCAATTAACAATCTATGGTAGATACTTTTTGTCCCAGGATCATGTGGTATGCGATTCTCTTCCATAGCGTCCAGCGCTATTTCCTCCTTTGGAGTAGGCTGTCCCATCCCCGTTAAAATCAATTGTCTTAGGCTGTCCGCTATGTAATATGTCCAGGCATCATGACATACCTTATAACATTCCATCTGGGAATTAAGCCCACGATGGATGAAATGTAATGTAGTTGTACCTACATCTTCAACAATATCGAAGATAATGGAACTATTAGTCCATTCCCGTTCATCCTGGGTAAATTTAAAATAGTTTTCGAGGACCCGCCAGACTACTTTACGATCTGTTTCCATCGTTTCTATTCGTATTCGACAACGATGTACATCCTGATAATGATATATAAACTCATCATGCAAAGCAGCAGTTGGACCTTCAATATTTTGAGACCACCATCCACGGACATTATTGATTGCTTCAAATACGCGTTGAGCACCTGCATCAACGGTAATACTCATTTTAAAATCTTCCTTTTTCATCATTCTTCGTATTTTTAACCATTAACTCATACTTCTTATCTTCCTATACCTCAATCGAATCAAATATGTAAATCTGAACATCATCATCATGAGGTGCCAAGATTCTTCGGTCAACTTATATATTGCGATCATTTGTACCATCTTGTTGTATTAACTTTAATGTGTAGATCAAATATAACGGACTTTAAAACACAAAAAGGGGTGTAAAATAGACATTCTCAGCGGTTGATTTAGACAAATCGTTTAGGTATATTTGAATAGTATCAAATAGGCATGTTATTGTTTATTCGATCTTATGAACTTTGAACATGAAACATCTAACGATCTTAGTTCCAGACAGTCAGACAGGCCCTAATACGCTATCGTGCATTATTGGAACATACCATGTATTTACCGAAGCGAACCGCTATTACGATCAACTGAACAGGGAGCCTATATTTATTATAGAATTAGCAGGAGTTTCTAAACAGAGTAACTTTGTCAATGGATTATTAACGGTCATGCCACAGAAAGATATCACTGCAATTCAAAAAACAGACCTCATTATTGTACCCGCTGTCATTTCCAATTTTACTGCAATAGAAGCTGGGAATAGCGTTCTTTCAGAATGGATATTACACCATCATGCCAAAGGAGCAAATGTAGCAAGCATGTGTACCGGTGCATATCTGCTCGCATCCACGGGACTTTTAGATAACAAAAGCTGCTCTATCCATTGGAAATCAGCAGCAAACTTCCATAAGCTCTTCCCCAAAGTCAACTTAAAAACAGAACAAATTATTACCGATGAGCAGGGAATCTATACCAATGGTGGCGGTTATTCCTTCCTCAACCTCCTCCTTTACCTGGTTGAAAAGTTTTACGACAGACAGACAGCGATTTATTGCTCCAAAATATTTCAAATTGATATTGCCAGACAAACGCAATCCGATTTTATGATCTTTAATGGTCAAAAGTCACATGGCGATGAAATGGTCATGCGTGCACAGGACTATCTCGAGAATAACTTCTCAGAAAAAATCTCCATGGAGAAGTTATCTGAAAAATTCACCGTCGGACGCCGGAATTTCGACCGTAGATTTATTAAAGCGACAGGTAATACACCTGTGGAATATCTTCAACGGATAAAAGTGGAATCGGCAAAAAAGGAATTGGAAAGCTCGCGGAAAACGGTAAATGAAGTAATGTACGCTATTGGGTATACTGACGTAAAGGCTTTCCGTGAAATATTCCGTCGGTTTACGGGACTATCCCCCCTTGAATATAAAAACAAGTACAATAAAACCGCAATAAAATAGAGGCTACATGAATTTTGATCCTATTCAGTTTTCCGATCTTCCCATAATTACAACGCTAAGTCCGGAAGGATGGGGCAATATCACGATCAAAATACAACACTATATAGAAAGCCCTTTTTGTTTTCCCATAAAACTCCTGGTCGATCAGAAAATTGTCGCCATAGGTACGACCATTATCCATAGTAACGTAGCCTGGTTGGGACATATTATCGTTTCTGCCGATGAAAGAGGAAAAGGCTATGGGAAACACATCACCCAAGAACTTATTCGTATAGCAAATAGCAAAAAATGCAAGAGCATCCAACTCATTGCAACGGATATGGGCGCACCAGTTTACACAAAACTCGGCTTTAAGGAATCTTCTTTCTATCTTTTCTTTGAGGATATACAGATCACTCAGCTTGAAGAACCGGACCACAACATACAGCACTATCAATCCCGTTATAGCGAGCAACTTTTGGCACTCGACCAGAAAACTGCTGCCGAAAATAGACGGTTCGAAATAGAACCACATTTCACGGCTGGCTTTGTCTATGTGGAGAACGAAACTGTCCGCGGCTATTACCTTCCCACTTTGGGAGAAGGTCTTATTGTCGCCAATAAACAATCCGCCGGAATGGCTTTGTTAAAACTCTATTTAAGGCAAAATTCTAAAATTGTACTACCTCAAGAGAATACAACCACAGTTTCCTTCCTATTGAACCAAGGAAATCCTATAAAACGCCGGGCCAAGCGCATGTACCTGGGTGAAAATATCGATGTTCAATTTAAGTCTATCTTCAATAGAATTGGTGGAAATATTGGTTAACATCAATCCTATTCGCTATTTTTTTAGGACCGACAACAAATTTCAAGACGACATGAAGGATTATGAAAGTTGACCAACGGCATCCTCAAGAACTTCTTTGTTATCCATAGTCGGCTGCTTTTTGCTTCGTTGGATGTAACATAAAGAAATGACTATCCCTAATGCCGCCATTACCGCACCAACCAAAGCTGGAGAAGTGTAACCATAGCCTTGATTAATAGGCACACCACCTAAAAAAGCACCCAACGCATTCGCAATATTAAAACATGCAGGCCCCAGAGAAGCAACCAACATTTCAGCATCACTCTTTACCGAATTAAGCAATAATAGGGTTAACGAAGGTACAAGCGCAAAAGTAGTGACTCCGGTTAAAAAAGTCATCACCAAGGATATCCCAACGTTGTCGGACAGGCCATAAATAGCCAGCATACATAAAATCTGAACCACCAATACGGCTACGACCACCTTTGTTGGCGAAAAAGTATCCGTCAACTTCCCGCCGATCAAATTCCCCACAAACATACCCAATCCAGCCAACACCATAATATACGGCAGGTATTTATCAGCAATCCCAGACACTTCAGTCATCAGCGGAGCAATATAACTTATCCAGGCAAACAACGCCCCTGGGGCCACTGAAAATAATAAAACCATAAACCAGACATTCACATTGCGAAAAATGCCAAAGTCCTTCCAGGGATTATTTTTAGGTGCTGCTTTCATTTTAGGCATCCACAACTTTAAGGCTAACATGGTCAAAATACCGACGACAACAATCAATAAGAAAGTATAACGCCATGAAAAATGATGCCCTATATAGGTACCCAATGGAACCCCAAATAAATTGGCAACGGTCAATCCCGAATACATCGTCGCTACCGCCTGCGCTTCTTTCCCAGGATCGGCCAATCGACTAGCAATGACAGACCCTACACCGAAGAAAGCACCATGCGGCAATCCTGAAATAAAACGCGACGCCAGCAAAAGACCGAAGTCTGGAGCAATCACAGATAATCCATTAAACAGAGTAAATAATCCCATGAGGGTAATCAGGGTTTTAAGGGGCGACAACCGATTCATAGCAACTACCAATAGTGGAGCACCAATAACAACACCCAAAGCATAAGCGGTAATGAGATAACCAGCTTCCGGAATTGAAACTTGCAGGCTTTGGGCAACGTCCGGTAACATCCCCATTATACTAAATTCGGTAATACCTATCCCTAATCCCCCTAGTGCAAGTGCTAATAAACTCTTCTTCATATATAAGTAAAATTATCAATACTGCAAATTTCTATCAGAATAATAAAATAAACAAATCATTTAAATAGTAAAAGGTATCATTAAACTAATAGCATCATCTTTGTCTCAATGAAAACAGCTATATTAGCTTGTGGTAAAAACGATCGTCGCAACACATACAAACCTTAACCATGAAATTGCATCATTATATTCTTACATTCACCTTGTACGCATGTGTACCTTTTTGGGCATTGGCACAAAAAGAGCAGACAAAAAAGCATCCAAATATTGTATATATCATGAGTGATGACCATGGTTATCAAGCGATCAGCGCTTATGGTTACGGATTAAATGAAACACCCAATATTGACAGATTAGCAAAGGAAGGTGCCATTTTCACACGTGCGACCGTTACAAATTCATTATGTGCGCCCAGTCGGGCTGTACTTTTAACGGGAAAGCACAGTTATATGAATGGGAAAATTGATAATGAGGCAAAATTCGACTGGAATCAGGACAACTTTGCCAAGATTCTTCAAAAAAATGGGTACCAAACAGCATTAATTGGTAAAATCCACATGGATGGATTGCCACAGGGATTCAACTACTCCGCGGTACTTATCGACCAGGGCGAATATTATAATCCTAACTTCATTATCAATGGCGTGAAACAACAAATGCCAGGCTATGTATCGGATCTCACCACCGATATGACCTTAGATTGGATCGCTAAAAGAGATACTAGTAAACCATTCTGTGTGCTTTATCATCAAAAAGCGCCACACCGAGAATGGCTACCTGCTTTACGGCATATTCAACAATATACATCAAAAACCTATAAAGAACCGGACAATCTATTCGACACCTACGAAGGAAGAGGAACCGCCGCAAAAACCGCGGAAATGAATATCCTTAAACACATGAACTGGGCTGGTGACAATAAGATACCGCCTACGCTAATGGATGAATTGGGACTAAAAGAATATCTATCTTGGGATAAAGCTGCCTTTAATGGAAACTTAGGAAGAATGACCGCAGCACAACGTGCAACATGGGATTCAATATACAACCCAATTATGGCAGATTTTAAGATAAAATATCCCAGCATGTCCAAAGAAGACCTGATGCGCTGGCGATATCAACGCTATATGCAAGATTACCTGGGTACCGTTGCAGCGGTAGACGATGGTGTTGGACGCCTATTGGAATTTCTGAAAGATAATAGACTTGACGAAAATACCATTGTCATTTATACCTCAGACCAAGGATTCTATCTAGGTGAACATGGTTGGTTTGATAAACGTTTTATGTATGAGGAATCGCTTCGAACTCCCTTATTGATCCGCTATCCAGCAGAAATTAAAGCTGGCCAATCCTCAAAAGCACTTGTCCAGAATCTCGATTTTGCCCCAACAATCCTAGATTATGCAGGACTTGCAATCCCGAAAGATATGCAGGGAAAATCTTTTCGTGGCCTACTCAATGGAAAAGAAAAGCAATGGCGCGATGCCGTATATTACACCTATTATGAGTATCCTTCCATTCACATGGTAAAACGACATTATGGAATTCGTACCGAAAGGTACAAACTGATCCATTTCTATTATGACAAAGATGAGTGGGAATTATACGATCTAGAAAAAGATCCACAGGAAATGCAGAATGTATACCATGTACAAGGATACCACAACGTACGTGAAGAAATGCATCATAAACTGGACGAAACGCGAGCCTACTATAAAGATTCCGATGAGAACGACAAAAAGTTTTTACCAAAGGTGAAACACTGATTTACTGGTGTATCAAGCCAGTAAATCAGTGTTGATAAAAATTTAAACAGGGTTGAGTTTGAAATAGCGTCTCAAAATACGTCTAACATCTCTGTTCTCGGCCTTGAAGACGATGGCTTCTCGCTTTTTCTTTTCGCTAGAAACACGCTTATTGCAGTAGCCAAATCCTTTATACCGACCGTTCAACAAGTAAACAAGGCCCTTTTCATTTGGATTACGCCCTAAAAATTCCAAAAATATTTCGCCCAGCGGAAGCTCCGAAGAGACGACAAATTCCTGCACTCTTCGATTATAGTCTTCTGGAAGCTCCTGCGCAATACAAGCCCCCTTGCAGGTCTTCAACATATACTGAAAACAATGTTTCGTATACGTCTGTAACTTGTTTATTTTTTGACACAGCTGATAAGCTTCCACGATATGAAATAATTGCTCCCGCCCCTCCTGGTAACTCGAAAAAGTCATTAACTCTTCACGTTCGGGATCAAGTGTCTCAACCTGCAAGACTTGATAACCTGACGGATTCACAGCCAGATAAAGGCCAAATCCATAGTAAGTTCGACGCTGCGCTCGATTGTAATAGGGTTGGTGTTTTTTGATCAGGTCAGATTCATACAATAACGCAAGTAATTCATGACCGGTCAGTTCAAATCCAACTCTGCAGGCTGCTCCTTGGATTTTACGTTCCTTAAAATCTGTACTTCTAAAATGCTGCAATAACCTATTTCTAATATCGATACTCTTGCCCACATAAATTAGCGCATCATGCTTATCATAAATATAATATACGCCGACTGCTGAAGGTACTCCTTCAAGCAATCCGGCAATTTGCTCTTTCGTCATTACATAAAAATCACGCCCAAATATACTAATATATTTAGTGTTTTAGATGATGGCTAATAAAAATAGGCATACACCCACCCTTCATTTCATCCAATGAAAAGGGCGGGTGCAACTTGATGCTAAATGTCAAAATTTCATTTTCTGAATTCTTATGGCATTCAATATCGCAATCAACGATACGCCAACATCGGCAAAGACTGCCTCCCACATCGTTGCCAATCCCCCAGCGCCAAGAATCAACACGATCCCCTTAACTATAAAGGCAAGGCCTATATTCTGATAAACGACTTTTTTCGTCTCTTTTCCAATGCGAATCGCCATTGGAATTTTCGAAGGTTTATCATCTTGTATCACGACATCTGCCGTCTCGATCGTCGCATCACTGCCCAGTCCCCCCATCGCTATTCCAACATCGCTCAGTGCGACAACCGGAGCATCATTAACGCCATCCCCCACAAAAGCAACAGATTCGTTTAGCCCCTTTATTTCCTTGACTTTATTCACTTTATCTTCCGGCAGCAGATCGCCATAGGCCTGATCTATTCCAAGTTCCTTGGCAACATAGGCGACAACAGTCGTCTTGTCCCCGCTCAGCATTGTGGCTTTTACACCGAGTTTATGCAGTAGCTGTATGGTAAGCGCAGCATCCGCTTTGATGCTATCAGCAATGGTCATGAATCCTACAAATTTACCATCTAAAGCGATCGCGATGGTCGTATATACGATACTATTGGGATCGATATCATAGACTACATTAAATTTGTCCAGCAATTTAAAGTTGCCCACCAGCAACACTTTGCCATCAGCCATAGCTTTTAGTCCATGTCCAGGGATTTCTTCTATGGTATTGAGATCGACAGACTCATCGATCGGACCGACATATTCTCTAATCGCTGTTGCAACTGGATGGCTACTGTGGCTCTCTATTTTATTGACGAGCTTTAAAATCCTTGCTTCGTCGTAACCGGCCTGTAGCTTAATTTCCTGCACTTTAAAAACGCCGGCAGTCATTGTTCCGGTTTTATCCATCACGACATGGCGGATAGCTGCCATGGCATCCAAAAAATTACTGCCTTTAAAAAGTATACCATTTCTACTTGCAGCACCAATTCCACCAAAATACCCCAAAGGAATTGAAATGACGAGTGCACAGGGGCAAGAGATCACTAAAAACACGAGAGCCCTATACAACCATTCGCTAAATACATATTGATCCACAAACAAGTAAGGCAGGAGACAAATTCCAATGGCCAAAAACACGACAATTGGGGTATAAATCTTAGCAAATTTGCGAATAAACAGCTCTGTGGGTGCTTTTTGAGCCGTTGCGTTCTGTACGAGCTCGAGGATTTTGCTCAACTTGCTGTCCTGATATGCTGTTGTCACTTGAATTAGGCTCACGGTGTTCATATTAATCATTCCAGCCAGTACAACATCACCCTTCATCTTTGTATCTGGCTTGCTCTCGCCAGTCAGCGCAGCTGTATTAAATGCACCTTGCTCAGACAACAATTCACCATCAAGCCCAAGCTTTTCACCAGGTTTCAGCTGAATTATTGCTCCAATACCTGCATCGGCAGCTTTGATCACTTTGCTCTTTCCATTCTCCAAAATGGTCACCTCATCCGGACGCTGATCCAGTAGAGCCTTAATATTACTTTTAGCCCTACTTACCGCCAAGGTCTGAAACACCTCTCCTACGGCGTAAAACAACATTACCGCTACAGCCTCGGGGTATTCTTTGATCCCAAAAGCGCCTATGGTAGCAATACTCATTAACAAAAACTCCGAAAAGATTTCCCCTTTGGCTATACTCTTTAAAGCATCCCTGATAACAGGAAACCCAACCGGTAGATAAGCTAATATGTACCAGCCTGTACGGACCCAATCCTTAAACCAGGATTGTGCAATCCAATTATCCATGGCTATAGCAGCAATGAGTAAGATAAAAGAAATTAGCGCAGGTAGAAATAACTGCATCTGATTTGACCCTGCCGTCGAGTGATCGTGACCGTCCTCATCATGGCTATGGTCATGACCATGGCTGGAAGCCGGAGCTTTCCCAATAAGATCCTCAGCTCCAGCCTGATTATATATTTTTTCTGTCTGTGTACAACAAAGCTGCCTGCCTTGTGCATCATAACGATGTTTATGTTCCATCACTTGCTTTGATTATGTTAACAAATACGGTCAATTAATGTTCGTGCCCACCTGTATTGCTCATTTTGGCATTGATAAAAAAAGCACCCTTCACAACAATTTTTGTTCCAGCAGGCACTTCTGTAACCGGGGTAATCGCCGTATATCCCAAAGCAGATACGCCTTTTTGAATCTCAATTTTTTCAAAATTGATGTTTTTAGCCTGTTCTTCTCCATGCTGCCCGGCTTCTTGCTCATTTTTATGTGCATGTTTTGCTTCACCTTCATCGTGCGCATGCCCGTGATCGTCATGCCCCTCCTCATGCTCTTCCGGTTTCTTGTTGGTCTCCACAAAAATATAATACTTGCCGTCAGCCTCCACGATTGCGTCATTCGGAACAGCCGGAGTCCGCACATTTTTGACACCGATCATACCCGTAATGTTCATCCCATCAATCAACCCCACTTTGCTGCCCACAACCGTACTGTGTACAGCGATGGTCTTGCTGTCATTTTCAAATGAAGATCCAATTGTAAAAACTTTAGCGGTATAGGTCTTATCCGGATTGTTGGTCAGCTGAAAGTTGATGAGCTGTCCGACTTTAACCAAAGGTAGATCCTTTTCAAATACCTGCAGATCCAAATGCAACAGACTATTGTCAACAATCTCGATCACCGGAGAAGAGACATCCACATAACTCCCTATTTTCGCAAAAACATTACTAACTGTTCCATTGATAGGGCTTGTTACGGCCAGTGAAGTTCGCATATTGGACAGATTCACGCTATTGGGGTTAATACCCATCAATTGGATCTGTTGTTGCAAGGAAGCCTTTCGGGCCCTTAAACTGTTGAAGTCTGCTGTTGCGGCCTGCAGATTTTTCCGTGCGCCTGCATTGCCTTCATTGAGTTCCTGTTGCCTTGCCATTTCTTGTTCGGCCAAGGTAATCTTACTTGCCAGGGATACATATTCCTCCTGCAATTGTACAAACTGGGGGTTGATAATCGTGGCGATCACCTGCCCCTTACGCACATTGTCCCCCAGCTGCACATTCAATGTCTTTACAACACCACCATAAAGCGCCGTCGCATTGGCTTTATTGTTATTGGGTACACTCAAAAGTCCATTGGCCTTAATGGTAGCTGTTAGTTCCTTCTCTTCAATCCCTCCAAAAACGATTCCCACAGCCTTTATTTGTGCAGCACTCAATGCCGCCACCGTAACCGGCCCTTCCTCATGCTCCGCTTCGGCTTTGGGTACTTCCTTTCCTTCCGGTTGACCTTTACGCTCGGACTCATTAGAACCGCAACCGTAAAAAACAGTAACGGCTACACATACGATAAATATCTTTATGAAAACTTTCATTGTTGCCTTATTTGTTATTGAAGTAATTATATTGAATTGCTGATTGATTATACTGATTGAGGACTTCTAAATAATTCTGGCGAATGCCAATGGCCTGACTTAAAAATTGGCTTAATTCAGCAAAATTGATCTCCCCCGTTCTATAACCCAAACTAGCTGCTTTAATAATTGCATCAGCTTGTTTTAACCCCGAAGACTCGTAAAATTGCAGTAATGCACTATTCTTGTCAATCTCAGCAAGTGCATTCCCTTTATTTGTTTGGAATACCTGTGTTTCATATTCCAACTTACGCTGTTGAACTTCCATTTCAGCGTTGGCAACCTTCACTTTACTTTTATAGGCACCCAAGCTAAAGACCGGGAAGGATGCGGAGACCGAGAATCCCGATAATGGATCTTTGGCTCCCCAAACACGTTGGGAGAAAAATCGACCCGAGAACTCAGGCTTATTGGTATTTTTCTGAACACTGATGTTTGATGAAGCGATATTTACATTTTGCTGCTGTAAAACCAGTAAAGGATGCGCCGTTTCATCTGATGGACTTGCGTCCACGACAATCTTCTCCAAGGATTGATCCAATGGGAGCATCCACTCATTACGGTCTAACAACATCATCAATTGCTGTTGCTGAATAATGATATCCTTTTTGTTTTGAACAAGTTGTGCCTGCAGCTCTTTCAGCTTTGCTTCAGCCGCGATCTTATCCAGCGCAGCTACGTCACCTGTTCTAAAGCGAAGTTCAGTTGCTTTGAACATGGCGGTATAGATACTATCCAACTCCATGTACAGTTTTTGGCGATCCTGAAGATACCAGAGCTGAAAATAGGCTGTCCTCACGTCTTTGGTAATCGCAGTTTTCAATACATCTGTATTTAGGTTCGCATATTTTAGTTGTTCTTTAAAATACGCCTTACGCGCAGTGTAGAGTCCAGGCCAGGCAATACTTTGCGTTATACCAATTTTCAATAAGCCGGCCTTATCCGTAGGACGGTAATCTTCATTTTCTGCAAAAATCCCGGTCTTGGGAATTTCAGTCGCCGTCTTAACATTGAAACCAGCGCCCACGATTTCAGCCTGGTTGATCTGAAACTGACGATTGTTCTTCAGCGCAGTTTCTACAGCTTCTGTGACAGAAATGCGCTCCTGTCCAAACACCTGAGATCCCAAAGCCATAAATAGGAAAGCAAGAATTGTGACGATGGTCTTAGCACCTCTACTTCGTTTCATATTCAATTTAGAATTAAAAATTATATACAATAAGGGTAGCACAAACAAGGTCAGGAAAGTTGCCGTTACCAATCCGCCAATAACAACCGTTGCCAAAGGTTTCTGAACTTCAGCGCCGGCACTTGTACTTATTGCCATCGGTAAAAAGCCCAGTGAAGCCACGGTCGCAGTCATGAGTACTGGACGCAGACGAGTCAACGTACCTTCTTTAACGCGTTGAAAAATATCATCGACACCCTCTTTTTTCAACTGATTGAATGTCCCAATTAAAACGATACCATTGAGTACGGCTACGCCAAACAAGGCAATAAAACCGATACCGGCACTAATACTGAAAGGCATGCCGCGCAACATCAACGCAAATACACCCCCTATAGCACTCATTGGAATTGCAGTAAAAATAAGCGTCGCCTGCTTAAAGGAATGAAACGTGAAATACAACAGCATAAAAATAAGCAATAAGGAAACTGGCACAGCAATCAACAAGCGTGAGCTCGCCTTCTGTAAATTCTCAAACTGCCCCCCATAGGTGAAATAATACCCTGCAGGAAGTTTTACATTTGCAGCCAATTGTTGTTGGATATCTTTTACGACGGTTTGAACATCACGCCCGGCCACATTAAATCCAATCACAATTCTTCGTTTACCCGCTTCGCGGCTGATCTGGGCCGGCCCCAATTTATAATCAATGGCAGCGACCTGAGAAAGCGGAATCTGCGTACCCGTATCTGTAGGAATCATCAGATTACGCACATCATCAATGCTGTTTCGATGCGTTGTATCTAACCGGACGACCAAATCAAAGCGACGTTCATTTTCATAGATCTGTCCCGTGCTTCGACCGGCAAAAGCAGTACTCACCACGTCATTGACGTCCTGAATTGTCAAGCCATAATTTGCAATACGGGTGCGGTCATAAACGATATTGATTTGTGGGAGGCCGGATACACGCTCCACTTGTGGCGAAGTCGCCCCTTGAACGGATTGAATCTGCGCGGCAACCACATTGGCGTAAGCGGCCAGCGAATCGATGTTTTCACCGAAGATCTTTACAGCAACATCCTGACGGATACCCGTCATTAGTTCATTAAAACGCATTTGAATAGGTTGGTTTTTTTCGAAGAAGACACCCGGAATTACTTCTAGTTTCTCCAGAATAGCGCTCCCCAGTTCTTCATAAGAACGGCCCGACTTCCACTCTTTTTGAGGCTTCAATACCACCATAATATCTGTCGCTTCCGGTGGCATAGGGTCTGTTGGTACCTCAGCAGCTCCTGTTTTACCGACAACCATTTTCACTTCATCGAACCCTTTGATAATCCGGGATGCCTGCATCGAGGTTTCGATACTTTGCGAAAGTGAGCTTCCCTGGGGAAGTATGCAATGGAATGCATAATCACCTTCCTGCAATTGTGGAATAAATTCGCCTCCCATATTCTTAAAAAAGAAGGCCGACAAAGCAAAAATGGCAACGGTTAAACTCACGATTAGGTATTTAAACCGAATGGCTTTTTGTAATAAAGGCTCATAAATACGTTGTAGTCCCGCAATCATCCGGTCGCTCAACGTTTTCTTGTCGCTGTGTTTTTTCGGCAGGAACAGAGCGCACATCATGGGGATATAGGTTAACGAGAGAATCAATGCCCCGAAAATAGCAAACCCAACTGTTTGTGCCATTGGACGAAACATTTTCCCTTCAACACCCACTAATGTTAAAATTGGAATATAGACAATAAGAATAATAATCTCACCAAAGGCTGCACTGGTACGAATCTTTGAAGCAGACTCAAATACCTCATGGTCCATTTCGGCCTGGGTCAATTTCTCGGTAGACTTTCGTAAGCCTAAATGGTGTAGTGTAGCTTCCACCACAATGACGGCTCCGTCTACAATCAAACCGAAATCTATCGCGCCCAAACTCATTAAATTGGCGCTTACGCCGAAGACGTTCATCAGTCCAAGTGCAAATAGCAGCGCCAGTGGAATTGCCGAAGCAACGATAAGACCCGCACGCAAATTCCCAAGAAATAAGACCAGGACAAAAATGACGATCAGGGCACCTTCAATCAGATTTTTTTCAACGGTACTTATCGCACGCCCAACGAGGTCTGTCCGATCCAAATAAGGCTCTATAACCACATCGTCAGGTAGCGACTTTTGAATAGTCGGTAGTTTTTCTTTCACGCGGTTGACCACCTCATTGCTGTTTTCACCCTTTAGCATCATGACGACACCTCCCACAGCATCAACCTCACCATTGTATGTCAAGGCACCATAGCGCACAGCATGACCAAAACGTACATCCGCAACATCTTTAACATAAATCGGTATTGCTCCTGATTTTCGGATGGCAATATTTCTGACATCTTCCAAGGAGGTCGCCAGCCCAATTCCCCGAATAAAGTAGGCATTCGGTTTTTTATCAATATAGGCACCACCTGTATTTTGATTGTTTTTCTCCAGGGCAGTAAATAGCTCTGGAATGGTGATATTCATCGCCTTAAGTCTATTCGGATCAACAGCTACTTCATATTGTTTGAGCTCACCACCGAAACTATTGACCTCGGCAATTCCAGGTGTGCCATAGAGCTGACGGGCAACAATCCAATCTTGCATGGTGCGCAAATCTTTTGCGTTGTATTTCTTTTCGCTTCCCTTTTTGGGATGTATAATATATTGATATACTTCTCCTAGTCCAGTACTCACTGGAGCCAGCTCAGGTTTACCAATACCTTGTGGAATCTGATCCACCGCTTCTTTTAAACGCTCACCAATCAGCTGACGGGCAAAATAGATATCTACATCATCGTCAAAAACAACAGTAATGACAGAAAGTCCAAAGCGCGAAATACTCCTGATCTCCTCAATTTTGGGTACAGTTGCAATACTTTGTTCAATTGGAAAAGTAACCAATTGTTCCACTTCCTGCCCGGCAAGCGTTGGACAAGAGGTAAAGATCTGGACTTGATTATTGGTAATATCGGGAACGGCATCGATTGGCAGTTTCGTTGCACTCCATGCCCCCCAAATGATAAGCAACAAGGTCATTAAACCGATAATGATCTTGTTCTTAATGCTAAATTTTATAATATGATCTAACACAATTATACGTGATTAATGCTTAAATAATAGCTCGTTAGAATAGCTCATCTTTTGTCGTAATACCATACAACAAGCGTATTCCGAGCACAAAGCTGAATAAAGAACAGCATAGCATGCTCTATCAGATCTGTTTCTAGAATTTTTACGAAAAATTAAGCATTAACCTTTGGCGGCTGCCAGATGCTCCCAAAATAACTGGAAACAATCGCTGTATTGAGGACAGGATTACGATTATCAAAATAAATTGAAACCGGGACACCATCTATTTGCGGAAATTGATACGCATAAGCCGTTATATTTCCACTACAACAATTGCAATAGCAGAAAATCGAACAGGCATCGGACGCGTCATCATTATGGTTATGAGTTTGGTTTAATTGTCTTTCCATAGCAGTCTGCTCGCAGCGATTGGTAGAATCACTGCAGGGAACAAAAGAAAGTCCCATAATATATGCTATCAATATGAAAACAATTAACCTCATGAATGCACAAATTTAAAAAAATAAATTAAAATCTCCGCTTAGTCTCAGAAATCTATTGCGATCATCACATCCTATTCTTCCTAAAAAACAATGGAACAGTTGCCCTCTATCGAACGCTTTTCTTAACCTTAAATCCACACAAAAACGCATAACCCAACAAAGAACAATCACTCGATACTAATATTAATTACAAGTAAATTATTATTCAAATAAAACGAATTGTAATTTACAGAAAAACAGCATAAAACATGTTTAAACAGCTTTAAAGCAGCAAATAGTTGTATTGTAGATATTTCTCTACAAGAAAAATAAGATAATACAAATACGTCATATTAAGTAAAATGCTATTTATATAATTGCATCGATAAAAAATAATAGCAACAAAAAAAGCAATCGTATACCACATTTTAAACATAAACAGGCATACACCTGCAAAAACAGTACAACAAATAAATCAATAACTAAATCAAAAAATCAATAACAAAACAAAATGTCAATTAACATGAATCTAATCCCCCATCACCGACTGACTAACCTGTTCATGCTGGGTTGCAGTGCTTTCGCACTTAGTCTCTACTCCTGTAACAAAAGTGGAGAAAACACCGCATTGACAGGAGAAACTGTCGTTAAAGTCAATCTTTCGGGTGTAAAAGCTTACACTGAAACGGACAACAATGCTGTTCAAAAGCAAGCATCTGCAAAAGCTTCACGCACATCAATCGATGCACCTGATGTACAGGAAATGACAGTACCGCTTGAAAACGGTGGTTCTGTCGACGTGGTCCTAACAAACAATTCAGCGATCACAAAAAGCCTCGTCGCTTCGTCCACCCCCAAACTAGCGGCTGTCCAGACACAAGAGAAGCCATTGGACAAAAACGTTAAATATAAAGTTGTTGTCTATGACAACCAAGGCGCTTACGTAACGGAAAAGATTTATAGCTATGGTGAGGAAGCTACTGCTGCAGGTATCGTTCTTGACGCTGGAAAATCTTACACGTTCATTGCCTATTCGATCAATAGTACCACAGCATTACCGGGTATCAACAATCAAAATACACTGTCCACTGCCAGCTTAGACAATATAAGTGGTGATTTGATGTATTACACGGGCACATTAACGTTAAAAAGTGGTGTAAATAACTTAAATGTTGTATTAAAACACCGGTTTAGCCAAATCACCACAACATTGACCATGGATCCAAGTATGACCGGAGCTATTACTCAAATCGGGACTGCCGTATTAAAACCTAGTCATGGTAGTGCAAATTTGAAATTCTCAGACCAAACACTAACCTACAATGGCTTGAACAACGCAGGCGTGACCACGCAATTCCCGACTTTAGGAAATGGCCTGCGTACCGTGATCAGTAACCCCTCTTTATTGATCCACCCGGCAACCAGCAATGGAACACTGATGCTCGGTAGTCTAACACTGGATGATGAGACTAAAACAAACATCACCATTCCAAATGTTAAGATCAATCCCGGACAGAAATACGATCTGAAACTCAATTTCAGAACCTGCACACAAAATGTAACCAGCAATGGCCTGGACTGGAGTTATCCGGCAACTACATCGGGAGGTAAAACGGGTATTATGAAAGATGGAAAATTCTATGCCAATGGAACGACAATCGATAGAAATTTCACTGCCCCAGCGGCAGACTATGGCTTTGTTTTCGACATTACCGAACTGGACAATGCATTTAACATGGAAGTAAATGGTGTCAAATTGGCGAAACAAGAAATTCAATTTGAAGTGGGTGCCTCTTCTGCTCAAAACATCCAGTTTGTTGATGGAAGCAAATACGCAGGCAACAATATTGAAACTGGTAAAAGAATTGATCAGGTCTACAACATGAAAGGTACAAGTGCAGCCCCATTGATCAAGCTTGTCATCAGCAGAACTGGCCAGGTTACCATGTTTGGTAGCAAAACATCCGGCGGTCCTCTATATGAACTTAAACTCGTTAATGGCAACAGCTTCAACACATTCCCTTGGAGTGCAACACAAAGCAACACCGTAAAAGTGACCCAACTTGTTGATGGACGTACAATTATCAAAGGTGTAGGTGCTGGAAAGAAGAAAATCCCTTGTCAGTAGTCACCATTAGTCAATAAATAGAATCAATAATCTTAAAAATTAAATACACGCTGAGCATAACAATAGAAATTCAGCAAGGATAAAAAAGGTATTATGGAAAAGAAATTAGCATACATCGCCCC
Organism: Sphingobacterium sp. 40-24; assembly: GCF_001899705.1. Taxonomy (NCBI): domain Bacteria; kingdom Pseudomonadati; phylum Bacteroidota; class Sphingobacteriia; order Sphingobacteriales; family Sphingobacteriaceae; genus Sphingobacterium; species Sphingobacterium sp. 40-24. The sequence continues at coordinate 139,974 of NZ_MKWH01000018.1, read as the reverse complement.
TCGAATAAACATGACGACGATAGAACTTGAACAAGGTATCGCCGCCGGTTCGGCATACGCCAGACCAGAAGATGCCAACAGCGGTAAAGTGAGCGAACAATGGGAAGTAGGTTCAACAGACAATAGAAATATCGACTGGTAGACCATTTCCGGCAAAATAAAACGCCACCTTCTAAATGGAAGGAGGCGTTTTTATATATTAATCTATAGGAATTCAACATCATGATAGCCCCCGAGGAGCTACAATAGAATTTAGAGAATAACCTGTAGTCGTTGCGGCAAATCTTCAATCTTTGAAAGACTCAATTGCTTCATAACCTGATACAAATGTGTCTTGAACATATTGATTGTATGTTCCCCACCTTCATTGCCCAATGCGCCAACGCCATACATAAATGGTCTTCCCATAAAATTGAAATCCGATCCAACCGCATGGGCGCGGGCTAGGTCAACTCCCGATCGAATACCACCATCTAACATGATTTTTATCTTATTTTTATATTCTGGGTTGCTCGCCAAATGGATCAATGAATTGATCGAAGATTCACTTGCGTCGAGCTGTCGTCCACCATGATTTGAGACAATGACTCCATCCACGCCCAATGCGATAGAAGCCTGCATATCTTCGTCGGTGGCAATCCCTTTAAGCACCAATGGCCCTTTCCAAAGATCGCGAATAGCTTTAATTTTCTCAACATCTACCTTACCGGTAAATGTTCTATTCATAAACTGTCCCAGCTGCGCTAAATCAAGACCTTTTTCCATATAAGGCTTCAATGTTGCAAAAGAAGGAATTCCATGTCTTAATGTTTCTATCCCCCAAGTTGGGCAGGCAAAAGTTTGCAAGATATTGGCGATACTCATTTTAGGCGGCATAGACAATCCGCTTTTTATTTCACGATAACGAAGTCCAAAAGCAGGAACATCGACCAAAACTACCAATACGGGACATTCAACAGCCTGTAGACGTTGAATAATATCATCGCGCAACCTGTTTTCTGTCGGATGATAGAGCTGGAACCACGCTTTCCCATCAGATACCTCGGCAATACGTTCAATACTACTTGTTGATACAGTACTCAAAATATAAGGAACATCATTTTTTGCAGCCGCTTTCGCAAGAATCTCTGGCGCATTCGGCCACATCAATCCCTGAAGTCCAATAGGCGAAACCCCAAAAGGCGCACTGTAACGGCGACCGAATAGTTCGACCGAAAGGTCTATTTCTTCACTCGCAAGCAGATATTGAGGCTTCAACAGAATATTATCAAAATCGTTTTCATTTCTGGCAAGGTTCAATTCTTCATTGGCTCCTCCGGTCAAATAATCAAATGCAAATTTGGGAATCCTTTTCTTCGCTTTAATCTTTAGATCTTCAACAGAAGGATAACGGGTATTATATATAAATTTCTGGCTCATGATTGATGTATTATTTATAAGCAGTCTACAACTGCGCGCCAAACTTAGATAAATTGCTTTTCAAATGCAAGCTAATTATAGTTAATATAAAAAAATCTGTCACACATTTCTGCGGTAGCCCAACTCGGCACCTCCACTTACAGGTAGATTTACCCCTGTAATAAAGCGCGCTTGGTTTGACAGCAGAAACACACAGGCATCAGCAATGACATCACCGTCAGGACAGTATCCAAGCAAATGAATATCCTTCAAAAAGTCAAAAACCTGTGTCGGCTGTGGTTGCTCCAGTGTCCATTTGTTGAGCATGGGTGTCATAACAGCTGCAGGCATAACCGAATTGACACGTATGCCGACAGACGCATAGTCTATGGCCATCGATTTTGTCAACGCATTGATAGCCCCTTTTGTGGCAGCATATGCCGCATGGTTCTCCTGGCCTATTTCCCCTACCAAGCTACTCGTATTTAGAATACAACCGACAGATTCCTTTAAATGGGGGTAGCCATACCGTGTAGTCAAAAGAACACTTTTCATGTTGGTATCCAGTAACCTTATCCATTCATCGTCCGTCGTTTCATGCAAAGGTTTTGATGGACTTGCCAAGCCAGCATTGTTATGGATTGCATCAAGTCGCCCAAAAACAGCAACGGTCTTTTGGATAGCTGATTCAACTTCCCTGGCCTGCGTGACATCCGCACAGATGCCCATATGTGGTGCCCCGATCAGTTCAGCTGTTTCATTCACGGATGTTTGATCGAGACCAATAAAGGCAACCTTTGCCCCCGCTTTGACATAGGCTTTTACACATTCCAAACCGATTCCAGCACTTCCTCCGGTAACCAATATGATTTTATCTTCTAAGATTTTCACGTTCTATTATTCTTGTATTTAGCATCAAGTTCCAAAGCATTGGAACAAATTAAAAAATCAGTTGAAAATTACATATAAAATCACGACAATAGCGAGTAGCAATGTCGACAAAATGCGGTAACTCCCGATACCCGACCAGGCTTTACCCCGAAGTGGGTCCATGGGATTCTTCCAGTACAAATCCCGACTTTGTGCAGTGTGCTGCACGGGATACTTATACGATAATAATACCTGAAGTACCATACAGATCAAAAACAGATAAAAAGCCATCATCATAAATGGAGTCTGACCTATCCACGAGTCAGGCAGCAGCTTGTTCAGCAAAAATACGGCAACCCCCAAAACAGAACCTATCCACAAGGTAAGTTTTGCAGCTATTGCCGATGCCCCTTTCCAAAACACACCTAAAAGAAATACGCAGGTTATTGGTGGCGCAATGTGTGCTATCACATCATTTATGCCGTAGAAAATACTCTCATAGCGATCCAATAGTGGTAAAAGAGCCAAGGAAAATCCCATGGCAATAACTGCAGCAATTTTCCCGATACGAATCAACTGACCATCGGAAGCGGCAGGTTTCCGCTGTCTAAAGATATCGTAACTCACCATGGTCGATATCGAATTTAGCGCACCCGATATCTGGCTCATTAAACCCGACAGGAGCGCTGCGACCAAAACACCGATCAATCCAGAAGGCAAAAGTTGAGTAATCATAAGTGTATAGGCACCTTTTGAATTGACCTGCCCTTGATGGTCCACGCCCAGACTGCTTAAATCCAATTGACCTGTTCTAAACAAGGTATATGCAAATAGGCCTGGAAGCACAAAAATAAAAACAGGCAAGATTTTTAGAAAACCACAGAAAAGAGCACCCACACGTCCATGGTTTTCATCTTTCGCCCCTAAAACACGCTGAACAATGGTCTGATCGGCACACCAGTACCAAATACCCAAAATCGGATAGCCAAACAAAACGGCATACCAAGGCATTCCACTTCCATCGTTACTCCCACGAAGCATGGAAAGACGATCAAGGGCATTGTCCTGTTCCAGTACAGCTTTCATTGGCGTCCAACCGCCCATCTTGTCAAAAGCCGCAAAACTGATAATGAAAGCCCCCGCAAGCAACACTATTGTCTGGATAGATTCCGTCACCACAACAGCACGCAATCCGCCCAAAATCGTATATATTCCAGTTATCACACAGATTACTGTAATACTCAAATACATATTAAATCCAAAAAGTGTGCGCAGCACAATCCCTCCGGCCAACATCGAAAAAGCGATATGAATAACAATTGCCGATAGTATAGAGATAAACGTAAGCCAATCTCTGCTGGCACGATCATAGCGCCGTTCCAGAAAGTCGGGCAAGGTGGCAACACCCGACTTGAGGTAAAATGGCACAAAAAAAAGCGCCAGTAAGATTAAAGTAAAGGCCGCCATCCATTCAAAGTTACCATTAAGCAAACCGGTATCGAATCCGCTCTGTGCCAAACTGACCAGATGGACTGTTGAAATATTGGTTGCAAAAAGCGCTAGTCCAATGGCTGGCCAACGAAGTGTCTTTCCAGCCAAAAAATACCCCTCTGCACTTGTTTCCTTGACTTTCTTAAATCGCACCGATCCTGCCAATACGCAGACAACTAAAATCAACAGTATATAAAAGATGGCAATACCTAAATCTAAATTTCCTAACATAATGTCAACTTATAACAAATCACAACTGCTTCCCACATCCATTGGGGTACGATAAACGCCGCTCTCTATCGCCACTGGGTGTACAAAATGAGACTTTAGATGCGGAATATGCTCCAAAAACAAAGCCTCATGCCCCAAGCTTATGTGGTTAAATAAAACCAGGTGCTGATGGAGCTGCCCCATATCCCCAACATGTGGTACAACAGGGATATTATATTTTCGACAAAGTAGACTCACGGATATAAACTCGCTTACGCCACCAACGCGAACAGCATCGACCTGTACAAATCCCGTCGCACCCATTTGAAGATAATTTTTAAACAAAATGCGGTTCGGCACATGCTCACCCATGGCAACTTTTATCGGCGCAATATGTTCGGCCAAGCGTTTATGACCAACAATGTCGTCCGGGTGTGTCGGCTCCTCTACCCAAAACGGGTTCATCTCTTTAAGCTCTTGACAGATGGATAGCGCCTGCGGCAGCGTCCATTGCTGATTCGCGTCGAGCATTACTTTAGCTTCATCACCAGCAACCTCACGCACGATATGCGCACGACGAATATCCCGCAAGGGATCTTCACTGCCCACTTTGAGCTTCATTGCGGAGAAGCCGTTTTCTAAAGCACGCTTACAATTCTCCCGTACCTTTTCATCAGAATAGTTAAACCAGCCTACTGACGTATCATAGCCCACATAGCCCTTTTCAATAATCCCCATTCTTTTATGACCTGTAGCCATATTTGACTCCAGTAAGCTGATGGCCTCCGCCTTTGTCAACTCATCTTCCAAATAGGAAAGATCCAGCGTATTGACAATCTCTTCGGCGCTGAGGTCGGTTAACAATTTCCAAAGTGGAACTCCTCTCGTTTTAGCCCAAAGATCAAAACAGGCATTTGTTACCGAAGCTAAGGCCAAATGAACAACCCCTTTATGTGGACCCAACCAACGATACTGCTGTTCATTGCTCAACCTATTAAACAATTGACCAAAATCTGCCATAAGATCCTCAATTGGAATCCCTTTCAGTCGTTCGGCATAAAAAGCTGCGGCACGACAGACCAGCTCGTTCCCTGCACCCAGTGTAAAAGCCAGACCTGTCCCAACGCGCCCCTTATCATCGGCCAATCGGGTCACTGCATAAGAATAGATCGGATCTTTGTGTATCGCATCACTGCCTGCACCTGTAGCCAAAGGAAATCTTCGATCCTGAATATCAAACGTCTTTATCATAAAATCGTAACGTGCTTATTTTTAGTAGTTAGGTTAATTTATTTTGAATTATAACTTTAATCTCTCTTTTAATTTGCGTAAAATGTCAACATCCGAATCCTTTATGCGCCCCATTCGATTGGGACCAACGTTTAAGATCAGGATATTGTCTTGCGCAGTTGCGGTCTGATAAATCCCCGCAAGCTCTTCCAAAGACTTATACTTCTTGTCTGTCGTGTTATAGAACCAGCGTTCTCCAAGTACCACTGTTGTCTCAAAAGGCATATAGTAAGTGTTCCCCTGTGCCATAAAAAGCTTAGGGTCAGGATCGACCGGAAGATAAGGGTCGCCTAGCCTAAAGTCACTTGGAAAATAACGTATTGGGTAATAATTCTGCTGGTCTTTCGGCAAAACAATGTGTTTGTCCGTATTCTCAGGCGATCCGATGCTCCAGTTTATACCAATTTGACATCCAGGAACCTTTTTCTTGATTAAATTATAGATCTCCTGCGTGGGCCATCGATAATTCTCTTTTTCCCAGCCTCCATCCAGCCAAAGCTCAACGATATCCGTATACTTTTTGGTCATATCCACCAGCTCATTGAGCTGGTTCAACATATATTGATTATACGCTGCATCTGCAGACCTGTCTTTAACATTGGGGTTCTGCTTTCGGTCCCATAAAGAATAATACAAGCCAAGGCGCATTCCCTGTTTGGCGCATTCCTTAGCCAGCTCCTGTACAACATTTGTTGCGTTCGAAGAGTTCGCTACATCATAATCCGTATACTTGCTATCCCATAAACAAAAACCCTCGTGGTGTTTCGTTACCAAAATCATGTACTTCATCCCGGCTTCCTTTGCTGTCGAAACCCATTGTTTAACCTCAATTGCTGATGGAGCATATGTGCTGGCGAGTTTAGATCCGTCTGTCCACTCCTGATCATGAAATGTATTCATGCCAAAATGAACGAACATGCCATATTTTCGGTCAATCTGCTCCCGCTGATATGCATTGGGCCGTACCGATGGAGCAGGTACAATAGCCTTTGTTTGAGCACCGACATGTATACCTAAAACAGCGAGTGCCAAACTAAATAATATTTTTTTTCTCATGGCTACATTCTATTGGTTATTACTGCGTTTATTAATTTTCTCTCTTTAGTCCGTATGGAATACTTCCGCCATATCAGACCAAATCTCCCCTTTCTCCTGTGCATCGGACAAGGGTTGCTGACAAGGATCCGTTTCCTTCCACCAGCGCTGTGTCTCTGGATCGGAAGCCATTTTTTGCATATCAAGCTTGATATTTTGTCCTGCATATTCAAAATAGCTGAAAAGAAAAAATTGACCATCTATCTCCTTCAAAAAAATAGAATAATTGCGGATATGACATGCCTTGATCTTTCGAAGTACTGAGGGCCAAACTTTGGCATGAAGCTTTTTATAATACGCTACTTTCTCGGCTTTCAATCCTGTTATGGATGCATAGCGAGTCACGGAGCGACTGCTCTCTGTAGACCGGAAGGCTGTTGTACAGAGTACGACCAAGACGATCACAAGGATGTAAGGATACAATTTAGGATACATAAGTTCTGCGTTATTGTATAATTATACGTAGTTGTATGGTACTACTAAATTACGCGCTTAGCAGGACGGAGACTACTGCTAGGTTGCTCATTTCTCCCACTATATTAACAATTTTACACATGTTTACTTATTTTTAAGGCAAAATAGGCTATATTGCCTGTTCTTAATTTAAAAATAACCAAACACATGAAACCTGTTTTCGCCAAAATTTTGGAAGGTGCAGCTATCACAACTTTTGCGACCAAAGATGTGCAACGCCCATTCTTCTCAACCGAATTTCATTTTCATAGCGCCTGCCAGATGACCTATATTGTGGAAAGTGAGGGAAAGCGGATTATTGGCGACAATGTGAGTAACTTTGTTTCCGATGAACTTACTTTTGTAGGACCTGATCTGCCACATGTCTGGCACAATAACACTATAAATTGCGCAGGCTCTACCATTGCGGAGACAAAAACTTCCCGTTCTTTAGCCTTGTATATAGAACCTAAATTAATGATTAAACTTTTGGGGCATTTCTTTCAAACACACAAAGTCGAAACCTTCTTTTCGGTCTCCAAACGCGGTCTCCTATTCCGTGGCGCAACAAAGGAACAATTGAAGGTAAAGCTAAAAAAGATCGTACAGCTGGATTATGGCTTTGAAAAAACTATTTTGTTACTAGAGATTATCGAATTGATGTTATCGACAGATGAATTTGATTACATTTCCAGCGCTGGATACACCCACAACTATAGCCCTATTGACAATAGTAAAATTGACAGCATCTTTAAATTCGTATTTAACAACTATACCGGAGAAATTCAATTGGATCAAGTTGCGCAGCTCGCTAATATGTCAAAACACTCCTTTTGCCGTTACTTCAAATCCCGTACGCAGAAAACCTTCGTCCAATTTGTCAATGAGGTTCGCATTAGTGAATCCTGTAGATTGATTGTCGAAAACAAGCATCAAATCACACACATTGCTTATGCCTGTGGCTTCAACAGCCTTTCAAACTTCAATAAAATTTTCAAATCAATTAAAGGGATCACGCCAAGCCAATATAAGTCCCAGATATGTTAGAAAAGCGTCAAAACAAAGTTGCACTAATCAAAATTGACACGACCAAGATCTACACTAGCAGGACCATTCAAAAGCTTTCCATTCATTCCGAACCGTGAACCATGACAAGGACAGTCCCAGGACATTTCGGATGGGTTCCAGCTTACTGTACACCCCATATGCGGACAGACTGAGTTTACAGCATGCAACTCCCCTTCCATATCCCGACAAATAGCCAGTTTTCTGTCCCTATAGTGAACAATTTTACCTTCCGCTGGCTGTAAGCTTTCGACCTCCTTCAGCGATTCAGCCGAAAATTTGTCCATGATAAAATGTTTTGCAGCATTGACACCTTCCGATAATACCTGATGTGCGCTCGCAACAGGTTTGATGCGGCTTGGTGACAGCAGTTCAGCCAGCGGATTCTCCTTTCCTTCCAATAAGTCAGGGATCACAAGTGACGCCATTGATCCAAATGTCATTCCATTACCGCCATAACCGGTGGCTATATACACATTATTTTCATTTGGCATACTGCCGATAAAGGGTAAGCCATCGGCTGAATCATAATATTGCGACGACCAACTTGCAGTAAGTTCATCATAGTCGAAATGCTGATCAACCCAAAGTTTTAGGTCGGCAAAATGTTGCTCTGTTTGTTGGTCGTCGCCAGTTTTATGATCAAAACCACCCACGATAAGGTAATGTTCTTTATCAGATCGATGATACCTAAAATAGTGGTAGGGATCATACAGATCCGCAGCTTGTCCCAATGCTTCAGGTTCCCCATGAAGCTTTAACGTCAGGACGTAACTTCGATAAGGTGCCAGTAAAAAATTGAATCTGTTTTTGCCTGGTGGCACATGGGTAGCCCAAATGATATTCTTTGCCGTATAAACCTCTTTTCCACTCAGCTTCAATTTGACCCTTCCATCTTCATTGCTATAGGCTTCAATTCCTCGACCCGTCAATATTTCGCCGCCCTCACGACAATAGGCTTCGATCATGCCCGCAATATATCTCATGGGATGAAATTGTGCTTGTCCCTCAATGCATATTGCTTTTTCGAAAGGTATATCAAAAGGTATGGTTTCGACATAATGAGTAGGCAATCCCAATTGCTGATGGGCCGCGTAAATTTGCTCAAGCTGCTCGTTCTGTCCAGATTCTGCGCTAAAGAGAAAAAAGTCACATGTCGAATATGCACACTGTATGGAATATTTGGAAATGTTATCTTTTATATAATCTAAGACCTCAAGCGTCGCATTCAGAAGCAGCTGAGCGGGATCCTTTCCAAAATTTTCAATAATCTCATTGTAAGAAGCGTCATAAAAGTTATTGATATGGGCGGTGGTTCCTCCGGTTGTGCCAAACCCTGGATTCTCCTTGTCCAACAGTAGGCATTTTATGCCTCTATTCTGAAGTTCCTTGGCCAATGTTACACCAGTTATACCCGCCCCCACAACAATGGTATGGAAATCTAAAATGGCAGGGTCAGTCGAAAAATTTTCAATGTCAACATCCTGCCAAAAGCTCTTGTTCGTTCCGTCACGCTTCATAGTCATTATATTAAATTCAAAGAATCAGTCTTTGCTTTATTGCAAATACAACACGTCCAAGATAAGAACCATGCTATTCCACTTTCGTTTTAGCGGTTAAATACGTAAAAAAAAGAAGAAGTACGTCTTCCTTTGCGCCCCCAAACCAATGTATAAAATAGGCTGTTCCTTCATGAAATAACGAAGTGCTTCATTGCACCTTTAACACGATATACATTATGAAAATAAACGCGAAGGATTACGTCAACTCCATTTTACCGAGTTGGGTAAAAAATAAGAAAATAATTATTACTGGCGGCACCACCGGGATTGGCCGGGCGACCGCCCTAATTTTAGCCGCGATGGGTAACGATATTTTAATTTGCGGCCATCATCAAAACCAGTTGGACGATACGCTCCGTGATTTTAATCAATTGGAATGCACAGGTAAGATAGAAGGGATTGTAGTAGATCTGGCGACGGAAGAAGGCATACACATGCTCTTCAGGACATTTGACGAACAATATGACCGTTTGGATATTCTCATCAATAATGCGGCCATAGCCTTTCAGTCGGTTAAGGACGGAAGTTATTCGGATCAGGCCTACCTCCTTCGCACGAATGTGCTGGCCTATTTGGCTTGTACCCAAGCCGCGTTGTTACGGATGGAACCCCGCGGAACAGGACATATCCTTAATGTCGGATCAATGAGTGCAGATGTACGCGAAGCGCAGAGTTCTGTCTATGTCTGCTCGAAAGGAGGTATTCAAGCATTTACAGAATCGTTACGGAAGGAAGCCAATCCCAAGGGTATCCAGGTGTCGCTTGTTGAACCTGGATCAGTTGGAACAGATATGCAACCTTTTTCACCGGAGGAGCAGCAGGAAAAAATTGATCATTTAGAAATGCTCTATGCCGAAGATATCGCGCGTACCATAGCTTATATCCTATCTCAACCACTACGTACTTCCATCGTGCATACACAGGTTAAACCTTTGAGACAAATCATATAAGTCATCTGCGATTTTATCAACAAGAAAACAAATCCACTTAGTTGAACGTCCTTAAAAAAATTTGTGTCATGAGAAAAAAGAAAAACTTGTTTGAACGATTCTCAAACTGGGCAACGCATGCCACCGGTAGTTCAGCCGCATTTATTATCGCAACTTCGACGGTGATCATCTGGGCCGTGAGCGGCCCCATATTCAATTATTCTGAAACCTGGCAACTGGTCATCAATACAGGTACGACCATTGTTACTTTTCTAATGGTATTTCTCATTCAAAAATCCCAAAACAAGGATTCCAAAGCAATCCACCTGAAACTCAATGAACTGATAGCGTCCCATGAAGGCACCAGCAACCGAATGGTCAATCTGGAAGACTTAAGTGAAGAGGAATTGGATCAGCTCGCTAAGTTTTATGCGCACGTGGCGAAGCTCGCTCTGGAAGAAAGGGATCTTACCTGCACACACTCTATAGATGCCGCAAAGGAAAACCATGATTATAAAGTAAAGGTTCAAAAAGAAAAACACAACCGCTCAGCAGATAAAAGACCGAACACCACGGACTAGTATTCAGCTTATTGATGATAAAAAAATCCCCTTGAAGGGGATTTTTTTTGTCATGCTGTAATCGCTAATTTTTAGGGCTGTCCACCGCCGCCCGCGGCCCCATAAATTTGTCCGTTCGCATAACTTGCGTCTGCCGCAGCCAATTGCACATAGATTGAAGCAAGTTCGGCGGGTTGCCCCGGACGTCCCATGGGGGTATCACCTCCGAAATTCACCAGCTTTTCCTGCGTAGCACCACCACTCACCTGTAGTGCAGTCCAAATTGGACCGGGAGCCACGCCATTGACCCGTATGCCCTTTGGACCAAGCTGCTTGGCCAATGACCGAATATAGTTGGTGGTCGCAGCTTTTGTCTGTGCGTAGTCATACAAATCTTCCGAGGGGTCTGCGGCCTGTACCGATGTTGTACCGATAATTACAGCTCCAGGTTTAAGATGAGGCAAGGCTGCCTTAATAAGCCAGAAAGGTGCATAAATATTGGTTTTCATCGTGGCATCAAATTCAGCAGTGGTGATATCCAATATCGATGGTTTTGTCTGCTGCCGCGCCGCGTTGCTGACCAAAATATCCAAACCGCCGAGTTGAAGTACGGCGTCCTCAATCAGCCGAATACAAAACTCTTCTTTACGGAGATCTCCCGGAATAGCGACTGCCTTTCGGCCCGCCGCTTTTATCAAAGCGATGACTTCCTTCGCATCTTTCTCTTCCTCGGGCAAATAGTTGATGGCAACGTCGGCCCCTTCTCGTGCGTAAGCGATAGCTGCTGCACGTCCCATTCCCGAATCGCCCCCGGTGATCAATGCTTTGCGCCCTTGGAGCCTTCCTGATCCTTTATAACTATCCTCGCCATGATCCGGCCGGGGCTCCATTTCACTGCAGAGTCCAGGCCAAGGTTGAGACTGGCTCTTGAACGGCGGTTTTGGGTATTCTTTAACCGGATTGACCGGTCTGTCTTGGGTTTGGCCCGCTGAGCGATCGGGACTTCCAATGATACTCAATGCCAAGATTCCAGAACCTATTTTACCGATAGCAGCTCTTCTTCCCATATTATCTGAATACTTCATAGCTTTTTTCGTTTTTGGAAAAGGCCCAATGAAATTGAGCCTTTTATATTTATTCTACAGATGTGTTTTTACAAAAAATGCACGTTAATCATGTCCTTCAGTTTTCACAATCTTGTTATAGATGCCCAATAGAAGGAACGGTGCAGCCCATTGGCCTACAAATAGGGCGTTTTTATCGTTCGACATGCATTTTAATGCGGCAGATACACCCATCGCCAGCAATGCTGCGCCTAAAAATACGGTGGATGGTAGTTTAGAAGTTTGATCTTCTATCTTTTTGGTGATTTCACCTTCGTTTCCTGTATTTAATGCCATAACTTAAATTTTTGATTTTTTAATAGTGTTCACGCTAGGTCTATTGTACACTTATTCAGCTTTTGAATTGAGATTTGTATCGGCCAGCGCGCTAAGATCTTCATCACATTTCTTTTCTTCACCCAGTGTTTCAAGTAGTAATTTTAAGGCATCCTTATGTGTTAACACTTTCGCAAAAGCCGCCAATGTGCCATAAGTGGCAATTTCGTAATGCTCCACCTTTTGGGCGGCAGCAATAATTGCTGCATCGCGGACAGATCCAGCTTCTGTTTCTTTCATAAGGCTTTCCGCCTCTTCAAGCAGCCCCGCCATAGCTTCGCATTTTTCGGCTTTTGCTTTCACTCCGATAAGCTCAAAACATTGCTCTAGGCGATCCACATGTGTTTCCGTTTCTGTCAGATGTTTAATAATAGCAGATTTTAATTGTTCTGAACTTGCATTTTTCTCCATCTTAGGAAGTGCTTTCGTCAGCGCTTTTTCTGCCCAATAAATATCCTTTAATCCATCCTCAAATAATTCGGCTAGATCCTTCGCTGCCCCCGCTTCGGCAGGTACTTTTTTTCCTTCTGAATTAGCGTTTGAAGTGTTACCTGATTTTGTGCTTGTTTTACTTTTTTCTGCTGTTGCTGTTGTTGTTGCCATAATACTAAGTTTTTATGCTCAAACGAGCGGTTCGTCAAATAAACAGCTCCCAAACTTTTTTCGTTCGCCAGAACTGTGTAAATCCTGCAAATCACGCATATACCACATTTTATAAGTAAAAACACGTTTTTCAAAAATTTAAATGATAGCGAACAATAACGCTATAATTAACGTACAAATCATATGACAATGCGTACTAACACAGTTAACGATCTGGCAACAACAGTGGTTCATCAACAAACGATTATAAATTAAACGCAGTATGAATAAAAAATGTACAGTTCAGGATGTCCGTCCAGGTATGGCCATCCTCGCTTTAGCGATTGTAGCACAATCAGGCCCCCAAAATCTACCGAACGATATTCCGGAAGAGCATGAAGAAGAACTACCGGAAAATACACCGGATCAGGAACCCGAAATTGATCAGGAAGATTTGGAAACGGATGAAGAATTAGACTTCGCAGTTGATGCAGAAGAACCTGAAATACCCCGCCAGGATGATTTCGGTTTCGATGAGGAAATTGGTTCAGCAGGTGAAGATGAATTTCCAGAAGAAGATGAAAGAGATGAAAACGAGGGTGCTAATGATGCGGAAGGGCTGCCTACGCAACCGGTGACAACACCTTCTGATTTAGATGCAACACCCCTATAACGTGGACAAAAAAACAGAAGAACCCCGCTCTTTTTCCAGTGTCGGGGTTCATTGCGCCCTATCCTATCTTAATAACTTTTTCTGAAAACCAAAACGGACAAGTCCCGCCGTATTCTTCGAACCCGTTTTCTCAATTAATTGCTGCCGATGGCCCTCTACGGTCCTTTTGCTCAAAAAAATTTGATCAGCTATTTCCGCATTTGTATGTCCTTCCGCAATCAATTCCAATACAGACAGTTCGCGTTCAGAGATGTCGTATCGTGCCATTATTGCTGTACGATCAATATCCAACTGCGCATACTTTGATAAGTTTCGGATCAAATCAATACTTAATGCTGCACTGATATATTGTTGCCCACGTTTTACCTGCTGAATTCCGAATAAAATCTCTTCTACATTGGAATCTTTCGATAAATAGCCATCAGCGCCAAGATTTAAAACCTCCTGAACAATCTGGATATTGTCTTCCATAGATAAAACAATGATTTTTATGGCTGGATAATGTTTTTTTACTTCTTGTATAAACTGAATGCCATCCATTACCTCCATATGGATATCAGTCAGGATGATGTCCGGTTTGGCTCCCTTGAGAAATTCCAGGGCTTTTTGACCATTCTCCATCCCCGCAATTACAGTTATATCTTCTTGCGCCTCTAATATTAATTGGAAACCGGATCGTACTAACGTATGGTCATCTACCAAAAGCAACTGTGTCATAGCTATCTGTTTTCTTTCTTTTTCGTTTAGTGATTGATTTTTGAACGAAACAGCTTTCAAGCCAAAAATGTTTTAAAAAAAATAGCTCTTGGCAAATGCATACATAACATCAACGGAAAGATTTTGACCGCCGCCGCATTCTTTTTTCTGGAAAGGCGTGAGAGATGTCTCTGCTAGAGCATATAAATAATTGAAATCGCGCTATTCTTCCACGAGGGAATTAGTACGATATGTGTGCGTAAGCACCACAATTTTTGCTTTAAATACGCAAAATAGGCTCTTTTCAAACGCTAACTTCCTCGCCGCTGTTCACTTGAAAACACAACGAAAGAAGAACATATGTTTACATCCATCATTATTGGCATCGTCTTTATTTTCTTAGCATCCTATATCGTCATCAATTATAGAAGAAAGGGAAATAATACGCGAAACAGAAAAAATCGTTAACATTTAAATAATAGTATCATGAAAATCATTTTAAAAACCCTGGGAATATTACTAGCCACCCTCGCCTGTATAGTTTTCGTTCAGGCGCAAGACAGTAATCCCGCTCAGCCACAGTCTGGAGATCTGGACTTTGCCAGCAAAGCCACGGCCAGCAACAATTTCGAACTGCAGGCGGCAAGCATTGCTCTTGCTAAATCGCAAAACCCAACGATCAAACAATATGCACAGATGATCACTGATGACCATACCGCTGCAGGAAATGAACTATCGACCATTGTAAAAAATAAAAATTGGCAGCTGCGTACGAGTGACGATCAAAATTATAAAGCCATGATCGACCAACTCAATAAGGCCGACACAGCCAATTTTGACCGCGTTTACACTGATCTGATGGTTAAGAGCCATCAAGATGCAATTTCACTTTTCAAAGATGCAAGCGCAGGCACAGCAATTACAGATGCTGACCTGAAGAAATTTGCCACCGATAAAATTCCGGCGTTCGAAAAGCACCTTGATCAGCTTAAAAATTGGCAACCTTCAGATCCTTCGATAAGTGACATGCCCATTACACCAAATGCGCCATCCCCAGCAATCAAGAATAAGGTACCAAAACCGACATTAAAATAACAACATATTTTTTCCAATAATTCACTCCGGAGGACAAAGCCATTACGGCTCTGTCCTTCGCTATTTCTTACATCACATGGAACAGACATTCGACTACATACACGAACTCCTTAATAGACAAATGGCGCTACGTGCCAAAATTGAAGAAAGCCCTATTGCAGGCGAAATAAAAATGAGCTATGGACGGGATTTTTATCAGGAAGAAGTGCGCTCCATGGGGCTAGCGATGATTCGCGACGGCTGGGATATGGAGGGCGAACAACTGATCCTCGATTTTGTGCATGAACACTATCCGATGCGGGTTAAAGATGAACTTACCTGGATTAATAAAATGATGCATTACCTAGCGGCTGTTACCGACACCTTTATCGATAATCTACATGCCGAGGGCTACCGTTTTTTACAGGGAAATGTAGACATGCCCAATGAACACGCGATATTCTACCCAGTCCATGAACTAGATGCATTCGGAAAATTATCCCAAGAACTCGGAATGAATACCCTCGTAGATCTGAAAATACCAAATCAATTAGAACAGTTGCAAGGTTGGATCTATTATCGTTCGGGAAGTAACTAATTTTGTTTAAGCCGAGGTAACTTTTGAATCATGAAGTGCGGCTTCGGCTTTAACTTGCTCAAGAAACTTACTCCTAAACCATTCAATCTGTCGCACGTTCTGTATACCTACCTGAATTGATACAACATAGGCATCGGCTGTAATATCCTTTGTTAAAATCTTCATGGGCAGGCTTCTGTCGATCTCCTTAAAGCTAGTAATGGTATCTTCCAACCACTTTTTCCACTCTTCGATGCTGCGTGCCGTAACGATGGTCAACTGAAGATTCAGACGGATATCCGATTCTTCGAACGTCCAGTTGACCAGGCGACCGGAAAGGAGATCTCCATTTGGTATAATAACTTGGGCCCCTTGGTCTGTTAATAAGGTGCTCGATCGGATACCCACCTGCATGACCTGCCCTTTTTTATCAGCAAGTTCCACATAATCTCCCACTTTAAACGGACGTTCAAATACCAAAATCACACCTGAAACAAAATTGTTGATAATATTCTGCAGGCCTAAACCTATCCCCACACTTAATGCACCGACAATGACGGTCAGCTTGTCAACTCCCAACCCCAGAATACGTATTCCTATGAGGAAGCCAACAATAAAAATGACAACACGCACGAGTGGTAATAAGGCTGTTCGACGCTGATTTTTTTTCGCGTCGGGCTGATCAAGAAGGTCTTTTAAATTTTTTTGTATCCAATTTGCTGTCCATATGACTGCAAATGCTAAAAGCACATCGCCATACGTATAATTAACACCACCAATGGTGTGGGTATTATTTAACAAGCGATCCCCAAGTCGACGAATTTCACTTGTGATATGCAAGGTGTTGGCCCAGATAATAATGACCAATATACCCGCAAATAGGCCAATAATACGACGGAGTGCGGCAAGTATCTTCTGCTTATCAAAGCGATTTATAAAACGGTCTTCTTTCGAATTTTCATAAGAGTTGAGTAAATCATGAGACAGCATGTCGCGGAATGCATGCAGGGAGAATGCTTGCAATAGCCCTACAGCTCCAGCGATACTGGATGTACGGGCCAGATTTAGAAAACCAAACAGATTAAATATAATGGCTGCCATACTGATAATTAGCAGTAACCATCGTGAAAAGGGGCGCAGATAATCAAAAGGTATTTTTCCGTCGACCTTCCGCCCGAGGTGCCAAAGCAGGCAAATACCCGATAAATTGATCAACATGACAATAATTCGCGACATCCAACCTGTATCCAGCACTAGATTGCTGGCAAGTACCAATAGATAATAAAAAAATACATACTGCATCATCTTCAGATGCTGATTGGATAACTCCGGGCGAATCAAAAGATATAGAAAGCCGAAAATAAGCAGATAGCTCAATTCGAGCACGATCACGGGGATTCTAAGGGAAGTCAGTGGCAGGAGAATAAGGAAAAAGACCGCAAACTTGAGGACAGGAATCCACCACGGTTGATTGCGATGTAAGGGCAATGTCTCTTCGGCCCCTATGGCACGTCTGCGCATCTGATAAAGCCAATAAAAATAAATAAGGCTCAGTAGGATAAGGAGGAAACGACCATCCCAGGCACTATCGTAGTAACGCTGCGATAGTCCATCCTGCTCCAGGTTCTTTTGTATTATACTTTTCCAGTGATACCAAAAGGTTCCTTCTTGCGCTGCCTGAGTCACATTCTGCTGCTGCTCGGCCTTGTCGCCAAGGTCTTGCATGTCCAACAGGAGCGATTCAATATCACGTTCTAGTGTTGCGGCACTATCTTGCACCGCCCGCCATGAGTTGGCCGTGGAGTCCTGGGGCACCGTTTGCTTGCGCAACACCGTAACTTTTCCCTGTAGATCATGCACAGCGGGTTTAACCAGGCTGATATACTGCTGTACTTGACTGGGCACGAGCCGACCATCATCCGGCCGCTGCCAGGCGACTCCTCGCTTTACACTGTCCAATCCAGTATAATAACGATCAACCTGCTCACGCCATTGTTCCAAAAAGTTTCTCGCCGAGGCCAGTGGATTACTCGGCAACGAATCAAGAATACTGACCGAATCCTTCGATCGCTCAACGGAATCGACCTCTTGAGCGTGCATCGTATAAAAAAATAGGCTAAGCTGGATGACCAAGCTTAGCCTTAGCATGGCGCAAATTATTGAGCCCATAATCTTTTACGTTTTAATTTGTCTTTATGTTTAATCGGGTTTAGCCGGAGAAGGCTGCCGCTGCAAAGAATCGGTGCTGTCCCGGCCAAGCGAGTCATTTATACCAACACCAACCTGCCCATCATCGGGTGTATTGGAGGAATCATAGCTGCCGTTTGCCTGATTGCCTTTATTGCTGCTATTGCCGCATCCCCATAGTCCAAGGATTGCCAATATCAATAAACTAATCTTTTTCATATGTTTTGAGTTTAAGTATGAAATTATTCGAAAAGTGAACAGTGCAAAAAAAACAATGGTTCTCTTTAGTTCGCATTTAAGTAAAAATATCTCCCTATCGTAGAAGTACGCAACAGGTCAAACGTCTACAAACAGGTGTTCATGTTACTCAACGCTGCCTGTTCAATCCTCAGCTTTAGTTCGATCCAAATTGTCTAATGGTACAGCTTCATGTGCTGTCCCAGCCTTATTTTTAGTCGTATCTTTTCCACGGCTACGGTGAATATTGTCTAATGGTAGACCATTTTGGTTGACCGTTGTATCTACTTTCTGCTCCTCTTCGCTACTTTTGGTTCTATTATCGCAAGATGTTGCTGCCACAGCTGCGAATGCGATGGCCAAATACAAATATTTAATCATAGTTTTTACCTTTTATTATTATTCGTTACCCCTTCCCCGTTTCGCTATGTGGAGCATCAACGGGCTTTGATTCAGGTGATCCTTTTTGACGTAGGAAAATGGTGAATACAACAATGGCCAAAACAGACAAAAATTCACTTTGCCAGTTCTGGAAAGTTTCAAACCAAAATTTAGGCATAATGAGGTACGTCCATGCGTCATCTACCGGTAAACCTTCAAGCCGCTGTTCGGTGTTGTGCTGTCTCCAGCTTCCATAAAAGTGCATAACCCAACTCCCCAAAAAAAGTAGCGCAAAGCAAATGAATAGCGATGAACTATATAATTTCAACAGCCAGCCACCTTTTCTAACAGGATAAGGCGTATTCGGGCCGGGCTGCGGTTCACGGTCTACCTCTTCTTTTTCCCCTATTTTTTTTGATTCAGCAGAGCCCCATTGGCGTAATCCCACCGTCAGAATCACATACATCGCCATCTGAAGAAATTCACTCTCGAAATTTTCAAAAGTTGCGGATGTAAAATGTCCTGTGCTCAAATAATCAATGATGTCCAGTGGTGCACGATTGGCCTCCAGCAACTCTTCATTATGTACTTTCCAACCCGTAAAACATTGCATGCCTAGGGAAAAGACAAAAAGCGCTGCAAACACCAGGCTTAGGCCATTACGATAAAAAAAAGAATAATTTTTCTTGTTTTCCATAGCAAGATTTATTTTATTATTAAGTACATATAACTTCAATAACAACTTAACGATTAAGTATTTATGCCTTTTCCTTGAGTATAAAACTTATTCGCCCATTCGGCTCCATCAAAGCCATATCCACTTCATCGAGGTGCTTACTATTTGTCTCTAACCGCAAGCTCGTCAGTAGATCAGTACGGCTTACCCCCAACCGGTCCATTTGATCCCATTGGATTTTACCGTTCTTGTATAAAACAGCGGGCTTACCTTTTACCATATTACCCAAATAGGGAAGCCTGGCCGATACCTGGGCTAGGATTTTATTGACAATAATCATCACGAAGCCGGCAAACACGGTTGACAGGAATGGCGAAGCGCCAACTATTCCCCGCGCTAATACCGCACCTAGCATAATAATGATGACGAAATCTACTCCAGACTTTCGGCCGAGAATTCGAATTCCGCCCAATCGAACCAAAAAAAGTGCGATGATAAACATCATAAACGCACGCGCCCCCATTTGTATCATCGTTAGGTCTTCACCAGAGCCAAAAAAACTGTCCATATTTTTATACCGTTTAGATCGTTGTTATACGCCCATCTTCATCATGAAGCAATGTGCTCTTTATTTATTTCAAAATAGCCTACTTTATCTCAGAACATCGGTAGGAGCCTTCCCTGTTCCCTCATTTTTCAAATTGAGTACTTTTACCTATTCAACAGGCGGATAATACGTTTTCATCGACAGTCAACAAACTACTGCATTTAATTGACTGTCTTTAAGAAAAGCAAACGATATGATTCATTTAGATAATCCACCTGAAGATTGTCTCGCCTTCTTTCAGGATACATTGCGGCTGCTCCAGGATAGCGGAGCTCAATTTATGGTGGGCGGTGGTTTAGCCATGTTTCACTACACGGGGATCATACGGCCTATTAAGGATATGGATATCTTTTGCAAAAGCAGCGAATACCCAAAAATTCTTAAACACCTTGCCGCTAATGGTTATGAGACCGAATTGACAGATGTGCGATGGCTCGCCAAGATTTACAAAGACCCCTATTTCATTGATATTATTTTCGATAGTGTTAATCACAATTGCACTGTTGAGCAGGATTGGTTTGACAGAGCACCTGAAGGTACTCTTTTTGATGCTGATGTACGTTATGTACCAGCAGAAGAGCTAGTATGGTGTAAGCTATATGTACAAAACAGAGAGCGGCATGACAGCGCCGATATTAACCATATTTGGCTAAAATATGGAAAAAGTTTGGACTGGAACCATTTACTAACGCGAATGGATCAACATTGGCACCTCTTGTTGGCTCAAATGCTCATCTTTCAGTTTACTTATCCGCATGACTATCGCGATATTCTCCCAAAAGACTTATTTGATGAGCTCATTAAACGCGCAGCGGATCAATATGAATTGCCTCCTTGTTTGGAGAAAGTTTGTCTGGGACCCTTGATAGATCAAACGCAATATGAAATTGATATTAAAGAATGGGATTATAAGTCATACACAATAAAAACTGTTTAATATGAACAAGAAGACAACCATAGCCGCATTGGGCGATATACATATGAATGCAAACCAGCACGGAAAATGGAAAACCAAATTTGAGGAGATTTCGGAAAAGGCTAAAGTCCTTTTACTTTGCGGTGATCTAACGGATACGGGGGATGAAGAAGAAGCAGAATTACTTGTTGCTGAACTCCAATCCATTAAGGTTCCAGTCATCGCCGTACTGGGAAATCACGACTATGAGAAAGGACGACAAAAGCAGATCCGCCAAATTTTGACAGACAGTAAAATTACGGTCTTGGATGGTGAAGCTATCGTGATCGAAAATATTGGTTTTGCTGGCGTAAAGGGCTTTGGCGGTGGTTTTGACCGTTATATGTTATCAATGTTTGGTGAAGATGCCATGAAAAGTTTTGTGCAGGAAGCTGTAAACGAATCGTTGCTTTTAGATCGAGCTTTGGCGCGCCTCGAACAAGAACATGCAGACATAAAAAAAGTTGCCTTAATGCATTACGCGCCCATTGCTGAAACCGTTTTAGGTGAGCCCGAGCAAATTTATCCTTTTTTAGGGTCAACGCATTTAATGGAACCTTTGCAACGGCGTAAAGTAAGTGCTGCCTTCCACGGGCATGCGCATGCCGGAAAATTCAAGGCCCTGTCCCCTTCTGGAATACCGATTTACAATGTGGCAGTGCCCGTTTTAATGGCCCAGCATGGAAGTGAAGCCGGCTTTGCATTCATTGATATTTAGCATTATTTTTTACTCGTCCGAAATTGCGTTATCTGATGCATTGGTTTTTCGTTTAACAATCTGCTTGAGTTGGGTATGAAGCGTGATAATATTCCCCACAAGTAGGCTTTCTTTCAATCCGGCACGAAAACGTTTTTTCATAATACGTTTGACAAGCTGTGGACTTACTTCGCCATTTTCCTCTACCTTTCCCAGCCAACGGAGCGATATAAATGCCAGAAGTGCGGCAATAAGGAATAGAAAATTCCATTCATGCAGATAGATCAGTTTGGCGATAGTCTGGAGGTTGGGACTTTTCCAGGAGATGCTAATCTGAAGCTCGCGAGTTGCAAAATAATCAACTAACAATCCTCCTAAAATAGGTCCCAAGGCTGTAAAAAACGAAGCGACCATATTTTTTACAGTGATATAGACAATTGCATCTGTCTTGGGAGCGAGTTTCAGGCCAATGTTTGTGAGGGCGAGATTAATGCCTCCAGTGGAGATTCCCGTCATGATATGCAGAAATAGGAGTAAAAGTAAATTGGGCACTGCAGGCGAATAGATTCCGACAAATATCCATAATAAAATGCAACAAATGTAAATGGGTGCTGTGAGGTAGATAATACTTTTGTTACTATAACGATCCGAAAGGTTTCCCCATAAGCGTAGGCCCAGGACACTGGCTATCTGACTGACAACAGTGAGCAGGATGACTATTTTCATCGAAAGCCCCAGTGTTTTTAACATAAAGACCGTAAAAAAGGGTATCGCTAAATTAATCGCCAACAACCAAGCCGCATTGAAGATCAATAAATTTTTAAAATTTTTATTTTTAAGCGGCTGTAGCAACAAACTTCCCAAATGTCCCCCAGACATCTGTTGTTTGGGCTCTTTGGCCTGTACCAAAAAAAAGGCACCAACTGCTCCTATAGCCCCTGCGATTAAAAAGTATATGCCGTAGAGCTTTGGTAGTTGCATAACGGCATGATTGGTATAATAGTCAACTAACGCTGCGACAATGATGCTAACTGTAATATTCGTCAATTGCATGATGCCCGTGCGCTTGGAAAAATAAGTACCCAAACGTTCCTCAGGAACGAGGTCTTTAATCCAGGAATTCCAGCCTGCGCCACCTATCGCGCTGAGAAGGTAATGGATGAACATAAAACTGAGCAAGGTCGTAAAAGAGAAATCGACTTCCCGCCACATTAAAAGCCCAACCAGGACCAAAGGCATTTTTGCAAGAAATACAGCGAATACGGTTATTACTTTCCGATTCGGGTAAATCTGCATGACGAGAATGGTCAACAGCTGGGCAAGATTACATAAGGTTGGAAAGGCCGCCAACAGTCCCAGCTGAAAGTTACTTGCTCCCATCAACAAACCTGCTCCGACCAAAATAACACCGCTGCTCAAACAGACAACAACCTCTGAACATACACCGTCTATGATGACCATTCGGAGGCTTTTGTCAATATCTTGTGTTTCGAGATGATGTACCGGTCTGAGATCCATAGCCTTTTCTCATGTAACAGCTGCTCCAGGATGTTAGTTCCCTTAAAATGAATTAATGAGCTTAATACGTTCGGCGAAGTACTTCCAACATACAATTGGGTATTAGTCCATCCAACCAAGTCGTTACCACAGCCGTTCATTAAGCAAAGGTTAAAAACGCGTTTCCTTCTGCGAAATTGAATCGCTAAAAACGGCGTTTTTCCATTGTTGAAATTAAAAATTGTTTATGACACACAAACCACGCGTATTAACATGGCATATCCATGGATCGTACTTGTATTATTTATCCCAAGGTGACTATATCTTATATATTCCATATACGCCCGAAAGAGGACCTCGCTATGGCGGACGGGGAACAACCTTCCCTTTTGGCGACAATGTGATTGAAGTTCCTGCCGGCGAAGTGCGTAATCTCGACCTAGATCTTATCCTTTTTCAATGCGATGAAAATTACTTGGAAGATCAATATCTGATCCTGTCTGAAGTGCAGCAACAGTTACCTCGTATCTATATTGAACACGACCCGCCATGGCAGCATCCCTGTGATGAAGTTCATCCAGTCACCAATCCAGCCGTTACACTGGTGCATGTGACACACTTCAACCAGTTAATGTGGAAGGCAAATATTCCGGATGTACGTGTCATCACACATGGTGTAGATACACACGATGTCGCTTACAATGGTCGATTGGAAAAAGGGATTGTCGTTATCAACAACCTTCCCTCCCGTGGACGCATGCTAGGTAGCGATATTTTCAAGTATGTACAAAAGCATGTACCATTAGATCTCATCGGAATGGGTAACGAACCCTATGGGCTTCGTGAAGTGCTCCATCCGCGCCTACCCGAATTTATTAAAGACTATCGTTTCTTTTTCAATCCAATACGGTACACAAGTTTGGGCTTAGCAATCTGCGAAGCTATGATGGTGGGTCTTCCCATCGTTGGATTGGCTACCACAGAGCTTTCTACCATTATTGAAAATGAAAAAACAGGCTATATCGGCTTAGAGATCGAAGAGCTCATCGCTAAAATGAAAATGCTGCTGAATAATCCCCAACATGCACAGCAGCTCAGTGTAAACGCACAGCAGAAAGCAAAAGAGCTTTTCGACATAGTTCGATTTGGACAACAATGGGAGAATTTAATTAATGAAAAAATTCATCAATATATACTATCATGAAAAAAAGAATAGCTTTTATTAGTGATCATGCCTCACCCTTAGCGACCCTCGGAGGTAAAGACAGCGGCGGCCAAAACGTTTATGTTGCCGAGGTTGCCATGCAGCTCGCTTTGATGGGCAATCAAATAGACATCTATACGCGATGTGAGCATCCAAGCCGAGAAGGGGTCGTCCTCTGGAAACCAAATATAAGGGTCATTCATATTGTCGCAGGCCCCAAAGATATACTCCCAAAGGAAGAGCTTTATGGACATATCGATGAATTTACCGCCCATACAATCGAATTTATGACCGCTAACCAGCTGAGCTACCAGTTGGTACATGCGCATTTTTGGCTGTCAGGTATGGTGGCCATGGAAATCAAGAAACAACTGCATATCCCCTTTGTTATTACTTTTCATGCCCTAGGTGCGGTGCGCCGCTTACACCAGGGGGGCTCAGACAAATTTCCGAAAATTCGTGAAAAAATTGAGAAAGATATCATTTGGGCAGCCGAACGCGTCATTGCCGAATGCCCAAACGATCTGAAGGACTTGATTCAACATTATCAGGCGCCACAGGATAAAATAGAAATTATTCCCTGTGGTTTTAATCCGGCTGATTTTCATCCAACAGATCGCACCGAAGCAAAGGAAAAGCTTGGACTTGATTCCGCGTACACCTACATTTTGCAACTTGGTCGCATGGTGAAACGAAAGGGAATAGACAATGTGATCGAAGCCTTTTCCCATGCGCACCATGCGCTGCCCGAATTGCGGCTATTGGTCGTTGGTGGAAATCTGACGACAGCGGAAGACCGCGCAGAATTTGATCGTCTGCATCATCTGTGTATCGAGTTAAAAGTGGAAGATAGGGTCATTTTCACGGGACAACAGAGCCGTGATCTGCTTAGGTACTATTATGCTGCAAGTGAGCTTTTTATCACCACGCCGTGGTACGAACCATTCGGGATTACTCCGTTGGAATCCATGGCCTGTGGTACGCCCGTAATTGGTGCCGATGTGGGCGGTATATCGTTTACGGTAAGGCATGAAGAAACCGGCCTTTTGGTAGCGCCACAACAGCCACAACAATTGTCTGCTGCGATTGTTGACCTGATAAATAACGACCGTAAACGATTGAAATTTTCTGTTAATTCTCTACGCCATGTTAAATCCTTTACGTGGAAAGTGGTCAGCGAAAGTATTGCGCAGCTTTATGCACAATGTTTGCCTCAGGATGCCGAAAAAGAAACAATTACGCAGATCAGGCAGAGCTTTTTGGGTTCCTCAAAGACTTTCGAAAAAGCGGCAGAATCTTTGGCGCTTGGCATAGCCAGACTGTCATCTAAAATGGTTTCCGTCTTGCGTGAAGGTAAAAAAATCATGATCTGCGGCAATGGTGGTAGTGCCGCGGAGAGCCAGCATTTCGCTGCCGAGCTCGTGGGTCGATTTGAAATACCACAGCGTCCCGGCTATCCGGTGATCTCGCTTAACGCTGATGTGGCGGTTCTCACCGCATGGGCAAACGACTTTGGCTACGAAAGCGTATTTGCAAGACAGGTACAGGCACTTGGGCAACCAGGAGATATGCTGATCTGTTTAAGTACAAGTGGCAACTCGCCCAATATCCTAAACGCATTGAAAGAAGCCAGTAAAGCTGGGGTCATTTGTGCAAATTTGTTGGGAAAAGATGGTGGCGAGGCCACGCAATTCGGAGATCATAATCTCATAGTTCCTTCCGATCACACGGCCCGTATTCAGGAAGTACAGCTACATATTATTCACCAGCTCTGCGCACTGGTGGAACAGCGGATGGCAAATCTGAGCAGGAAAAATGAACACTTCGTTATACATAATAAATTGATCGCATCATGATGGAGAGCGCTGTATTTCTGGATAAGGATGGAACGCTGATTAAGGATGTTCCCTACAACGTTGATCCCGCACGCATCGTTTGTTATTCCGACATTTTTGAGCCTTTAAGAGGGTTACAAAAAAGGGGCTATAAGCTCATTGTTATCAGCAATCAGTCGGGTATAGCCCGACGTTATTTTACAGCTGAAGATTTGGATGTCGCTTTTTCAGCATTGCACGAACTACTCCGCTATGAGCACATCCAATTAGACGGTATCTATTATTGTCCACACGGCGATGTCATGGACGAACCGCAATGCTCCTGCCGTAAGCCTTTACCCGGCATGCTCTACCGGGCAGCCAAAGAGCTGCACATAGATTTAAAAAAATCTTGGATGATCGGCGATATTTTAAGTGATGTCGGCGCCGGCCGTGCGGCAGGCTGCAGGACCATATTGGTAGACCGAAGCCAGGAAGAAAGGAAACAGGAGCGAATTTCTGATCCTAAATATACACCAGATTTCATCGTAGATGATTTTTACGGATTGGCGCAACTTATCAACTCAGAAAAATTAGATTATGAAAGATATAGCATTAAATAAACTTGTCGAAAATGGTTTTGACAATCCAAGGGTCCTTGTTTTGGGAGACTGTATGCTGGATATTTATCTAGATGGGGAATGCAAGCGGCTTGCTCCCGATGTCGCCGTACCCGTGCTCGATGTCCAATCCGTAGAACATTGCCTTGGCGGAGCCGGGAATGTGATCACGAACCTCAGCAATATGGGGGCCGTCGTGTCGGTCGTTAGTCTGTTGGGCGACGATAGCAGTGGACAGACAATAGCACGCAGTGTGCAGCGACAGGGAATTGACACGGGTGGCCTGCTCTATAATAAAAATTGTCAGACACTAACAAAAACACGATTACGTAGAGATGGACACTGTCTGCTTCGTTATGATATTGGTCAGAAGTATCATTTTAGTGCAGCGCTGGCCAACCAATATCTGACAGCGGTAAAAAAAGCCCTTCAACATGCCGACATTGTTTTTATTGCAGATTATGGAAAAGGTAACATCACGGATGAGCTCATTGTGCTGCTCGCCGAAGAACAGCAGGTTGAGCCCAAAATTATTGCCATAGACAGCAAAGATTACGACAAGTATGCATGCCTAAATCCCGACTTAATTAAGCCCAATTATGACGAAGCAAGAAAAATCCTGAGCCAGGAAGAAGAGGATGACCGCCTAACACAAGCATTGAAATGGCCAGAAAGCCTAGCTGCCTTGTCGCAGGCGAACTGGGTGGCACTTACCCTCGATAAGGATGGTGTCATCCTGTCTAAAAAAGGTGGTTCAGCAAAGCACTACCGGGTTCCTGCTTTAAAAGAAGGTAATTTCTCCGGCGCTGGCGACACCTTTCTGACCGTGCTTTGCTTGGCTTACTATAATAAACTTGATGCGGATATTGCGATAGCACTGAGTATAAAGGCAGCACAGATCGGTATACAAAAAAATGGTACAGCACATTGTAGCTGCACGGAATTAGCCCAGCGCCTTACGAACAAAGATGATAAATTAATTACCGACCTGAATCATCTTGAAGCACTATGCGATGGACTTCGGAAAGAAAATAAACTCGTATTCACCAACGGTTGTTTCGATATTTTCCATGCCGGCCATGCCCATTACCTCGGTGCAGCTAAGGCACAGGGTGATATTTTGATTGTCGGCATCAATACAGACGAGAGCATCAGACGTTTAAAAGGAGCAACAAGACCTGTCAATTCGCTTGACGATCGAATTGAAGTATTGCGGGCGCTTGGAGCTGTAGATTATATTGTACCGTTTGGTGATGAATTATCGGACAACCCTATCCCGATCATCGAGAAGGTTAAACCGCATATCTTTGTAAAAGGTGAAGCATACCAAAATAAAGAACTGGCCGAACAAGGGCTACTGCAAATACTAGGGACACAACTCGTGTTTATTCCGCATGTCCATCAGCAGTCGACTACTAAAATCATTCAGCGGGTGCAGGAAAAGGACAATCAACTGTTAAAGAAAATCAGCTAAAATGGGGACTTGGAAAGATTGTAAAAACATGTTGATCATTCGCTTAGACAATATGGGCGATCTGATCATGAGTAATGCAGCGCTTCAGGAAATTAAATCAGCGAATGGAAATTGTAAAATCACATTACTTGCGTCAGAAATGGCTGTTCCCATTATCCCCTACCTAGGCACTGTCGATGACTATATACAATACGATGCCCCTTGGATGAAATTGAGCGCGCATGACACGGTTGCTTCGACTGAAGCATTGATTAAAACCATTAAAAAGCGGCAATTTGATAGTTGTATTATCTTCAACGTATACAGCCAAAATCCAATGGCTTCGATCATGTTGGCATATCTAGCGGAAATCCCCCTGCGAGCGGCTTATATGCGCGAGAATCCCTATACGTTGCTTACCCATTGGATACCAGACAAAGAACCCCTGTTTGAGGTACAGCACCAAATAGCACGTGATCTCGAACTGGTCAGACTGCTTGGCATCAGCCGGTCGATCAATCGATTACCCAGCCTAA
Organism: Sphingobacterium sp. 40-24; assembly: GCF_001899705.1. Taxonomy (NCBI): domain Bacteria; kingdom Pseudomonadati; phylum Bacteroidota; class Sphingobacteriia; order Sphingobacteriales; family Sphingobacteriaceae; genus Sphingobacterium; species Sphingobacterium sp. 40-24. The sequence continues at coordinate 111,146 of NZ_MKWH01000018.1, read as the reverse complement.
TTGTACCCCGAGGTCAATTATCGAATTTAATTCCTTTTCGTGGAGGGAAACAGATTATTGTCAATTGTGATGTTTCGGAGCAAAAAAGACGAATTCCCCGTGCTGTCGCACAACAATTGACGCGGCAGCTACTTGATTCAGCATTTCAGGTCATACTTGTTGGCAAGGAATACAACGATTACCTGAGATCATGTTTTTCAGAACTCGTAAGGGAAAATCTGATTAACCTTATTGGAAAGACGACAATTGATGATCTCCTACTCCTCGTAGCACATGCAGATGCTGTGCTCACGGTCAACACGGGCGTTGCTCATATTGCCTGCGCGCTACAAAAACCAACGTTGGTCCTTTACGCTCAGACAAACCCGCAGCATATCCCATGGTCGCAGGATACTGACTTTATCCTTTACCCCGTCGACCCTGCTCTGCGCTCCAAAAATACGATTAACAGCTTTGTCGATAAGCAGAATGGATCATCTAGAATGACACCGTTAAGTGTTGAAAATATCATGGATAAATTGAATTCATTACTTAAGCATTACTCCCAAAAACAGACAGCGCCGGAAGGACCCGTCTGATCTCGCGTACAATACGCTCCATGGCGATAGGTTTGGTCAGATCAAAAGTGGTATGCAGTGCTGTGTTGAGTGGCCCCCAACGCTCGGGCTCACCATCTAGACTTATGACCACACTTTTTGCTTTTAAGGCAGCGGCAATATGGGATATTCCTGTGCAGTTGCATACAAGTAAAGTCGATTCCTTCAAAAGACAGCCAAGCGTACCCAAATCAAGTCTGGAACAGAGGTTAAGCACAGGTCGTTCAAGTAAGCGCTGCAGTTCATTGACCAAAGATTCTTCAGCACTTACCCCAGTCAGGATAATCTGATATCCCATTTGCTGCATTAAGGTCCCAAGAAATCCGAAGTTTTCAATAGGCCAGCGTCGTTTGGCGTCCCGACTGCCCACATGGATAATAACGAAAGGATAGTTTATTTCAGCTTTTATTTTCCTATAGGCCTCCCAATCCTCGGGAAATAAGGGGAAATACATTGTACGATTTGGAATTTTTAAACCTAGAAATTCCATAAGAGCTAGGTGCCTGTTCACCTCGTGAAGCTTTCCTGGATAAGTCATCCAGTCGGGGTCGTCAATTGAAGCTGTTGGTTGAAATCCTACCAGTCGCTTTGCCCCAAAACTCTGTAAAAAATCATTCACCACAGTTCCATCTCCCTGCATCTGAATCAGAAGGTCAAATTTTTCCGCTTGCATCTGCTTGACGAATCGTTCAAGATTGTCGGGATTATATGCAATTTCGGGAAGCTGCGGATGCCCGGAAAAATCCACATATTCATCGATGCAATCAAAGCGTTCCATCAATGTACGCATATGGGGCAAGCCGATAAAGTAGAGCTTGGCATTGGGATAATGCGACTTCAATGCCCTGACGGCGGGAATGGAACACAGGAGATCGCCCAGCTGAAGGGCCCGAAAAATAGCTATCTTAAACATACCATCGATTTTAAGGATAGACAACCCCCAAAGAAATACGGTTTGATTTATTCCTTTTTATCAATCAAAACGCTTTTCCTACGCTAAATCATATTATTTCAAACCTTCGCAGATTTACATCCGTTCTCTTGAAGTATAGAAAGAACGTAAATAAAATTAGTGATATGGAGAATTTAAAGAATAAGCGGATAGCGATATTGGTCGCGGATGGATTTGAAGAAATTGAACTGACTAGCCCAAAGGAAGCCTTGGAAAATGCAGGCGCCAAAACAGACATTATATCACCGGCTGAAGGAACAGTGCGGGCAAAAAATGGAGATGAATGGTCAAATGACTATCCTGTCGATGTTGCTCTGCAGGAGGCAGAAGAGAATCGATATGACGGATTGCTGCTACCAGGCGGGGTCATCAATCCTGATAAATTGAGGACGAATAAAACGGCTATTGCATTGATCAATGCTTTCTGGGAACGGGATAAACCGATCGCAGCCATTTGCCATGGACCGCAATTACTGATTAACGCGGATCTGGTGCGTGATAAAAAAATAACGTCCGTTGAAGCCATTCAAATGGACCTGATTAATGCAGGCGCATTATGGGAAGACAGTGAAGTGGTGATTGACGACAAACTTATTACAAGTCGTACGCCCGACGATCTGCCCGCTTTTAATAAAGCCATCATTAAAGCTTTTGCGACAGAAAAAAAGAACAAAGCGTAGTAGTACAGTTTCAATAACGTATAAAATCGGCCAACCTTTAGATCTTGTAACATGTTCAGCATATAAATAACACATAAAACAGTATATTATGAATACGACAAAAAGTTCAAGCCATACGACTGCCAAAGGGCAATCGCAAAGCAGCAACGCTAACAAAGAAAAAAAATCAGCAACAACAACAGGAAAAAGTGCTTCAGCGTCTAAAGGATCGCAAAACGGAAGTTCTGATAAAACCAAAGCTGAACTCTTGGAAATGGCAAAGAAAATGGAGATCACCGGGCGTCACGATATGACGAAAGATGAACTTGCTAAAGCCATTGAGAAGCAGGGCAAAAAATAGAATGTCATTCACGGACAAGTGCTGATTAGTCCTGAAAATAGATACAGATTTTCAGCTAGAAACTAAGCTTAACAGAAAGACCCGCAATTTTAAATGCGGGTCTTTCTTATTTCTTCCTTTCTTTTGGCCTATCTGTAGGATCATTGGGCATCTCGTTCAACTGATCCACCTGCGGGTCTACTCCGGCCTCGGCATCGCCCTGATCCTTATCGCCTACATCTCGCAGTGTCTCTCCATTTACACCTAACTTGACCTTTTTCTTTTTTTCCATTTCGGTTCCGACGACGCGGTTTTCATTTTTTGTTGCCATATTCCTCTATTTTTTGTTTTTATTGTTTAATCAATGTAAGAGCATGTGATGAAAACCGAAGCTGACAAGACCAGCTGTATTTTTTGTATTCGTTTTCTCGATCAGTTTCTGTCGGTGCCCTTCCACTGTACGTTTGCTCAAAAAAATACGCTCTGCAATTTCGCCGTTGGTGTATCCCTGTGCGATAAGTTCCAAGACATGCAATTCGCGCTCTGAAATATCATATTTTAACAAAACACGATTTAGGTCTGGAGCCCTGTCCGCAAAGTTTTTATAATCGTTAAGGCAGGAAACACTTAAGGAACCACTGATATATTTTTCTCCTTTGGCAACCTGCCGTATACCAAAAAGTACCTCATCACAACTACTATCTTTCACTAAATAGCCATCTGCTCCAGCACGCAATACATCTGCGGCAATGTGTTTGTCATTTTCCATCGTCAAGGCAAGGATTTTTATATCGGGGTATTTCTGTTTAACGAAATCAATGAGGGCTATCCCGCCCATTTCACCCATATTAATATCCGTAAGGATCATATCTGGTCGCTGATCGACATTCAACACATCCAAAGCTGCTTCAGCACTTTCAACATCAGCCAAAACAGTAATGTCATCTTGCGTTTCTAAAATCAGCCGAAAACCACTTCTTACCAAATGATGGTCGTCAACAAGCACTATCTGAATCATAGCTATCTGTTTAATGAACTTATTTACTTCTAGGAACAGCACCCAATTGTAAAAAGTTTTTTACAATTGAATTTATCTAAAAAATAAAGAATATAAGATTGATTTTCTTTTTCTATCATAATAGCAAATATATAAACCGAAACGCTTTTGACCTGAGCTTTGTTCTCCTACTAAGTGCATGCAGGTGGCATGCCATGATTAAACGATAGATAATATGAAAAACTCAACAAAATTAATTGCCGTCAGTCTATTATGCTTAGCAGCCTATGGATGTAACGGCGCTAAAACTGATGATCAAAAATCACAGGAACTGATGCGTGATTCCGTTCCCAACGATACCACGACGATACAATATCGCGACACCACATCTGCCGAATCCCGTGGAGAAATCCCGCCGACACCACAGCCGGATACAACGACAAAAAAATAAAACGAATGTGACTTGGCTATTGTTATTGGCTTGATAATAGCATAATTATGACGTCCTCCCGTCGTGAGATGGCTGGAGATTAGATTTATTGTAGAGAGCTAGACAATGTAAACATTGTCTAGCTTTTTTATTTGGGCACTATTCGAAGGTCAGATTGATTTTCGAAAATCCCAATCCCTGTAAGAGCGGTTTAAAAACGGTGGTTGCATTGGCCTTGGTCTGCTGCAGGATATCCGATTTCTTTACATCATCAGCAACAGCTTTTTCCGCAGCTTTATAAGCTTCATCCACGAGCTCTGCTTCGCGCAAGAAAGCCATTTTCGTATCATAGACTTTGGACGCCTCGTGGTCGATCTTGATGTAACAAATTTCTGGAGCCGGCAATTTGATGGAGACCGAATCCCCCAAAACCGTGATATCTTCCGGACTAAGTTTCGTCAGATTCACACAGCCTACAGCATCTGCTTTCACGATGAGTAATACACTTGCATCCGGTAAAAAAGTATTCACGTTTTTGTGCTCTACAACATCACTGTAACGGTATTTGACCAATTCCAGTTTTCCCATGGCTTCAATACGGTCCACCAACAGCTGATGTTTACTTTCCACTGTCGGTCCGCTGTTATATTTATGATACACAAACCAGGCGCCAACTGCCAAAATGGCTACGATAATTAAAAATTTTAAAAATTTTCCCATAAACTATACTATACAAATTAAAGACCAAGCTGCTTTTTTAGACATTTAACCTGAAAATATTACCTCAATATTATTCTTCAGGGCCACTAAATGGGCATACTTGAAAATTATACCTTTTGATAGACAATTGTTTAGTTAAAAAGTTTAAAAAACATTTGGAACATATGAGCTATAATACTACTTTTGTGACATCAAAATCACGGTAGGTATAGCTCAGTTGGTTAGAGCACTAGATTGTGGTTCTAGGGGTCGTCGGTTCGAGCCCGATTACTTACCCAAAAGGCAGATCAAATGATCTGCCTTTTTTGTTTCTAGTCCCGTCTGTTTGCTCCCGTCTGTTAGCGCCACATAAACCCGCCAATACGGAAAAAGCGGAGCAACTTGTTGATCACGGTTAAAGCAGGTTTTTTAATCTTCCATTTTAATCCATCGAATCCTGTGGGAGCCGCGTTGAAATCTTTCACTGTCGCCGCCCCTGTTTTCATATGGATCGGCGCTTCATCCCTTCGAAGTTTCTCCACCACCAGGATGCTATCATAGTAGTGTAGAGACCCTACCGAACGCGTAAATCCGTTGACCTTCAATCCGCGTTGCTCGGAATGGTAAGCATTGATGTAATCAATAAAATTTTTACTATACTCTATAAAAGTACCGTTCCTTTTATGGCCACCACCATAAAATACCTGATAAGATGTATGTAAATCTTCACAAAGGTATACGCCATTGTCTTTCACATGATCAAAAAGCTCCTCAAATGTCACAATCTGTTGTTTCATCGTATGGCCCCCATCATCAATCAATATATCGATCGGCGGAATAGATTCCTTTACCTGACGCAGAAACTTCCGGTCGGACTGCGAACCAATAAAGATCTCGACATTTTCTTCTTCGAGTTCCTTACAGTGTGGATTGATGTCAATACCATATATTTTAGCACGATCGCCAAAATAGTTCTTCCACATCTGCAGACTTCCACCCTGAAAAACCCCAACTTCCAACACCACGATCTCTTTGCCTTTGAAACGACTAAAATGTCTGTCGTATATATCGAAATAATGCATCCATTTATTGATTAGCTTCGCATTATTATTTCGGAAATAAGTTTCTAACTCGTTCATGTCCTTCGGTCTATTTTAAGGGGTTCTGGTTTTTTATGTGTTGAATTTATTGAAATATAACGAAAAAAGCAACGATATATTTTTCTCCAGTCTAATTTTAAACTTCAATTTTAAAACATTCAAATTATTTTCCTACATTTACATAACTAGTTATATAATTACTTATAATACGATGGAATTATTTGAAAAAACAGGAAAAATAGCCTTAGGTAGCAGATTGCGCTACATGGCTTCCAACATCACAGAAGAAGCCGCCCGGATACACGAGCTTTATCAGATTGAATTTGCACCCAAATGGTTTCCCGTATTCTTTATTTTATCTGAAGGTGATTCCAAGACAATTACTGATATAGCAACAGAGATTGGCCACTCCCAGCCATCGGTCACTAAAATCGTTAAAGAAATGATAGAAGCGGGCCTACTTGAAGATAACCTTCGCTCTATGGATAAACGGAGAAATATGGTTGGATTGAGTAATAAAGGAAAAATGCTATGGGAAAGAATGAAAATTCAATGTATCGATATCGATCGTGCCATTGATGGGATTATCCAGGAAGCTACGCACAATCTATGGGAAGCTTTAGCGGAATGGGAATTTCTCCTTGAACAAAAATCCTTATTGAAACGGGTGCAAGAGCAAAAGAAAATGCGTGAAAGTAAGGATATCAACATTGTACCGTACAATCCAGCCTACCGCTTAGCATTTAAGTCCTTGAATGAGGAATGGATTTCCACCTATTTTGAATTGGAAGAGGCGGACCATAAAGCACTTGACAACCCTGAGGAGTATATTTTGGCAAAAGGCGGCAAAATTATGGTTGCGCTTTATAATGACAAGCCCGTAGGTGTATGTTCACTTATCAAAATGAATCATCCCGATTTTGACTATGAATTGGCAAAAATGGTGGTTTCCCCAACAGTGCAGGGCAAAAATATAGGCTATCTTTTGGGAAAAGCAATTATTGAAGAAGCAAAGACTCTAGGGGCTTCAAAACTGTTTCTCGAGAGCAACACCATTTTAAAACCTGCGATCAATCTCTATCACAAGTTAGGTTTTCAAAAAATCAATGGCTTTCCAAGTACTTATCAACGCTGTAATATCCAGATGGAACTGGATTTAAAAAAATAGCCCTGAGAAGCAGAAACATACACTGGAATGAGTCAACTCAGATAAACGAATGAATGCTTCCTTTTTTAGGGAAGCATTTTTGTTTAATTAATTTTCAAATAAAAGGTGATACTTTTCGCTAAATTGTTACATGTCTATAAATGATATTGCTATGCAACAATTGATCAATTCAAATCGAACAATAGACCGGCAGGTGCTCTTTATGAACTTGTATAAAAGTACATTTCCTATCGTGGCTAAGTACATCAGTCGCATGGGCGGTAATTTAGATGAAGCCAAAGATGTATTTCAGGACGCTTTACTAGTGTATTATGAAAAGATACATTTAACAGAAACACCACCAAACAACGCTATTGGTTATCTGGTCGGAACAGCCAAAAATCTATGGCTTAAACGGTATGGTCAATCCAGCCCAAACCTCCCCCTAGATCAAGTGGATATTGCTTTGACAACCGAAGAGTCTCCTTCTAGCGCAAGGCTGTTTCGCTTTTTGGAGATTGCCGGGCGCAAATGTTTAGAACTTTTGAAAAGCTTCTATTATGATCAAATGTCCCTGCAAGAAATTGCAGATGAATATGGCTATTCGGGCGTAAGGAGCGCCACTGTACAGAAATTCAAATGCCTGGAGAAAGTTAGAGAATCCGTTAAAGAAAAATCCCTGGTTTATGATGACTTCATGGAATGAAACCCAGCAGATAGAAGCATATATCTTTGGAATGGCTGAACCAGAAGATGCATTGCTTTTTGAAGCGCAATTGGTATTGGACGAAGAATTGGCAGACAAGGTTATTGCGCAACAAAAAGCTTATGAAGCTATTCAGCAATTTGGGCGCAAACAATTAAAAACTGAAATTGAAGCCATAACGCAAGCATTATTTACATATCCTGAACATGTCTCTTTCAGAAAAAAAATACTAAAGTTATTTCGCAAATCCTAAATTCTTAACATCATGACGATTGACAAAAATGAGTTCCGCAAATTTGCGGTAGGGCACTGCTATGTCCAAAAAGATCTGGTGGATCATTACATTTCCGGTATCGAGCAATCCCGCATGCCGCTGGCCATGACTCCATATATCACCGAAGAACGCGAATTGCGCGTATCACAAATGGACGTATTTTCCAGATTGATGATTGACCGTATTATCTTTATGGGTGCTGCCGTAGAATCCAACATCGCCAATATCGTACAAGCCCAGCTGCTATTTCTTCAATCTGTTGATCCCAAAAAAGATATACAACTGTATATCAACTCTCCTGGCGGCGAAGTTTATGCTGGATTAGGTATTTATGATACGATGCAATTGATCAGTCCTGATGTTGCAACAATCTGCACCGGTATGGCACTCTCTTTTGGCGCGATATTACTCTGTGGCGGCGCCGCCGGCAAGCGTAGCGCCCTGCAGCACGCACGGGTGATGTTGCATCAACCGCTGGGCGGTGTTCAAGGGCAGGCATCTGACATTGAAATTACAGCCAATCAAGTGTTGAAAATAAAGAAGGAGCTGTACGATATTATTGCCAAACATAGTGGACAAAGCTATCAACGTGTACATGATGTTAGCGACCGGGATCACTGGATGGTTGCTGCAGAAGCAAAAGAATTTGGAATTATTGACGACGTACTGACCTAGCGATGATCATTAAATTTATGAACAATTTCAAACGGACTATTGACAGACTATTGTCAATAGTCCGTTTAATTTTGTTATCAATAAATTTAGATCATCATGAAATTAACATCCATTCGACTGATTGCAAATGACATCCAGCAATCCGTCACATTCTATGAAGAAATCCTGGGCCTCACCGCGCAATGGTTTACACCAGATTTCGCTGAACTTTCCACCAGTTCCATTACCATCGCTATTGGAAGTACGCGTACGATGCAAATGTTTAGCGACAGCCCCACTATCTTTGGCAACACGGCCCCTATTATTATCGAATTTTTAGTGGAAAATGTAGATCATGAATATATTCGGATCAAAAATAGTGATTCAAAAATCATTCAGGAGCCGACAACAATGCCTTGGGGCAATCGCTCATTGCTTTTTTGTGATCCCGATGGTAACCTACTTAACTTTTTCACGCCACGGAGCCCTGAGGCCATCAAGAAATTTGGTTTAGACGCCACTAACTAGTCTGCTCATCGCACAAGATACTAACATCGAATATAGTATCTTGTCTTCATTAATTGACATTTAACAGCTATTCAGCTCATGGCCCTCATTAAAGATATATATACACGGGAATTCTATCAGTTTATTGCCGATCAGTTCCACCGCGTTGATAACAATTTTAACAGAGAACAGTTTATCAAACGTGTTTTTGCAGGCAGTTTTCATGAAATGGAATGGAAACAGCGCACAAAACATAGCACAGCGGTCTTACACGAATTTATGCCGAACTCCTTTCCTGAAGCAGCGGCCTTACTAAGACAAGTTGTGGAACATCTCCTAAAAACGAAGCATCCGGGAGGACTTGAATATGTTATTTTTCCAGACTATATTGAAACTTACGGTATCGAAGATTTTGAAACAGCTGTACAGTCATTTGAAATCGTCACGAGATTTATCAGCTGCGAATTTGCCGTTCGTCCATTTATTATCAACTATGGATCTCGAATGATCGCGGAAATGGAAAGATGGTCCAAAAGTCCACATGCTCAGGTACGACGCCTTGCAAGCGAAGGATCTCGACCCCGACTCCCTTGGGCGATGGCAATTCCATCGTTGAAAAATGATCCTACTCCTATCCTGTCCATCCTACAAAACCTCCATAATGATTCATCCGAGAGCGTCAGAAGAAGTGTAGCCAACAATCTCAACGATATCGCTAAGGATCATCCCCATCTTGTCTTGCGTATTGCCCAGCAATGGAAAGGTATCAGTAAAAATACAGATGCTATCATCAAACATGGCTGCCGTACCTTACTCAAACAAGGGCATCCAGCAATTCTAAGCTTTTATGGACTGGATAGTAACGATTTCGATGTTACCAATCTCAGTATTCATACACCGGCTGTTAAAATAGGTGAACATCTTATTTTTTCCTTTGAAATTGAGAATGGAAGCAGCACCGCTAAATCACTACGTCTGGAGTATGGGTTATATTATCAAAAATCAAATGGCCAGCTATCTCGAAAGGTTTTTAAAATTAGTGAACGAATTTATCAGGGAGCTGAGATAAACCGTATCGAGCGAAAGCAATCTTTTAAATTGATTACCACCCGGAAATTCTATGCGGGGAAGCATAAAATCTCCATTATTGTCAATGGGCGAGAAATGGTCCAACAGGAATTTGAGCTATTGCACATTTAATTGGACATAAGAAACAAACGAAGGGCTTTCGTGTTCTACTAGAAACAATAGAATATGCGCTGGATGACTTTTTCCAAGGTATATGTGGTAGGTGGTTTATATTAATATGAAGTCTGTTATGAAGAAAATTCTCTTAATCTTTTTTGTCTCACTTATTCTATTTCTCATTGGGCTTTTCATTAGAACGCTGACTTATCCGTTTACGCGAGTCAAAAAATCGGAAGTGGCGCCAATGCCGCCAGCGGTCAATGACAGTATTGTTGCCCGAATTGCTGGCGGTATCAAAATAGCCGCCATCTCTATCGGCGACTCGACATTATTTAATCATGCTCCTTTTGAAGAACTTAATAATTACATCAGGTACAACTTTCCACTGATCTATCGCTCGCTGGAAACCTATACAATCAATGGTCATGCGCTGGTCTTTCGACTCAAGGGAAGCGACAAGAGCTTGCTTCCGCTACTCTTTCTTTCCCATATGGATGTTGTCCCTCCTGGTTCAGCTGCTATAAAAAACAACGGTTCATCACTATTTCGGCCTAGCGACCAGGCGATACCACCTGTAAGCGAAATCGCCGAAGAGTGGGACTATGCACCTTTTTCGGGGGCAGTAGCCAACGGCCGCATTTATGGACGTGGAAGCTTAGACATGAAAGGCATGCTTTTCTCCTTACTTGAAGCGACAGAACAGCTGGTTCGAGAACAGGTACAGCCCAAGCGGGATATCTACCTCGCTTTTGGTTTTGATGAAGAAGTTGGGGGCGTACGTGGCGCAGCCAAAATAGCAGACTACTTCAAAGAAAAGGGCCTTAAATTCGAAGCCGTTTATGACGAGGGTGGACTCATTCTGGAAAAGGGCTCGGTCGAGGGGATCAGCTCGGATGTAGCATTGATCGGTTGCGCGGAGAAGGGATTTTTATCCCTGAAAATAAAGGTTAAAGGTCTTGGGGGGCACTCTTCGATGCCCCCAACAACGAGTGCAATTGGTCAAGCGGCAGTCATCATGCAGCGCTTAGAAAATCACCAGATGAAAGCACAGATCAACCCCATTATCCAAAACTTCTTTCAACAGGTTGGTGGCAGCATGCCTTTTGCCTCCCGCTTTGCGATCGCTAACCGCTGGCTTCTTGAACCTTTACTTCTGGCTCAACTAACGAAAAACCATTCGACTAATGCTCTCGTGCGAACAACTACGGCACTGACAATGATGAAAGGCAGCGATGCCCCCAATGTCCTTTCACCTGAAGTTGAATTTGTTGTCAATTTTAGACTGCTACCCGAAAACACCCTACAGGAAGTTCGGGATCATGTCGAGCAGGCTACAAGCGGGTTTGATGTTGAGATCGAACAGGTCGACAATGCACGAGAAGCATCCAAAGTCTCACCAACAGACGCTAAAGCCTACAAAATGATGGAAATTGCTATCCGCAGACTATACCCCGATCTTATTATTACGCCCTACCTGACGGTGGGCGGAACCGACGCGATCAAATATCAGCATCTCAGTGATCATATCTATCGATTTATGCCCATTAAAATTAATCACGCCGAACAGCAGAGTATGCATAGTACCAATGAATACATCAGCATTGAAAACTACCTGAAGATGATAGACTATTTTTATTACATGATGCGTCACTACGACGATGAAACGATTTAACCATGGACAATCTTCGCAATTACATTCACACACTGGTTGATTTTTTAACAAACACAGATAAGAAATATGAAAACAGACAATAACGCACTCTTGGAATTCGAAAAATTTATGGCTATCCGATTGAAATCCTCAACAGATTTTGTGGAGGGCCATTTTCACTCTCTTAAAGACATTTCTGTCTCGAATGAGCCGGCAACAATTTTTCCGCCCAATGGAATATACATCTCTGGGGTATCCGAGGTCAATGATTTTAATCAAAAAGGAGCTTCCAATTTCCTTCCGGGTGCAGAAAACAAATTTGAAGTGATCCATCAAGATGCATGTGATTCGCTAGCTTACTGGACGGGTATACAACGTTCGACAGTCAACGTAAAAGGGCGAGATACAGCAGTGATTTTCAATCTCAGAATCACCGAAATCTTCAGAAAAGAGCAAGGCAATTGGAAGCTTATGCATCGACATGCCGATAAACTGGCCGAATAATCGAGATGGCTTAGCAAATCGTCAGATAAAACGGCCGTGTGCAGCAAACCACTGGAGACTATTTAAGCTATTGCGCATTGCAGCATTTACCTAATGATAGTTCATTAAATAAACAATGGCGACTATCTAACGTATCCATTTTGTTACAAAAGCAATTCACACAAACGATTGCATTGAATAATTTTCGTTTAATTTAATTGTATTTATAAAATTAGAGTCAACAATTAAATTTAACTTATGAGATATCCCAAATTTACACTACTGCTTTGTGCAGTATTGGCAAGCTTTCTGTCTTGCAAAAAAAGCGAGGTGCAAACCAATTCAGAAGAGAAATTATCGCTCCGTGCTGCATCCCCTGGAGCAAGCGGATACGAAGTTCCCTTAGGTGGTAATGCCTTTGTTACTTCAGCACCTTCCGGTGCAGTTGAAGTCATCAATAGCAATGGCTTGGCAAACTGGACCAATGCCAATAGCGTGATTAGTACCTACGCCAAGGTCCCCCAAGCAGGCGCTTTACGTGTTAAAATAAGGGCTAAAGTATTACCGTCCGGCGATAGCAGTACGGTGAAGTTAACGATCAACGGTGTAAGTAAACAAATCAAACTTAAGGGTGGAACCCTTAAGGATTACACTGTTGGTACCTATTCGCTAAATGCGGCGGGTTATATAAAAATGGATCTTCAAGGTGTATCCAAGTCAGGTGGTTACTTTGCCGATGTATCCCACTTGATTTTAGATAGTTCGGCAACGAATGGCACAGTAATTTATAGTGACAATAATGTAGATAATACCTACTATTGGTCGCGACGGGGTCCATCCTGCCATTTGAGTTATACCATTCCAACAAATCAGCAAGTTTCCTATTATTATAGCGAGGTGAAAGTCCCCGCTGGAGAAGATAAAATAGGATCTTACTTTATGGCAAATGGCTTCGGCCAAGGATATTTCGGAATGCAGGTCAATTCAGCGACAGAGCGCAGAATATTATTTTCTGTTTGGAGTCCATATAGCACCGATAACCCATCACAAATACCTGCAGAGGACCGCATTACATTAAATAGAAAAGGTGCAAATACCACGACAGGAGAGTTCGGTGGCGAAGGTTCTGGCGGACAAAGCTACCTCAAGTTTAATTGGACTGCCGCTACTACCTATAAATTTTTATTAAAGGGAGAACCTGATAATAATGGAAGTACTGATTTTACAGCATGGTTTAATGATCCTTCGACCAATACTTGGATACTCATTGCAAGTTGGAAACGTCCCAAAACAAATACTTATTTAACAGGATTTCATAGCTTCCTCGAAAATTTCAACGCCGACAACGGCTTTCTGGGACGTTCGGCAGAATATAGTAATCAATGGGTTCGAACATCTGCTGGAACTTGGCTGAAAGTCGTGGAAAGTACCTTTACGGTTGATGCAACCTATTCCAATAACCAGCGGATAGACGCCATTGGCGGAATAACCGGGAATAGCTTCTTCCTGAAAAATGGCGGTTTTTTCAATACTGTCGTAAATCCCGGAACGAAATTTACACAAGCAGGTACTGGCACAGCACCTTCAATAAATCTAACAACACTGCCGTAATACGCATGTTTACAGCAAATTATTAGTAGTTTATATTCCATGTAAAGGGGCAATACGTTCAAATGAAGTATTGCCCTTTTAAAAACTTAACCTTGTGATATTTACATAACAATTCGTACCTTTCACTAACACTTTAATAAAATTAGCTAATCCCCCGCCTTGGGCAGGTTGTAAACCCAATGGCTTTTCCGAATACCGACGATAGATTCCAGCATCAAGAACAATAAACTTGTTTATGAATATACTATCCAAACCCTTATTTATCCTATTGAGCACCCTGTTGCTAATTAATAGCCTTTCATCAAACGGACAGTATCTTTCACCCATCAATACTGACCATAAACTTAAAAACCAACTCGATACAATTGTAAACTGTTCCGTTGTTGATTATCTTTCCAACAACAATACATTTAGTGTGTCTATTGGGATTTATATTAAAGGGCACAAAACAACCTACACCTACAGTAGAGAAAAGTTACCAAACGCCGATAACTATTACAACATTGGATCGGTGGCGAAAACCTTTGTCGGCGCTCTACTTGCGCAAGCGGTCCTTGATAAGAAAATCAACCTCGATGATGATATCCGTAAATACTTGCCAGGAGGTTATTCCAATTTACAATACCGCGGCCATGGAATCCGCGTTAAGCATCTAGCAAATCATACTTCTGCCCTTCCAAAGACTTTCAGATCGCTTCCTACCAAAGTTGTCGATAGTTTAAGGGGGCTCACTATTCCGGAACAGGTAGACTATCTTGGAAAGTACAGTCGTGACAACCTATTGGATGATCTGAGGAAAGTCAAGCCCGACACCGTCCCAGGTACAAAGTTCAGTTACAATAGCACGGCTGTGATGGTACTTATTGCGCTATTGGAAAGTAGCTATAAAGATTCCTATGAAAATCTTATCAGCGCATATCTGAAGGGACACCTCGGTATGCATTATACAACGCCCTATTTAGATGAGTCACAAATAAACGACGTTGTACAGGGCCACGATAATAAAGGTCAGCCTGTTCCATTTGCGAATCTGAGCGGGTTTTACTTTGGCCCCACAATGAATTCAACGATCAATGATATGTTGATCTACATCGAAGCCAACCTCAAACTAAACGATAGAGCCCTTGGTCTAACACATCAACTGACCTATGGAAAAGACGATGGATTTGGTATGGGGCTCGGTTGGATGATCAATCGTGATGAACGTGGGGTTCGCTATTTCTATCACGATGGAAATACTAAAATAGGCTACAATACCTTATGTGTGCTGTATCCCACAGATGATTATGGTATCGTTATTATGGTCAACGACACCATTGATCAACGCAAGGTCAGTGAACTTGAAAATGACATTAGACATCAGTTATTACTGTATAATCGACGACAGGTTCAGCCTTCATCTTCAGCAGAAAAGAAGGATTAAAATTAAGTTATCATTAAAAAAATATGTTTTTATTTTTAATTCAATAAAAAATAAAATTAAAATAAGAGAAGTAATAATAAATTCTCCCAAAATATTATTAATTTTCGGAAACTAACCAATGTGGAAATCGGTGAATGTTTATTTTTTTAACTAAAGAAAGGAGGCAAACAAAACAACGACAATGAGAACCGCTTGAAAAACCAAGCACAATTAAATTAATGATTCATTCACAAATCTTAAAAACTAAGTTATGTTAAAATTAACCAGTCGCCGGAACAGACTTTATACTGTTTTGGCCGTAGTTTCCACATTTTCTATTTTTAGTTGCCAAAAAACTTCATTAACTCCTGAGAGTCCAGAAGCACAACTGAACAAAAAAGCTGCTGTATCCGCACAGGCAGGAGCGACAATTGCAACATTAAATTGGGATCAAACCTATCAAAAGATTGATGGATTTGGTGCATTCGGAGGCCGGATTGTTCCATTCTTTGAATCCGCAAAAAGAGATAGTATTCTGGATTATTTATGGGGAGGCAGTGGATTGAAACTGAATATCCTTCGTGGAAAAGTACTTCATACCTATCCTTTTAATCAACAGACCAAGGTCGTTACCATTAAACCGGCAGGAGTTTCGATTGACGTAGACCCCAATAGTGCGACTTATCAGAATTTGACAGCAGATGAAAAAGAACAGCTTGGACAGGTCTGGATCATCAAGAAAGCAAAAGAACGGTTCCAAGTTCCCTTCGTTATAACAAGTACCTGGACTCCGCCCTTATACATGAAGACCAATACGAGCAGTATTTCCGCGAAATGGTTTAATGGACTTAATTTTAATACTTCTTCAACAGCTTTCGCGCGCTACCTGACTGGATTTGTAAAATCATTTCAAAATGAAGGAATTACAATCAATGCCATCTCTCCTTCAAATGAGCCTGAAAATGTCTTTTCAGACTGGGATGCTTCTTATTGGGACGCTTCGCATTTGGGACAATTTATTACCAACAATCTCCGTCCAGAATTAAACAGCGCTGGTCTACAATCCACCAAGATTATATCTTCCGAAAATGCGGCCTGGGGAACTGCCGATAATTTCCTCTCAGGCATGGACAGAAGCAATGTCGACATCCTTGCGGGGCACGGCTACGTTGAAATAAGTGGCATCATCACTGGTCAACGTGGGTTTAACCAGAGTCCGTCCATGTGGAATTTTAGTATTGGTGGTAAACCAATGTGGGTAACAGAAGCGTCCGATGATGGCGGCAATTATGACAGTGGCATTGAAGGCGGCTTGAAACTGGCCGTTAATATGCACAAACTACTGGCGGATTGTAATGCCAATGCCTATGTATTTTGGCTAGGGATGCTGGCATTTCAAAATAATGAGGCGCTTATTTGCACAAAGAGTGATGGTTCTTTGGAGTTTCCAAAAACGTATGATGTGATGGGACATTATTCCAGGTTTATCAAAGCAGGTTATATGCGTATCAATGTAGCGGTTCAAAATGGAAATGGCTTATTGATTTCGGCTTACAAAGATCCTCAATCAGGTAAGTTTGCCTTAGTTGTCACCAACACGGGTACCGCAGCTGTTCCATTGGATATCAACCTCACAGGTTTTGCAAGCGGTGCGCTGAACAATTACCAAACCACGGCAAGCAGTTCTGGCCATTGGGGTAACGTCGGAGCTGTAACACCAAACAGCTCAGGTGTCTATTCCTTAACAATACCTGCTAAAAGTATAAGCACTTTAGAAGGCAACAAACTTTAATTTGTTCATCATACTGAGGGAGCTGTCCTCCCTCAGTGTATTGTTCAAAACACATATCCTAGTTCTAAATTTTGTGCCATTGCCTGTTTCCCTTTATCTTGAAAACTTAACTTTCCATAGCATCTGAAGATATGCTTCGAAAGCATAAAAATTTGAACGACTTCTAAAAATAAGAATTTAAAGAACAAAATCCAGCTGGCTTTCGTTCTTTAAAAAATCAATTCTAAATCATTAGGAGATATAATGCTTAAAAAACAAGTTGAAGAACGACCTGTTCTTTCCGAACTAAAATATATTCCAATATCTTTGCTACCTATATTTTGGAAAAACTACTATGAAATTGCGCTACCTTACGATGCTTACTCTTGGGATGTGTACTATCTCTGGATTAAAAGCACAAGAAAAATCAAATCTTATCAAACTAAATCTTTGGCCCCTATCTGTCGGGAATATTGCATTGGAGTATGAAAGATCGCTCAATGAGCACCTATCGATCAATGGAACGATAAGTTATCGTCCAAAAACCAACTTACCCTTTAAATCCCTATGGGAATCTGTTTTTGATGATGATAATAATATTTTGGGCGAAGCTAAATTAGGCGCTTTTTCCATTACCCCCGAAGTACGTTTCTACCTCGGGAATAAAGAAGTGTCAAAAGGATTCTATATCGCGCCCTTTGTCAAATACGCCAATTATAGTGTACACACAAAGATTACCGTCGATGAATCAAATTATCACCGTGAAGTACCTCTATCGGGCAGCTTAGATGCTTTTACCGGTGGGGTAGCTGTCGGTAACCAATGGAAACTTGGACAAAACATCTATTTAGACTGGCGCATTGTCGGTCCCGGTTATGGCTTCAACAATGGAAAGTTCGAAGGGAAAACTCCATTAAATGCAGACGAACAACGCGAAGTAAGGAGACAACTTGATGAATTTGATAGTAAACTCATGAAAATCAAAAAAGAAGTAAATGCCGATGGCGTAACACTAAGCACTAGCGGACCGTTTGCCGGTATTCGCACCGCATTATCCATAGGCTACCGGTTTTAATTACAAGATCCTACGTTCCTCGTATCATCTTTTCCAATAAGCGCACAATGGTGCGCTTTTATCCATAGCAATCGCTAAGGATCCTTTGTGCAGTTTTCATTCCAGTTTCGGGAAGAAATAGATCAACATCCCTATCGCTAGTTTATCAAATTAGATTATGCTCACGGGCATACTTAAGCATTTGTCCTATGGTTTGACATTCTGCTTTTGCCATCATCTTCCTGCGATGTGCAACAACTCTGTGTGGGCTCAAAAAGGTGTAAAAAGCAAATAAAAGACCGTTTATTATCCAATAAAAAAGCAATGGAGCAAGACCTGAGCTATTGACCTCTTCTTGCTCCATTGTTTTCTTTAAATGGTGCTGGATTTTATGCAATTATTCGATCCCGGATTCTGGTAGTTTCAACAATCAAATCCACTTAGTCTTCTATCCGCTATTTAGAATGGCCCTTGGGAGGTGTTTCCAGAATTTTAATAAAATGTCCCTAATTTTATCTTTAATATCATTTTCTCCAAATACTCTTGCTACCTTTGTTCTTCAAATTAAATTAACATGCCAAAAGAGACAAGAACAGGGCTTTATCAGGGAATCATCGAAAAAGATGACAACGGGAATTACTTTTGTGGTCCCTACCTACTGGATTATCAGACCGTAGAAACTTACTATAAATTGGGCGATCGCGTTAGTATCAAAACCATTATCAAAAATACAAGCCGCAAGAGTATGGAAGCTTATCCGCAAAAATCAGTTAAATTTTCCTATGCGTCAGAGGATCATGGAAATGATTAAAACCCATTTAGATTGAACAATATAAATAACAAGGCCAGTTCTACAGAAATGGCCTTGTTATTTTCAAGATTGTTTTTGACGCGAGGCGAAAAACAAAGCCTCTGATTTTTGGTAAATCAAGAGGCTTCAACATAATCAAATGGATCGATTACTTTATAAAATAGGTATATTTTTTTTCAGCATAAAGAATGTACATTCAATAACTTATCTAAATGATGCATCTAAAATTCATTTTCCATAAAAGCTATTCTAAATTCACATTCTTTTTGAGCGATTCAACCCGTCGTCGCTACCATTTAGTGTAAGTGTCATTACTGATTTACGCTTCAAATATAAAAAACTAGTTTAATAGCGTCCGAGCGGAGATAATTGCTTGTGTCTAATTTTCGTCGA
This sequence comes from Sphingobacterium sp. 40-24, assembly GCF_001899705.1. Lineage (NCBI taxonomy): Bacteria > Pseudomonadati > Bacteroidota > Sphingobacteriia > Sphingobacteriales > Sphingobacteriaceae > Sphingobacterium > Sphingobacterium sp. 40-24. Next base: position 91,721 of record NZ_MKWH01000018.1, on the reverse strand, counting down.
AATAGCGATTCAGTACGATGAAATTAAAGAGCGAAGTAAGGCGATATATCTCGATAATAAAATTATATTTGCAAAAAAACAATTAACCTAGCAATGAATAATAAATGTCTTAATTGCAATTGTGCGATAGAAACCAATTTTTGCGGCTATTGTGGACAAAAAGCTGCAACGCACAGAACACGGTATTAATGCCGTAATCAATACCATTGGATTACGCAATCTAAATTATATTGGAATTAATATATAAGTATACACGAATCACTAGCCAATAAGGTCTTATGCTACAAAAACGATCAAGTTTTTTTCTACAATTTGGTATCCTATTAAATTTAATTACATGTAATTTTTGTTTTGCACAAAAACACAAATACGATAATAGACGAATAGATAGTGCAACATTTGTTGAAACTAGAACAATATTAAGCCAGTTAAGCACGGATCAATATGAGAAAAGGATATTCACCAATGAGTTCGTTACAATACCTTACCGGCTTCTCTTACCAAAAAATTTCAATTCAAAAAGAAAATATCCTGTTGTCATTACATTTCATAATTCATCTAGAATGGGTAGTGACAATGAAAACCAATTAGAGCATTTGGCAAGAACCTGGATTAGAGAAGATATTTATACAAGGTTCAACTGTTTCGTTGTTGCCCCACAGTTTGAAAAGCGTTCATCAATCTACGAATTGAATAAGAATGGTATACTTGAGGCAAGACCTTCAAGAGATGCACGGCAAATTTTAGAATTGATAGAAAATATTGAAGACGAGTTTAAAAATATCGATAAAAATCGAATTTATCTCGTCGGTTATTCTATGGGAGCGTCAACAGCACAAAACCTCATGAGCCTGGCCCCAGAAAAATTCGCAGCAATGATTTCTATCGCCGCTGTACCAGATCTATCTAATATCAACGCACTTGTCCATAAAAACATTTGGCTTATCATGGTGAAAAAGATATAGAGAACCCTTATATTGGAAGCGAAGTTTTGTACAAAAAGCTGCACGGAAATCGTAAACTCAATTTCACAACTTTTAAAAATTTACAGCATAATAATATTGTCATTCCGTTTCTACTAACGGACGAGCTCCAAAAATGGTTATTCACTAAGCATAATTAACTTAATTGGACTAGTACCGAGTCTTCAGGGCAATAGGTTGTAATTCCTCATTCGGTATCTGAGGAACATATACGGTCTGTCCTCCCCTTTCGTCGATCAACAAGGCCAATAAACTACTGATGTCGTCGATCGTGTCCAATCCTATAGGGCTGTCTACTATAGCTATATCCCGATCCGAAAGAATCTTTACGGCCTGATGGAAGCTTTCTTGAACCACTAAGATATCCCCGCGGCCATCCTGGCAGGCGCGATAGATTTCTTGAAGATCAGTGATCACTAAGCCCTTGCCCACAGCTGCTTCCAATTCTTTAAAGTAGTCCTCATTTTTTCGTACAAGCTCCTGTTTCATAAAATTCCAAGCACGGCTCTCCAACTGATGTGTTTCAATGTTGTTATAATCAATAGGCAGGTATCCGTAATAGACCGAGGGGCGATCTGCAACCTGTAAGAGCTTGCTATAGTTATCTTCTGTACAGAAAACGAGCGTGACAATCCTCTCTTCACCAATAAATCGTAAAAGGGCTTTATCAACCCGATTAAGATATTCCCTGAGAAGATCATCAAGATGTTTGGCATCACTGCTCTTATCCGGAAATGTATTATGGAATTGATTTTCGGGAATCGGGAACTCTTCGCTACTGATATCCTCAACAATGCGACCGTTGATGGCTCGAAAAAGGTGGACACCGCTTTGCGAAAGGAGCATCACAAGATAACTGGTTTGACGGCCAATCTCCTTCACCAACGGGCGTACTGCAAATGTATTGCTGATATGGACTCCTTCTTGGTTTGTCTCCCAAGAGGACTTGAAAACTTCACTGATGGTATCAGAAACGAAAATATGTAGACTTTCAAGATTATAATTGATATCGAGCTCCTGCTCTATTTTTTCCAATTTTTCAATCAGACCAACAACATCTTTCTGATCATGTTTATCCAACAACCTATCAATCGCTTCTCTTTTAAAATTTTTGATTTTTATGCGGTCACTGAGATTATCAGGATGTGTGCGATGGGTATTGACAGAAATGGTTACACATAATTCATCCTGAACCCGAATAAGCGTTTGCAGAAGTTGTTTTTCGAACATTACCATAAAGAAATACGTTAAGAAATAAATACAGTTATATGTAACAACAATTGCAGGAAGCTTCTTGTTTGGATAAAATTGAAGTGAAACAGTTTCCGAGAACTTATCTTCAAAAAACAATAAATCCCCTTGACAGTTATGCTAGGTAAAAAAGCATCTACATGAAAAATATTTTTATCGCGGAGTGACAGGTTGTGTCGATCTCCAACACTCCTGTAGATACGATAAAAAGCCATTGAGGATGTTGATTTTGATATTCTGATTGACTTTACCACAGCGTTTATCGCAAAGGAAAATGTTCTCTTTCGAGGAATAAAAGCTAGACAATTGAAGCCTAGCTTTTATTTATAGTTGTCGAAACAGTTAATTTAAGCGGTAAACTTTGAGCTGTTTTTGCAGCTTTTTACGTACCATGTGAATTCTGGTCTTTATAGTGCCTTCTGGCATATTAAAATAGGAAGCGATTTCATGGTATTTATAACCATCTAAAAATAAACGGAAAATTTCATAATTTTCGGGCGTAAGACTGGTCATCGCTTTTTCGATGTCTTCGGCCATAAATTTATTGATCCCTTTGTTAAGTTCAGACGTATTGGTACTTTCTAAGGCAATATAATTATCCTGAATTTCCGTCACCCGCTTGGCTTTTCTATACTTATTAATATACGTATGCTTCATAATCACATATAGCCAGCTCATTAACTTCGGGTGCTGCACAAAGTTGTCTATGGACTTCAATGCCCTTATCCAGGTTTCTTGGATCAAATCTTCCTTTTCATCCGGATCAGCTGTAAATTTAGCAGCAAAATGATTAAGCAAACTTCTTTTTTCGTTGATGAGTACATTTAAATTGTAGTTGTTCATAACTTATCCTCTTTCTTTTTTCAACTGATTGTTTAAAATGGTTTTACATGAACAGAGGTAACAAGAAGGATGCTAGATTTGAAGCTCCATTTGCGCCAAAAAATAAATAGCAGCGTTGAGGGTAGAAATACGTTTTCCTATTTTATAAAGCTAATTAAGCAAAGTTTAATAGCTTTTTGACATTTATTTTAAATAATGATCAAAAAATAAGCAACTAATAAAAAAAGATAATAAGGTATTTATTTACTGCTGAAATGTTAGAAATACGTTTATTCTGCGTTTTAGCATTTTATATTCAGATGAACATTGTATACACTTGTTGAGAAAACTGAACACGCAATTGATCGAAATACGATATCAAAGCAAACTATCACTATTCGAAAGCTGTTCTAAATAAAAAAATCAAATTATGGGAAATCTATTGTACATCATCGCCGTTATATTGGTCATCATTTGGGCGATAAGTTTTTTTGGAGGTTACGCTACGGGAAATATCATCCACGTGTTATTGGTCATTGCCATTATTGTCGTTTTATTACGTGTCATTCGTGGTGCTGCTTAAACTGAACTCAAAAGATGAAACAAAGCCGAACGTAAACTACGTTCGGCTTTGTTTGTTTTAAAGATTTACAGACTCGCTATTCAATCCATAGCAAAAAGAATAGTGTGATATTGTCGCTAAGTTTATGTCCTTCATTTGTAGCTGAGGTAAGAATAATACCTTGACATTTTAATTAAGCTTTTCAAAACATCGAATGAGCGCAAACGTTTCGGTTCCCAGTTTTGTTCAAATTAAAAAGGAACGCCAGGAAGCATTTTTGCCGATCCCATTTAACGCTTTTTACGATATAAACTGAACCACTATGACACAAAACTCAGAAATCATGATTCATGCCGCCCGACTGGGCAATCTCGAAGTCTTACGTGAATTGATCAATCAGAATACCGATGTAAATACACGGGATGGCAAAGGCTATACCCCATTGATCATTGCTTGTTATAACAATAAGCTGGCTGCAGCCCAATTACTATTGGAAGCTGGTGCCGATGTAAATGCACAGGATAACGGTGGAAACACAGCCCTGATGGGTGTTGCTTTTAAAGGTTATCATGATATTGCCAAATTATTAATCGGTTATGGCGCAAATTTAAACCTGCAACATGGGAACGGTGGCACCGCGCTGATGTTTGCAGCCATGTTTGGCAGAAATGAAGTACTTAAGCTTCTACTTGACAATGGTGCAAATACCAGGCTACTCGATACACGTGGCTTGTCGGTGTTAGATCTTGCAGCGCAGCAGGGGAATGATACCGCCCTCAAACTGCTACAGCATTAGTATTTATTTAAATAGGATGGTCCATAAATATGCCCCAAATAGTATAAAACTTTTTGGGGCATATTTCTACATTGGATATTGTTTAGATACTACGCGGGCACTTTGCGCGATTTTTCCCGCTCCCAAAACCGGTGTTGGGCAATTGCTTTAATGAATTTATCCACTAAGGACTTTGGATCCTGATCAACTATAATTCCATCATCAAGTACAGTCTCCGCTGAAAACTCTTGGTATACCTTGCTAAAAAAATAGGTCGCTTCCAAAACTGGACTTGCCTCGACATCTGCTGCAATTGCTTTACAGTGTTTAAATGCTTCATTTAGAAAATGGACAGCATCGGCATTGGACTGCAGTGTAGCTACGCTATCCTTTCCTCCGGGTATATATATGGCGTCATACAGCACCGATGCTCCCGTTAAAAAGCTTTCTTCAACAGGGATCTTCTTTTTGTCCGTGCCCGTAACCTCCCCAAGCTTAGGTGCAATAACATGGACAATTCCACCTTCAGCCCGGATCGCATCTGCCACGGCCTGAAATGACTTCGTATCTATTCCATCAGCTGCAAGCACCGCAATCTTTCGACTCTTTATCGTATCTTTTATCGTATTTTGCATACTTAAAGCCGCCGACTTTTTTAATTTCTCCTTGACTTGAATAGGTTCATAATCGGAAGGATCAGCATCCGCCGGGAGGCTCTTATTAATCGGCTTTTCAACTTCTTTTTGCACCTGTAATCCCAAGGCAAACGCAACTTCAGCTGCCAGCCCCTGATCGACCAGCGACAGTATACCTATCATGCGTTGCCTTACCGAAACGGCCTTCACTTTACCCAGCTCAAAACTGAACGCATCTACAAGATGATTTTTTTCCGGCTCAGACTGACTATTATAAAACAGCCTTGCTTGACTAAAATGGTCGCGGAAACTATCGCTCCTAGCCCGCACTTTTCTGGCATCAATACGCTCTTGATAGCTTTTAAAACCACCATCTGCCTCGCCTACCTGCGCAGGATCATTATTCCCCAATGAATTTGGTCCATAGCTCGTCTTACCTCGATCAATCCTTTGCCGCATAAATCCATCACGCTGATTGTTGTGCGAAGGACAGATGGGCCTATTAATCGGAATTTCATGAAAATTAGGTCCACCTAAACGAATAAGTTGGGTATCTGTGTAAGAGAACAATCGCCCTTGCAACAACGGATCATTTGTAAAATCAATTCCTGGCACAATATTGCCAATATGAAAGGCAACCTGCTCCGTTTCGGCAAAGAAATTATCGGGATTTCGATTTAAAGTCATTTTTCCAATAGGCTGAACAGGCACCAACTCCTCAGGAACAATCTTCGTTGAATCTAGCAGGTCGAAGTCATACTTAAATTCGTCAGATTCGGGAATGACCTGTATGCCGAGTTCCCATTCTGGAAATGCACCGTTTTCAATGGCGTCCCAGAGATCCCTTCGATGAAAATCAGGGTCTTTACCGGATATATTTTGAGCTTCATCCCATGCGACTGAATGGACACCAAGCAGTGGTTTCCAATGAAACTTAACAAAGTGCGATTCACCATTGGCATTGATCAACCGAAAAGTATGAACACCAAACCCCTCCATCATGCGGTAACTACGCGGTATTGCTCGATCACTCATCAGCCACATAATCATGTGCGTCGACTCGGGCATTAAAGAAATGAAGTCCCAAAATGTATCATGGGCAGAAGCCGCTTGTGGAATTTCATTGTCGGGTTCAGGCTTGACAGCGTGAACAAGATCGGGGAACTTCATTGCATCCTGAATAAAGAATACAGGCATATTATTACCCACCAGATCGAAATTACCTTCTTGTGTATAAAATTTGACGGCAAAACCACGAACGTCGCGGGCAAGATCCGTCGACCCCCTCGAACCAGCAACTGTAGAGAAACGCACAAACACTGGGGTTTCAGTTTCGATATCATTAAGAAAACCCGCTTTTGTCCATTCAGCTAAAGGCTTGTATAGTTTAAATACGCCATGCGCGCCCGAACCTCTTGCGTGTACAACACGTTCGGGAATGCGCTCGTGGTCAAAATGTGTGATCTTCTCTCGAAGAATAAAATCTTCCAAAAGCGTAGCGCCCCGATTTCCAGCACGCAGTGAGTTTTGGTCATCATTGATCTTGACTCCCTGATCAGTGGTCATTTGCTGTCCTGTGGCGTCCGCCGTATGTGGTCTTAGGGCGTTGACCTTTTTATTTTCCACTGGATCAACTTGTTCAGTCTTCAATTCTTTTTTTTTCATTATAATCGATTTTTGGGTTTAAACATCGTTTGTTGTATAAACTTTGGAGAAAATTCAGCTGTAACTTTTGCATATCCATCTGGACGGGCAATATTCACCATTTCATATAGGAACTTTTCCAATCGACTAATCGTTTGTTTTAATTCTAAAAGTGTTCTTAAATTTTCGTATCCCAGAAGATCGGATGGCCTGTCAATAAGGCAAAGTATAGATTGGATGAAACTTTGATAAGAGTAGGTTGGGCAGATAGTAACTCTACCGCTGTTAAAGGTTGCTGCTACGTTCAAACAAAAAAAAGGAGCTTTCGGGCTCCTTTTTTGGTTTATTGATTTTTTTCTTCGTCCATTAGGCTTTAAATGTTATACAAAAAGTTGTACCTATATTTAGCTCACTATCGACGGTGACTTTTGCCTCGAGACGATCTACGATGCGTTTTACTATAGAAAGCCCAATTCCCGACCCTTCGAATCCCTGCGAGTTAGGCAAGCGTTTAAAAATATCAAATATATTACTATCATCCTTAATATCCATTCCGATACCATTGTCTTTAATGTAGTAGTGAACGAATTGTCCCTGCTTTTCACTATATACCTCGACTCTCGGGCGATCTTTTTTACTGCTATATTTTATGGCATTGCTGATCAGATTTAAGAACAACTGGTATAACAGTGTTCTTTCCCCTAAAATCGGCAAAGTTTCTCCCAAAACAAATTCAAGATGGGCGCTTTCAAACTGCTGCTTACAGCTTTCGAGAATGTTAAGAATTTTATTCCGTGGATCGATCAGTTCCGTTTTGAAGGCTACATAATTCGATTGCGTGAGCTGATACACCTTGTCCATCATTTCAGTGATCAGCGCAGTAGCATCCATAATATTTAGTGCCATTTTGCGTAACATATCCTTCGGAAGATCATCTTTCATCAACATCATCTGGGCAGCAAGCTTTATCGATGAAAGTGGATTTTTAAGATCATGGGTTAATGTATAGCCAAATGTATCCAAGGCATTGTTGGATCTGACAAGTTCTTTATTGAGCTGAGCAATCTCTCCGCCGCGCTGGGCAATAGCTTGTTGGGTTATTTGTGCGACTTTCTCCATAAAAGAAAGCTCGGCACTTTTCCACTGGATAGACTTGCCTTTCATCTTTTCACGCCAAGCTTCAAAAGATGTCCGTGGAGATGGAAATTCAACTTTCTTTTCAGGATCGTAATGATATATTTTTTCGGGTTTTCCAGCCCATACATCTTCGTAAACATGTTCTCTGCGGAATAAATAGATGTGCCATTTATTGCTGGGAAGGATATTTATCCGCAAAATGCCAGGCAATATAACCGCTTGCGGGGGTTCACTGTCGCCATAGACAAAGTTTGATGTGAAAAACAAGTCATCTTGACCCTCCTCTTCTATAAAGCGATCGATATCACGCAACTGCAATTGAGTGGGTACATCGCCCCAACTTTTAGAACCCCGGTCGTGCTTGATCATTAGTCCATCTGCGCCCACAATTTCTATAATTTGTGGTGCAAAGCGTTCAAGCACAACTCCAATATCACTATTAACCAATAACTCAGACTTCAGATCACGTTCCATAACACCCATAATGGTTTGCGCTACCAAGTTTTCTTTTTGATGTTCTGAAAGATAGTAGTTTATAGCGTATTGCGTTAAAAAAGCGCATAAATGACGTTGGGCGAGATCAACATTCAAAGGCTCGCTATTCTGGCACGCCACCAAGCCCCAAAGTTTTCCTTCGATAACGATAGAAAAACTGGCACTGGCCCGTGCTCCTGCGTTTTTAAGATATTGTAAATGTACTGGAGATAATGCTCTGAGGCTACAGCGTGTCAAGTCTACCTCAGCAGCCTCCAAACCCTGTATACCAATAGTCGGACCATCAACATCAGCTACGTGGCGCGCAAGAAACTTCACATAGAGTTCGCGTGCTTGTGCCGGAATATCAAATTCCGGATACCGGTAGCCCATCAATGGGGTCATTCCATCTGCGATGGACTCTGCAATGACCTGTCCGCTATTGTCCTCCTCGAAACGGTATACCATAACTCGGTCAAAACCAATGATCTGACGGATCAGTATAGTCAATGATTGCCAAGCATTGCCATGACGTTCTTCAAGGTACTTCGCATAATAAAATAATCGCGTCGCTTTTAAATGATTTTCATTACAGATTTCTATTTCAAGGTATGTCCGCTCGTCGTACTGGTAAATACTCAGGTAATAGTCTACATTTTTAATGCGGATACGCTCCACAAAACGTGTAAAGATCTCTCCTCTAATTTGCGTTTCAATCTCTTTAAGATTCAACTCCTTTTCGGACGATAGCAATGGTAATAGCCGAGCAATAGAGCGTCCGAGGATTTCCTTCATGGGAATATCAAGGACGATAGTTAAGTTTTCACTTGCGGCAATACATCCGCTCTCATCAAAAATACAAAGGAAACCGAAAGACTGGATCTTACCGCATAGGTGGATTTTCTCTTCGTGACACTCCAGTTGACGCATAGTTTGCTAGTTTTTAATCATTTAATTCGCTAATAATAGGAAATTCTCGAAAGAGATAATTTGCCATACATCATAAATCTAGCACCCCTCTTCAAACATGTCATATCTTAGGCTAAGATAAAAAAAAAATTGCGACGAATAACAGATCAAACGTTTGTTTAAAATTTATTCTGAATAGCTTATCGTTCAAACCACTGATATTCAAAATCATAAGCAATTGTTCCTTTTAAAAATAAAAAAGCTAGGTTGGAAAGGACCTAGCTTTTAAAACTTTCTTCACGACTGGACAAGCCGTATTTATATAAGGAACAATACTTTTAGCGAAGTTGTTTGAATAATTTGTTTTTATCTTTTAATAGCTTTCATTCCTGAAGATCAACTCACTTAAATCTTTCCAAAACGATCTATTTCGAAGTGTAAGCATACCCTGACCATGGTAATAAGGAACAGTCCTGCACTGCAACAGCGTCAGTCTCTGCCAAAAGGTCGGCGTCCGGTACATTGGTATCAAATGACAAGGTCCATTGCACAGCTGCTGGTAGATTGACATGTTGTAAATGAGCTGAAAAGTTCATTAGGATAATCGTTTTCTTCTCCTTTTGTTCCACACAGATACTAAGTACCTTCTTATCACAGAGGCATTCAGTCCTTATCTCACTTCGTTGCATATTTTTTAACAACGGATTGCTTTTCCGAAATGCGATCAACGATTTATAATAGGACAACTGTTGCTGATATGGTTGCCTGTTCAATTCGTCCCAATCCAACACAGCTTGCCTAAATATTGTTTCATCCTGTGGATCGGGAACCTCGTGATCTGTGAGAAAATCTTCAAACTCCCGCTTGCGGCCCTGCCGCACCAGCTCTACCAGCTCTGGATCACTGTGACTGATAAAATACGGAAAAGGTCGCGCTGTCCCCCATTCTTCGCCCATAAATAGTAGCGGAAGATAGGGTGACATGAATACAGCAAAAGTCATAAGACATGTTATTTCCCTGGCGTAAAGCGAGGCAGCACGATCACCCAGCATCCTATTGCCGACCTGATCATGATTCTGACTGAAAACAATGAAGCGATCGCCTGGAATACCCGCCGTATCTGTTCCAAAAAATTTCTCGCGATGAAAAGAATAGTTCCCATCAAAAACATAGGCCTTCTCGTAGGCTTTTGCGAGATCTTCCACGCCATTAAACTCCCGATAATAACCTTTCTTCGGCTCACCTACGGCTACGCGTAAGGCATGGTGAAACTCATCTAGCCACTGCGCATCCATCGCAAAGCCATTTTTTGCCAAGGGGTCTAAAAATCTTCTGTCGTTAAGATCGCACTCAACAAAGAGATATCGATTTTTCCCTGTTTTAGCGATCACATTATCCGTTTCCGCACGGATTTCCTGAAGGATGTGAATTGGACTAAAATCCTTGATCGCATGTACTGCATCCATGCGCAGCGCATCAATGTGAAAGTCTTCAAACCACATCCGTACATTGTTGATTACCAAATCCCGCTGTCCGTGACAGAAACGGTCGTCATAATTGAGCGCATCGCCCCAGGGCGTTCGATATTTCTCAGTGAAATAGGGACCATACTGCGCAAAATAATTTCCTTCGGGGCCTACATGATTATAGACCACATCGAGAATTACAGCTATACCAGCCTCATGACAGGCATTAACTAGCCGTTGCAATTCGGAAGCGCCACCATAAGAATGCTGTACCGCGAATGGAAATACGCCATCATAACCCCAATTTCTCTCTCCGGGAAATTGAGCGACCGGCATGATTTCTATAGCAGTTATTCCCAAATTTTTCAGATAAGGAATCTTTTTGATAACTCCATCAAAGTCATGGGACGACGAAAATGTACCTACATGAAGCTCATAGATGATAAAATCTGATTGTTGCGGCGGCTGATAGTCTTGATCGGTCCATGAAAAAGTGAGGTCTACAGCTTGAGACGGTCCATGAACACCTTCCGGTTGTGAACGAGAAAGCGGATCAGGGTATTCGTTGTCGTCTACCCGTATTTCATACAAATCGCCCGCACGGATTAAATCACTTTCGGCATACCAATAACCGTAGGCTTGCTGCTCTAGCGGTATTTCGACACCCATATTATAAAGCATGCAATAGACATTCTTTGCATTTGGCGCCCATACGCGAATCTCCCATAGCGCACCATTGTATTGAACTCCTAATTGTCTAATTCCTGTTTTGCTCATAATCCAGTGGTCGCTCTATTGTGATTGAAATAAAAGAATCGAGCGCGAGGGAACTAAAACCGTATCCCCAGCTGGAAACTCCCCAAAATCACCTATCCTATCGCTATTCGTATCTATGATCTTATTCCAGGAAGCCCCATAGATTTCACTAGGGAGTTTATAGGCGACATCTTCCCAATGAGCATTAAATAAGAGGTAAAAATTGGCATCCACTATTTTATTACCAGCGATGTCTACCGATCGAATTCCCTGACCATTGAGAAATACAGCAAGGGAACGGGCATAATCCTCCTGCCAATGATGATCGTCCATCTCAGATGCATCTGGGAGAAACCATACGATATCCTCGACACCCGTACCACGAATAGGTATACCTTGAAACCATTTGCGGCGGCAGAATACAGGGTGTTCACGGCGAAAATGAATTAATTTTTTAGTAAAATCCAATAAAGTTCCATCCACGCTGGTCCAGTCCAGCCAAGAGATCTCATTGTCCTGGCAATACGCATTATTGTTGCCTTGCTGTGTTCTGCCCAGTTCATCGCCAGCAACGAGCATAGGCACACCTTGCGACAGGAACAAGGTCACCAGCATATTTCGTTTTTGTTTTTGTCTTAGGCTATTAACTGTAGCATCATCTGTCGGTCCTTCGACCCCGCAGTTCCAGGAGCGATTGTGACTTTCACCATCTTGATTATCCTCGCCATTGGCTTCGTTGTGCTTATCGTTATACGATACGAGGTCATGAAGTGTAAATCCATCGTGGGCCGTAATAAAATTAACGCTGGCCGAAGGTGTTCGATTATCCCCCCTATACAAATCGGAGGATCCTGTAAGGCGATTGGCAAATTCAGCAATCATGCTGTCTGCCCCGATCCAATAATCGCGGATGCAATCACGGTATTTTCCATTCCATTCGGCCCAGCCAGCAGGAAATTCGCCAACCTGGTATCCACCTTCTCCGATATCCCAAGGCTCTGCAATGAGTTTAACCTGTGAAATCACGGGATCTTGATGAATAACGTCAAAGAATGAACTTAATTTATCGACCTCGTGTAACTCCCGTGCCAAAGCTGATGCCAAATCAAAGCGGAACCCGTCAACATGCATTTCTTCAACCCAATAGCGCAGACTGTCCATAATCAGACGTAATACATTGGGTTGACGTGTATTTAAGGTATTGCCAGTTCCGGTAAAATCCATATAATACCTTTGGTCTTCCGCCAAGCGATAATAAGAAGCGTTATCAATTCCTCTAAAAGACAGTGTTGGCCCCATTTCGTTACCTTCGCCGGTATGGTTGTAGACAACATCGAGGATCACTTCGATACCGGCATCATGTAAGGCCTTGACCATTTTTTTAAATTCCATAACCTGCTCGCCATGTGTACCTGAAGCGGAATAGCGCACATCGGGAGCAAAAAAACCGATGCTATTGTATCCCCAGTAGTTAGTGAGTCCTTTGTCCTTTAAATGACGGTCAGTCAAAAAATGATGGATCGGCAACAATTCGACGGCAGTAATACCCAGTTCTTTCAGGTAATTTATAGCAACAGGATGTGCCAAAGCAGCATAGGTTCCTCTTATTTCTTCGGGAATGTCAGGATGTGTCGCTGTAAAACCTTTTACGTGGGTTTCGTAAATCACACTCTGATGCATCGGTACCCGCGGCGGACTGTCGTTCCCCCAATCAAATTTGTTATCAATAACAACAGCTTTGGGGACAAAAGGAGCGCTGTCTGTTATATCTAAACTTATATCATCGTCTCCAATAGTGTATGCAAATAGCGCATCATCCCATTGTACAGTACCTGATATTGCTTTTGCATACGGATCAATCAACAATTTATGGGGGTTAAAACGGTGTCCTTGCGATGGATCGTGCGGACCATATACCCGATAGCCGTAGCGTTGTCCTGGCTTAATTCCCGAGAGATAGATATGCCACACTTGGTGCGTCTTCTCGGTTATTTTAAATTTTGTGACTTCCTCCTCATCGGAACTAGTATAGAGGCAAAGTTCAACAGCTTCAGCATGTTCGGAGAAAAGGGCAAAGTTAACCCCTTCCCCATCGTAAGTAGCTCCTAATGGATAAGGGCTTCCGGTAAAAATTTTTGTTTCCATCTGTATGTTTAACGGTTGTATAATTTCGTGTAGTAAGCTAATTTCTCCTGGTGGTTTGCTGCAAATGCCCCTTTTTGCATACGCCATAACCAATTGCCGGCTGTGCTGGCGGGACGGTTCATGCGGCAAGATCCATCAAGATTCAGGATATCTTGCATCGCGATAATGACGCTGTCTGCAACGGATGCGTAGAGTGAACGTATGAGGACATCATTTAGATTTGTATTTTCAACGATTTGCCCATAATAATTATTGATCCTTTCTTTGCCCGCTCCATCGAGATCTTGATTAAACCAAGACAGCGAAGTATTATTGTCGTGGGTGCCCGTATAGGCGACAGTATTGCGGTTATATTGATGCGGGATATGAGGTGAATGGGGCATATCGTTGCCAAAAGCAAATTGTAATACGGCCATTCCCGGAAAATTATATTCATTACGTAGCTGATATACCTTAGCGTCTATGTCACCAAGATCTTCGGCGATAAAAGGCATATGATCCAACGTAGTTTTCACATGATCAAAAAAATCCGACCCTGGCCCTACAACCCAGCTTCCATTTTTTGCGGAAGTTTCTTCGTGGGGCACTTCCCAATAGGAAGAAAATGCTCGGAAATGGTCAAGCCGTAATGTATCGAACAGCGTACAGTTATGTGACAAACGTTCCACCCACCATTGATAACCATCTTTTTGAAGTGAGCTCCAATTATAGGTTGGCATCCCCCATAATTGGCCGTCGGCGTTGAAGTAATCGGGTGGTACCCCCGCAACATGATTTATAGTACCGTCTGCTTTTAAAGAAAAGTACTGCGGATTGACCCATACATCGGCAGAATCATAGGCAACATAAAATGGGATATCGCCTATAAACCTAATCCCATAATCACGCGCAAAGTTTCTTAACGCACTCCATTGCCTAAAAAACAGGAACTGAAACCATTTTTCCTGTTGCAATTCATCTGCAAATCGAGTGGCGAAATCTTCCAGCGCTGCGCTATCGCGAAGCTTATAAAGCGCTGGCCATTGATACCATGGACGATCGTCATGTCTATTTTTCAAAACTTTGAAGAGTGCATAATCATCAAGCCAGGAAGATTCGCGGTCTACAAACTCGGAAAATTCTTGCGTAGGCTGCGCTGGAAGACGATGGAATGCCTTTTCAAGGAGCCGATATTTTGAGCTGTTTATTTCCGCGAAATCTATTGTTTGCAAGCCCTTCTTTTTCAAGGTCTTTAATTCATCCTTATTCAGCAAGCCAAATTTTAATAATTCCTTTAAATCGATGAGTAAGGGATTTCCAGCCCTGCTACTTAGCGTGCTATAAGGCGAATAACATTGTGCTAAGTCTGTAGGCCCCAATGGAAGGATCTGCCACCAGCTTTGGCCACCACGTTGGAGCTGTTTAACAAAACGGCGAGCTTCATTCCCGAGATCTCCGATCCCATAAGATGACGGTAATGAGCTTATATGCAACAATACACCGGAACTCCTTTTCTGAGTGGAATCTTTATATTTTAAGATCGCCATGGGAAGATCCTTAAAAATAGCATTGATAGGAATTTCTGTGCCTTCGCCACTGCTATCCATCAAAACATGCTGCCAAGTCACTGAACGATGAGTTAAGAGCTGAACTTTTGTATCGGACCAATCAAATGAACAGGGCACAAATTTTGAGATTTTACCAATAGCGGCAAGATGTAGCGGTAAAATCACCACTAACCACTCATCCCCTGACCTACGTGCGAAGGCCAATATATGTTTCCGATATCGACCAGTCACCTTCAGTGAAATATAGCTGCTATTCGGTGCAAGTGTATGATCGTCCTTTCTCAGTTTCACCAATTCCTTTACCAACCAAAGTTTTATTCTTCCATCGTGTCTATTTCGCCATAAAAATGGAATTCGCTCTTCTTTGGCTGTCTCTTCGATAGTGTCGAGGAGACCTTTATTTAATTCATAAGCTATAGGTCGTCGGTTGTCGGGATCAACAAAGCTATAGTTCCAAAGTTCTGATCCCTGATAGATATCGGGTATACCAGGACAAGTAAACTTTAAAATTTGCTGAATAAGTGAATTCAATATCCCATAATCAGCGACTGCCTCAATAAATTGATAAAAGCTCGTAAAAAAAGGACGGTCTTTGTCCAGCAAAAAAGAAGCGAAGTCCCGAACTGAAGCTTCATAAACTAAATTTGGATTCTCCCAGCTTGAGCGTTCTTTACCTTCGCGAAGGTATTTAACCAAGTAGTCCAAAAAACGTTCTTCAAATGATGCTGTATTTGCCTTCGCATCCTGTTTCTCCATTGGATAAGAGGAGACCAAAGACTGGTAGATGAAATATTCATCATTTGGGTGCGGAATGTCCTTTCGATATTCATTCCAGACCACATCCTGCCAAATGCGCAGTTGTTTTACCCACTTTTGCGCCATAGCAGTCAGGACCAAAAGACGGCTCCGTGAATCCTCCCCCCGCTTGGTGTCGTGTGTTGAACTGGCGTTGATTGACAGCGGCCAATCTTTTTGCCTATCCTGCATAAATCGGTGAAATTGCTTGATACTAAGCCCTAAATTCTGCGGATGGTCACCCACTTCATTATGTCCAATAAACCGGTTGTAGGTGTACATCAATGTATCTTCCACCCCTTTTGCCATTACTGGCCCAGTCAATTGCATGCAGCGAAGAAAGAAATCGGCCAAAGCAGTTTGGTTCGGCGATTGATAAGCTACCTGCGCTTGCTGAAACAGATTTCGGAATTGCTCGACCAGCTCTTGGTCGAGCTCGGGGTTCTTCATCAACTTTTCAAAAAGTGAAGATACAAGTTCGAAGTTCGTTATTGACAATGGAAAGCAATCATCATAAAGCCGATAGACCGGAAAAAGTGCAATAAAGGACTTTAAAATATCCTTTAGCGCATCCCGCTTCTCTTGGTCAGCAACACCTAGAAGCGATGCTAACGATTTGGCAAGATTGTCGACCTCTCCCTGCATCTGATCTGTAAGAATCTTACATTTTTTTGCATATTGATCTTTTTTAATTGATAAGTTTTCGCCAGTAACTTTGCGATAATAGTTATTCAATATTTTCTTTCCCGACTGGCAGGAACATACATTATTACAAACTGATAAAAAATCATAGCCCGTTGTTCCCTGTATAGGCCAGTCGATCGGGAGCTTCTCTCCTTTCTCCAGTATCTTTTCAGCGACGATATACGTTTTCGGACCGATATATTTTCTCAAATTGTAGAGGTAGGCTGTGGGATTATAAAGTCCATCGATATGATCAATGCGGAGTCCATCAATCAGCCCCTCGTCAACGAGTGTTTTGATTAGCTCATGAGACTGCTTGAATACTTCTTCGTCCTGCACATTTAAACAAATTAGTTCGTTGACCGTAAAAAAACGTCTATAATTTATTCGTTGATGTGTATGCCACCAAGGACAAAGCTCATAATTCTGACTAGTTACCAATTCAAGAATACGATCGGGATCCGCATTAAAGCGTTGCAGCGTAGACGTAAGTATCTCGCCTGAGAGACCTTTAAAGATGTGTATTCGCAACTGCTTCCACTCTTCGTTATCTCCATTGGCTTGAGCGGTATTTATCTGAACCAAAAGGCCGCTAAAATCGGCTTGTGTGTCCCGTAAATAATCGCCCAATATAAAGCCATAAGATTCTGGTGAAATTGGATAAACATTTCCTTGATAAGAAAGTCGAAGACTATCATCGGAAGAAACGACTGTAATTTCATTGTCTGATATTGCTTCATCCAAAGTCTTTGCTAATATAGGTACCATTAATTTTCCTTGCTCAAATAAATTAGAACTATAGCAGGTATCAAAAAAACGGCTAAATGTTGATGACTGTCCAAATTCCAGCAAATCCATGAGCCATTCGTTCGCTGGATGAAATGCCATGTGATTTGGAACGATATCCTGAATCCATTTGATATTGGATTCTCTTAATTGTTTCTTAATAGCCCTGAGCTCGTCGAGTGTACCTAATTCTGGATTTATCTGATGCATATTAACACCGTCATAGCCATGGACACTCCCCGGCGTTGATTGTAAAATAGGTGCAGCATAAATCGTATCTATACCAAGATTAAGCAGGTAAGGAATTATGGCTTTAAAATCAGCAAAGTTAAACGCTTTATGAAATTGAATTCTGTAGGTTGTATTTGGCTTATTAATGGATACATTTCTATTCGTCTGCATAGTGCTGGATTTCATTTTAGTTCAGAACGCCAGCCAGCCATTTTAGTTCAATCGTTTTTCAAAAAAGGGAAGTTGAAATGAGATGGAAGGGTGTTGAAAATAATAAGGCAAAAAAATAATTTAAAATTAAAACGAATCTTTCTGAGCTGCGTTCTACCTGTACTTCTTCAATAATTGCAGTTTAAATTATTATAATATGAAAAAAATAGGAATTACGTTTTCCGCTTTTGATCTGCTTCATGCAGGTCACATTAAGATGCTCGAAGATGCCAAAGAACAGTGCGACTTTCTGATTTGCGGTCTGCAGACAGATCCAACGCTGGATCGTCCAGAAAAAAACAAGCCGACACAATCGGTATTTGAACGCTATATGCAATTAAAGGCATGTAAACATGTGGATATGATTATCCCTTACGCTACTGAGCAGGACCTAGAAGATGTTTTACGTTCATACAAAATACATGTTCGCATTTTGGGTGATGAATATATGGATAAGGCATTTACAGGCAGACAGTATTGCGAAGAAAAAGGGATACGACTTTATTTCAATAGACGGGAAAACAGGTTCTCGAGTTCGTCTTTGCGAAGAATAATTGCATCGAAGGAAAACACTAGTAAGGGCGCCGTAGTCAGTATAAACGATGGGGCTAATTACGCGTTAAAGCGCATAAATGCATAAACTAATAGTAAAAATATGATTATAGGTATTATTTTCGGCGTATTTGACATGTTGCATGTAGGCCATATCGTTGCGCTACAGGAAGCGAAGAGTCAGTGTGATTATCTCATTGTGGGACTTAAAACTGATTCAAATGTACAGGAAGCTGATGGCCATGACACGGCTCAGACCATGGTCGAAAGATTCATCAAATTGGAAGGCTGTCAGTTTGTTGATGAAATCATCCCTTTTGAATCGGATCACGACATTACAGATATGCTTCAGTCACTACCTGTCCACAAATTCTTTATAGGGGAAGACTATAAGATGGTTGATTTTTCAGGCAGAGATTATTGTATTTCAGAGGGAATTGAAATTTGTTATACCAAGAACAAAAACCGATTTTCAAGTCAGTCGCTTCGAAAAATTGTGAGTGAAAAAGAAATTGAGAAGGCGGAAAGGAGTTTTGGCGCAAGTTTAAAATGCCATTCCGCAAATATTATTTCAACTACACCCCAATAAAGGAGCAATGAAATATAGATACTGCAGGCTTGTAAACAACAACAATATCGTTAGTTATGGAAAAAATCAATATCGGTATTATTACGAGTTTAAGAAAGCAGTTGTTTGCCTATCGCATCCTTTTTTCTGAACATGTACAAAGTCCCGCAAGGGTTGTCCTGGAAGCAGCATCTCTTGAATCTATTAGCAGCAATTCTCTCATTAATGAAAAGCCTGAATTGCTGCTGCTCGATTATCGTTTGGTATTTAAAGATACCGCCCTTTTCTTTTCGCTTCTAAATAATCGCTATCCAAACCTGATCGTTATTGTTCTTGTGGATCAAACTCAGCTAAAAGAAGCGAAGCGATGTCAACGGTTTGTTGATGCCTATGTAGCCCCAAACATAGAGATTCTCCAGCTTTTTACACAGATTAGGAATCTAACAGTACGCGCTCCCTTCATGAACGCACATTAGTGTAACAAGTGATGGCTTCGTTTTTTAATGAAATACCTGAGATAAGCGTATAAATAACGTGTACTTTGGGGCATTACCGAGAAAATTCCAATCGCAAAAATTTAATACGGTTTTAAATCCTTAGCTGATTATGTTGGCGCGACTCACACAGTGAATATAACATACTGATAATGAGCAGTCATAACCAATATTAAGTATAAATTACATCTTCCGTAATATTTACCTAAAGATCGTCTCAGCGTTCCAACACGCAGCATTTTGACTAAAATCTGCACTGTTGTTGTTCTATAATTGCCGTAACATTTAGAAAATAACAACATGCAGCACATCGAGATAAACTCATTTTTTAAAGAAAAAAGAAGCCTACTCAAAAATTTCGCTTCGCAATTTACTTCAGATCCGGAGATTAAAAATGATCTTATACAGGACACCATGGTTAATGCATTAAAATCCATCGAAAAGCTTATCCATAATCCTAAGGTGGGCTCATGGTTGTATGTGATTATGCGCAACATTTATATTAACCATTACAGAAAAACAAAACGTACTGAGAACTATCACCATGAGTATGCAGCTTTAGCCAGTGCGGATTCTGTTTCAACAAATTTAAGCAGCAGCAAATTTATCCAGGATGATATCCAAAAAGCATTGCGTCAGCTTTCCGAAGATAATTATGAAATTTTCAACATGTTTCTAGAAGGTTATAAATATCATGAAATCGCTGAATATATGCAGATGCCTGAAGGTACTATTAAAACACGCATTCATTTTATTCGAAAGACCATGCAAAAGCAGTTAGCAATATATCATTAATATAGGGGATATATTAAACTATAAAAAAATAAAAATTAAAACTATTTACAAATAAATCTTGTTATTTAAACATTATCACTAAATAAATAAATATTATGATTTCAAACAAAACATTACTTGCTTCACTAGCTACCGCAGCGATTTTAGTTTCGTGTAATAATCAAACACCGCAGGAAAAGGCGGCTGAGAAGATGGAGCATGCGGAGGAAAAAGCAGCCGACGCCAATGAAGAGGCAATGAAAACTTCCGAAGATGCTGCGACGAAAGATGCAGAAGCCGTTGTTTATTCCGATAAAGCGGCGGCTAATGCAGCCATTGCTTCAGTGACAGCCCCTGTCCTTTCCAATGATAAAGCCAAGGAGCTTTATACAAAATTAGGTAAAACTTGGGTGGATCGCATCAATGCAGAGTCTGCAGATCAAGCGTTGGATAAAGAGAAATCACTGTTGGATATTAAAAACGAGATCGAAAAAAGTCTTGCTGACGGAAAAATATCTGCTTCGGATAAAGATAACATCATGAAATACCAATCGGATTGTTTAGCCGCTATTAAAGCTGCGCTCTAGAACATACGAGCATAATAATCAATAAATCATAGGATATTTTGCGATTCACTTTCAAATCGTAAGATATCCTATTATTTTTGTTGTTATCCTTACGGCTCCATTGATTAAAGAAAGATGAAAATTATGAAAATCCATTCGACCAATTATTTTAACACATTGATTGAAGCTGCTGCAGATACCAAAGTAGTTAAGGGCACTATTCCACCATCAAAAAGCAATAAAACCGTTGCTGAACGACAATATGAATTAATCGCCTCTGCACCTTATCAGTATACATCTGACGATATTATTTTCCAAGTCTATGCGGAAAGAAGGGATCTAACGCCAGATGAGTATCCTGAAGCAAGAGCAGTTTTTTTCTCAAGAGGACAAGCTTGCCTGCGAGCTTCCCCGCTTACAAAAACCTATGGGTATGGGATTCATAGTAATAGTGAAGGCAAGATCGCTCTATATGGAATGGAAACAGCAATTTATCAGAAGTTTGTAGCGGATGATAATACAGCGAAAGTTAAAGCAATGAGGTCTATTAGGTAGCACTTGCAAAATAAAATGGTGTTGAAAAAATTAACATTTCTCATGAGCAATCACTTGCTCCAAAAAAGAAATCTGCCGTTCGTTTATTTTCTTCCTAGCTTCCGCAAATGTAAACCAACCTCCGCGATCTACTTCTGGATAAGTTTGCATTTTTCCGGATTTCGGCGGCCATTCCATTTCAAAGGTATTGCTTACCAGATCAGCAGGATCTATATCTCCTTCAATTGCCCAGCACTTAACTATTTTTCCTCCTTTCTGTTGAATAGCTTGTAGCGCAATAAAATTTCCGCTGGGAAGATAGCCTGTCTCTTCAATAAATTCCCTTTTGGCTGCTTCAAGTTCATCTTCATACAAATCGATTTCTCCCTTAGGGATTGTCCAAGAGCCTTCATCTTTTTTCGTAAAATAGGGACCACCAGGATGTACTAAGAAAAAATAAATTTCTAGCGCCTCAAATTTATACAATAACAATCCAGCACTGGTATTTATCTTTTTAGCCATTGTTGCTGCTATTCCGTAACCGAATCCATGTAGGGGCATGATCGCTGCTCTTTTCCCAGCCGCGAACATGGCGATCAATACCGCCTTCAATTAGACGATCCTGAATTGAAGGGCTTAATAGGATATGATCTATACGCAAACCGGCATTTCGACTATAAGCCTGACGAAAGTAATCCCAGAACGTATACACCTGCTGATCCGGAAAAAGCTGACGAATCGCATCCTGCCAGCCCGCTTCAAGAAGTTGACTGAAAGCCTCTTTAACCTCCTTTCTGAACAATGCATCGTTGACATATTTTTCAGGTTTATAGGTATCCATTTCGGTTGGAATAATGTTAAAATCGCCGATGAGTATCGCTGGAATATCCATACTAAGCAACGTTTTGGCCCGCTTAGCTAAGCGCTCAATCCACGTCAATTTATACTCAAATTTGGGCCCGGGAAATGGGTTCCCATTGGGAAGATAAAGACAGCAAATCGCGACTTGCTGGATCATAACCTCCAAATAACGGCTTTGAACATCTTCGGCATCACCTGGAAGCGCTCTAGAGATTTCTTCGATCTCATATTTGGAAAGAACCGCAACCCCATTCCAGCTTTTTTGACCGTGCCAAACGGCATGATATCCGATGGCATTAATTTCTTTCAGTGGAAAACGTTCCTGCGGAGATTTCAACTCCTGGAGGCATATAACATCAGGCGATTCTTCGGCCAACCAGCGAAGCAAGACCGGTAGACGCGCATTGATACCATTAATATTATAGGTGGCTATTTTCATGAACTCATTTTTTAACTTAAATAAACAACCAAAGGAACCTCTTTATTGTTTGAAACTGCTAAGAAAAATTTAAGCGAGGAAAATTGAACACCTTTAGCAAAACAGCACTTATTTATGAAATTCGTATGGGATTAAATGACTATTTAAGTGATACGACGATAAATTCATTTCTCCAATGCTATAAATACGTATTTAACCTGTATTTTTCGGAAGTTCCTTAGCTACCCTACGCTATTTCTATTCAAAAACTACGGTTAAAGCTTCATAAACATCCTTTAGGTATAAATTTTGTTTCAATTACATCAAAAGAATTTACACTCAAATAGCGTACGGATATGGAAAATATTGAAAAGAAAGCAAAAAAAATAGGTTTGGAAAAAGGCTACTATTTATTGCTAATGGCCATTTTGGATCTTCCAGTTGAAGAAGTACAAAATACAGTAAAGGAGGGTTAAATCATATGAAAAAAATAGCAATCATCAGTACTTGTCCGCCTCAAGAATGTGGGTTAGCAACTTTTACGAAAGACCTTAAACAAGGTATGGAATTCGATCCTACTGTACAAATTGACATCATCGCTTTATCTAAACATGGATTAGAGAATTTTAATGAATCTGTACGCTTTGTCATCTTTCGGGATCGACTTGATAGTTATCATCAAGCAGCTCGTATCATCAATGAGGAATATGATTATTGTATTGTGCAACATGAATTTGGAATATTTGGTGGTGCCGACGGTATTTTCATCACACAAATCGCCAACAATCTTACTATACCATTATTAACCGTATTTCATACTATTCTGCAAACCCCTTCATTGCAGCAGAAAGAAATTATGGAATTACTTCTGGAAAAATCTCAAGTGGTTGTCAGCCTATCGCCAAAAGGAGTAGAATTGTTAAGGGAGCAATTTGATTCGGCTCTTACGGATAAAATTAAAGTTATACCGCATGGCGTGCCGCAGTTTGACTATAATCAGGGGTTAGCCAAGTACAGGTTGAATTTACAGCAAAACTTTGTGATGATGACTTTTGGTTTAATCGGAAGAAGTAAAGGGCTTGAATATGCCATAAAATCCCTGTCGGGTATCGATCTTCCTGGATTCAAATACTTGATTGTTGGAAAAACACACCCCAATGTGCTTGCCCATGAAGGTGAATCTTACCGATTCGAACTTCAAAATTTAGTTGATCAACTAGGTTTACAGGATAAAGTTGTTTTTATTGATAAATTCTTAACGGATGAAGAACTTAAAGAGTATCTGACAGCATGCGATATATACTTATCCCCATACCCTCACGAACAACAAATAAGCAGTGGAACCTTATCTTTTGCAGTAGGCGCGGGAGCTGCAGTTATCTCCACTCCTTACTGGCATGCCAAAGATTTATTGAAAGATGATCGTGGCATTCTTACCCCATTTAACGACATAGAATCCATGCGTGGCAACATCAAATTATTGTATACCTCCCATCGACTACTCGCTTGGCATCGTTTCAAAGCACGCAGCTACGGAGAACAAACTGTATGGAAAAACGTAGCAAAAATGTATATCGAACTTCTAAATGGAGTAACAACACCGGTGAGATCTTTAATTGATTATGAAAAATACCTCTCTTTTGATTTGAAAAGAGAAGCATAAAGTTAAAGGGCTGTCCGAGGAGTCTAACTTTTCAGGGCAGTGATTAACGTGGACAGCCCTTCCTTTTTGCTATTTTATGTACATCCCCATCCAATTCAACAGCCTTTCGGGTAATCAATTCTCAAACGGATTGGCTTGACTTTTTACTTACCCTATTTAGTCGTAATAGCCTATTTAAAGTTTCGAATGCCTTTATGGTATAAATGGCCTGCGCTTCTTCCATTTTGGCACTCGATTGAAGTTCGATTTTTTCGGTAGATATAATCTTGTCCTTTTCAGCAATTGAAATATAGGCGAACAATTTACCAGCTGATTCGGGCACCGCTGTTGCATATCCCGTTGTGGCAATAGCCCATGTTGTACCAAACAGGTTGCTTACTGCAAGTGCCATTTCTTCGGTAATTTTCGGAGATACGCAGTCGCATCTTTCGGCTTCCTTTGCATCCACCTTTAGGATTTTTATCTTAGCATTAATCGTATAGGTGGTCACTCCCCCAGCGAAAACTTCCATTGCTCCCTCCATCTGTGAACAGGCTAACTGCAACAATCCCGCTGTCACACTTTCAGCAACGGCAATACGATCTTTAGCATCTTTGAGATTTTGAGCGACTTCGCGCAGTAACAATTCTGGAAACTCTATTTTCATTATATATTAATATAAGGTCATCTACATATGAAGGCATTGCCTACGCTATCTTTATGCCACATGGTATATTTTAATCTCAGGATTATTGCTTATTAGTGGCTTTAGTGCAACGAGGATGATATTATTGTATAATTCTGTTGACAAAAAGGCCTCAGCATCTTCATAAGTATCAAAGCCATATAAGAGCTGTATATCCTCATCGCTGAAGAGTAACTCTTGTGTTTTCGCTCCTTTTATTTGTTCTCGAAATAAATCTTTGAACTTATTATATGTACTTGTCAATTCCCCCCTATTGGAAGAATTCATTTTTAACACAATTTGCAAATATGCTGTCGTCATTTGTTCCTTATTTTTATTGTCCATAATGGTTTAAATTTCCCTGACCCGGTACGAATGGATTGGAATTGCCCAATCCAAATGTCTCTAAAAACCAAACAGCTTCTAACCAAAGATCGTTTGTAATAAATTAATATTCCTTCGTTATCTAAGCTAACTTTAGCATAAACATTTTAGATGATATGCATGTTAAGTAAAAGGACGATCTTTGCATACTAACATTGAGATAAAATCTATCAGCACATGATATATTCAAAAATAGCGCTGTCAACTGTACTTTTCGTATTAATGGCACTCACTTGTACAGGCCAGAGTTTTGATCGCCAACTGAGGAATCAAAAGGAAAAGACGCAAAAGGAATTTTTGAAGTTTATTACTGAAATAGGAAGTAAAATAACGGATTCGACCTTAACGACCGAACAGCAAAATGCATTATTTAACCCGATCGTTGCGTATGCTCATAAAGAACATACTGGCTTAACACGATTGCGCAAAAAATACTTTGAAAAAATACAGGCTCCACCAACAGCACTTAATGCATTTATTTTTGATAGCAAGCCTCCTGAGGAACTGTCAAAAATGTTGGAAACCCCACAATTCACGACAGTAACCTTGCTACAGTGTTATCGACCTATCGAAATAGCGCGACTTATCAGCGGAATTATACAACCTATGATTTACCAACAATCGAACATAGGAACAAACGAATCTACAATAGCTTATGCCTTTGGAAATCAAGTCTTCGCTAAACAATTAAAGGAGGAGGTTTGGCAAATTTGGCTAGTAAATAAGCTTTATATGCTTAAGTTCAACCTTAATCTACAAACGATGGTTATCCAAAATTCGGAATATACGCTACCCAATAAAGTGGAATATTTACGACTTGGGATTCCGTTCGTGCCCCAGAAACCAGCCAATGAATTAGAGAAACTCTACCAGGAAATGGATGAAATACGCTGGAACAGCTATTCATCAACTTGGATACAACAACTCAGCCCTCAAGAATGGCAAGATACTATTGATAAGCGATTAGGTACATTTTACCTAAAAAATCAGCCCCACTTCATAAAAGTTCAAAATGAAATACTCAAGGATCTGGAAAAAGCAAGCAATTTGGATACGAACTGGCAAGAATTGCACTTATCTTCCGATGAAAATATACAATTGACAAAAACCTTAAAAAACCATATTTTGCAACCCGATGAAGTTGCACAGCAGCTATTTTCATTTTCAAACGGCATTATCCCCTTTAATCAAGATGTTGAAGAAATTGGAAAAAATGCGATGTCAGGGTTTTTACACTATATCGTTGGACATGAAAAAGACCAGGTGTGGAAAATTAGATCTTTAGGTTATTCCATTGCATTCGAATATAAGTGGGACCTAAAGCAAGGCCGGTTCTCTGAAATAAAAATCTTTCAGAGACCATCCTAGTGTAAATTTCCATTGTGGCTATACTAAACTTTTTTGAATTAGGTATCGATAAAAAATCAGTGCTGAAAACAAAGCCGTCTTTATGTTATCATTTTGTGCTTGGCGCCCCATTTTTCCAACTGACACCAAATAGGGATAAGTTCTGCCGCAATTTCAGTCAATTGATACTCCACTCGAGGGGGCACTTCCGCGTAAGCAATCCTTTTAACCAGTCCTTGCTTTTCCAGCTCTTTGAGCTGCAAAGTGAGCATGCGATCTGTAATCCCTGTAATCAATTGTTTAATCTCACCAAACCGCAGCTTGCCATGCTGTAATTTAGCAAGTATCAACAGCTTCCATCGGCCACCGATCTTACATACAGCATACGCTAAATCACATTCAATAATATACTGTTCATTAATCCTATTGGTTGAATTTTCTTTTCGTTTTCCCATAATTTAAAATCTCTTTAATAGCATACAATCCACTGCAAATAGGGACAAATTTAAGACTTCTACCCTACATCTGTGGCACCACATTCGTCAATAATATGACACAAAGCGAAAGGAGGTTATAGCTCCAAAGCTAATAGTCATCAGCTTTGAAAATAATTTAAAACTGAAATTATGATTATGGAGAAAAACAGCTATTTTAGATTTGGTAATCCAATTATTCATTCCAAATATGCCAGATTCAATTTTAGACTTCGAATATGATCCAACAATTCTATGCCTATCTAAAAATTTTAATGCTATTCATTTTTTTAGATCTTCTAATATTTCTAAGAATACGGTCATTATCAACTTGGAAATCCAATCGAAAGCTACTGAACATAGTCTGGTGGTCTATCAGTATACTTTCCTACCTATCCATATTTCTTAATTTATTTTTTAGATGGACTAGTTTTGAATCTGCCTGTTTGGTATTTTTTCCAGTTTCGTTGCTATTGGGTAAGATAATCTGTCTTTTTTTTATTGGTATTGATGCGGTTGTGCATATTTTCAACGTAATAAACAAACGATTAAAAGAAACTAAATCTTTGCCGAAACAAATTGGAAATCTACCCTCCATAAAAAGATCAGATTTTATAGTCAAAAGTGGTCTCCTGTTAGCCAGTGTCCCCATCGTTGCACTTACACGTGGATTTGCCTTCAATTTGTATAAGTACCAGGTCAACCACCTCGATTTAATTTTACCTAATTTACCGAAATCATTTGAAGGAATTACTATAGCCCAAATTTCCGATATACATGCAGGTAGTCTATTTAATTCAACTGCTGTAAAAAGAGGGATTGACCTTTTGTTAGCACAGAACCCTGACATAATCTTTTTTACCGGGGACCTAATCAATGATTTTGCTGCTGAAATGGAAGATTATTTATCCATATTTGATAAAGTGAAGGCTCCATTAGGTACGTTCTCTATCCTCGGGAACCATGATTATGGAGATTATCATTTTAACAGACATCATTTCTTTGATCACAAGCATTTGACCAAACAACAAAACCTTTCAAATCTCAAATCCATTCATCAACAACTGGGTTGGCAACTACTTCTCAATGAATCGAAAGAACTCGTACTGAATAACGAAAAGATTACGATTATAGGCGTCGAAAATTGGGGCGCAAATAATCCACAAAATTATGGGAATATCGATCTGGCTATGTCTAAAGTAGATAAATCCTCGCCTATCAATTTGATGCTTTCACACGATCCCTCCCATTGGCGCGCAGAGATCCTACCCAAATATCCCACAATCGACGTGACTTTCAGCGGGCATACGCATGGGGGACAATTCGGCTATAACAACCCGAATTATCAGTGGAGTCCGGTCAAATATGCTTACCGCGAATGGGCAGGCCTGTACCGTGAAAAGCATCAGGCACTGTACGTAAATGTTGGCTTCGGTTATCTAGATTATCCAAGCCGAGTTGGGATACTACCGGAGATCACTATATTTCACCTGAAGAGTAAAGGTTAAAGCAAATTAAATACTATCCCTGATGGATTTTTCACCCAGTACATATTTTCGGGTAACTCATTAAATTCATCACAGATTTCAACACAATTTCTAATCGAATTTCCTATCGGCTGGTCTGAAATACCAAGAAGTAGCAATTAGAATAATGTATAATAGTGCCGGAGCCATTAAAGCGAAACAATCTCCCGATGCAATATGCGAATACAAGGCACCGGTAGCCGTAAAGAAAATACCCGCATATGCCCATTCTTTCCAAAGTGGTCTTTTGGGCCAAAGCAAGGCAACCACGGCTAATAGTTTCCAGATTCCTAGTAAAGGAAGTATATAACTCGGATATCCCAAATGGTCTATATTTTGTATCCCACCTGCTCCTTCTGTTTGAATTTTAAAAATCTGTATGATAGCAGTTGACAATAACCCTACAGCCAACCATATGGTTGCTATCCAATAAATTATCCGATTTCTTTTCATAATGCGTTGATTTATTTATTATCCTGTTAATTACTTTACATTCCTAGCCACCTCTCCTATCTTCAACACCCGGTATTATCCTTGCCACCCAAAATAAAGCAGCTCTTTTACTAACCGTTCTTTATTATGTAGCTATTTGACTACAAATATAAGTGTAGTTATGTAACTACGCAATATTATTTTCACTTTTTTAAAGCGAGGCATTGAATACAACGGCTATCCTGCGATACCCCAATTAAACCTGCTAATTATTTTTTCATTTATTTGAGTTAAGATCAATCCGACGTCACATAGTAACAACAAAATAACCGTAGTTACTATTCATCGCTGCGGTGGGCCGGAAATTCTGGAAGGATGCCGTAACATTGTGGCTAAACAAGGAGTCTGCAAGGTAGGTGAAGCCGTCATCACAACTGCAGGCAAGCTAGCCGCTAAATATGTAATTCATACAGTTGGACCAGTGTGGAATGGTGTCATTACACCGTTTCTGATGGCCGATACAACACTTAAGCAGATCAAAATAGTATGTTTGACGATGATACCTTTCTACTGATCAATCAAATAGTAATATAAACCTAGCATAAAACTAAGACTACTCCGCTTCAAATTCCCATCTATATTCATAGGAAGGAACAGGCTTATCAATGTGTGGAAATTGCAGTTTTTTGAGTTCCCTAATATGTTCAAAATCTTTATTTAGAAGTAAATATATACCTGCGTTCTTACCTATTTCTCTTAATATTTCTGGGGTAATCTCTTTTTCTCGACTGTTGGCAGATATGATCATTTTTACAAATTGCTTGCCCGATGAAGTTATATACGGGTTTAGCTTATAGGGCCCCGGAACACCAGTATTTTCGTGAGATTGTCCTGCCAATACATCATTGATATAGATAGCATAGTCTACATTTTTTATTTCATGGTAGAGAAAGTATGATTTTACGACCGAGGCTATTCCGCTATGAGCAACCTCAGCAACCTCATCATTTTCCCTATCTCCACCGCCATTGTTACACGACATAAACAACACAACACAGTACATAGCAATGACGATAATTTTTTTCATTTCGTATTTTCTCCTTATTTTTAAAACTGTCGCAATATTCCTTTGATAGCGATTCTAAGCCAATACGACCAACAAGTTAACAACCCAATTTAAGGCCTTAAAACAAGAAATTGCGGATGGCTATACAGCTTATTAAGATACAAATTAGTCGGAATAAAATGGGCTATACAGGTTATTTTTTTACAGGAGAAGTAAGAAAAGTGTAACCATATATCAACCTCTTGGCCGTATTTAAAAGAAAGAGAAACGTCCATCTTTTTAAAATTCTTTATAAGTCACTAGAATTCACGATATTTGGAAAAATAAACACCCTACCAGTATCTGTTTAAAACATTGGTTATCCAATAGCTGGATAACCTTTTTTTGTAAGAAGCTATCCTGAAGTTGCCCCACTCTCAATATAGCATGTCTAACAGTATGTAAACACAGCTTCACGATTGTTCGGCTGTCATCTATCTCGGTAAACTTTCGGGACGGCGCATACGATAAGAAGTCCCTGTGATGGCGTGCAAAAAGGCCTCAATATCTTTTATTTCATCTTTTGTCAGATTTAGGGGTTGCATCAATGGATCAGTTACAGGATAAAGTGGATCTTTTGCTTTCTGCTCAGCAGTAGCGGAATTCATCTGCATACCACTATTGTACATATTCAACAGACCGGTCATATTCCAAAACAATCCGTTGTGCATCCACGGATCGGTATTCATCACGTCACGTAGGGATGGTGTACGAAAACGTCCTACATCAGCAGGATCCTTTGTAATCTCGTATCGTCCCAGGTCCTGATATTTCCGTTTGTAATAGGTGAGACCAATATTGTGGTACAGATCATCGGTAAAAAATTGACCATTATGACAATTCATACAGCGCGCTTTGGTGCGAAATAAATGAAGACCGCGAACTTCCTGATCTGACAACACTTTATAATTGCCATCTAAAAACTCATCAAAACGACTTCGCCTACTTGTTAATGTCCGTTGAAAAGCACTCAAGGCTTTCAGCACCTCTGGCATCGAATAATCGGCTTCCCCGAAAGCATCCACAAACAATTTGTTGTATGCGGAAATGGCCTTTAGCTTGGGAATCAGTTTTGTCAATTCCATATCCATTTCATGATGAGCCTCAATAGGCCCCAAGGCTTGTTCCTCCAATGAACCAGCACGACCGTCCCAAAACAATTCCTTGCGTGCATACACATTGAGCAAAGATGGCGTATTACGCGTGCCTTCAAGATGATCATTACCAACTGGTACGGTAAGCTTGTCAGCCCAGGAAGTCTGGGGGTTGTGGCAGCTACTACAGGATATTTGATTGCTTCCCGATAGAATGGGGTCAAAAAAAAGATATTTCCCCAACTTCACATCAGGCTTTTCCATTAAAGAAAAATAGCCGGTATCGATCTTGGGTAGGGACTTAAATTCATTCCAATGAGCCCCTACATCAATTGTTGGTTTTGGCCATTCGCTCACCGGCCGTCGATAATAAAGCTGTATCTCATCATCAAAGGTTTGCTGTTGATCTTTCATAGAAAGCAAACCCACAAAACAAACAATAGTGGCCAATACACAAAACTGCTTTTTCATTCTCTCTTAATTATGCTTATAAACAAGTACGATAACTATTTTAAAATATATAAGAAACCCCCAATTTACCCAGAAACCAATTTTTACCCGGTACACTTGACAACGTATAGTCTATCGGTACCAAATTACCCCTACACTGATAATCCATCTGGAGCTGTATGCTCCAATTGTTCTTTGCATGATGCGTGCCCCATACCCAGGACATATTCCAGCTATTACGTGGAGCGGTGTCGTAAAGATAATCTTGATACAGTATCTGCTTTCCAAAATCCCCTGTATTCAACTCAGATACGTAGAGATTATGGCTTGGTGACCATTGTTTAGTATAGCCGATTGTTCCTATTATGTCGGCCGACTGGCCGAGCCGGAATGTTCGATTCAGTCCCAGTCCCAGTTTAACTTGATCAAATTCCATTTGGTTACCACTAACACCATCTTTTTTCTCGGTCTTATACATACCAGCATGGCCTTCAAACAAATACTGATGTACGGCTAATTGAGTTTTAAACGAAATTTCATGCCGACGATAGGTGTAGTTATTTGCTAGATAACTATAATTAAAATCCTGTCCATTTTCAATTTGTCCCTGCAGCGCTACTCTTAGCAATCGCTTACGATGCATCTGCCGGCTCCATAAAAAATCGATTGATCCGATATCTTTTTTATAATCATTTAAGGACAAATAGGTCTGTTTTGAGTTATCATTTCGTCTGAATGATTGTTCTTCATTTAGATAGCGACTATTAAAATAGATCTTATTCCTATCATTGGGTTTCAGCAAGATATGCGCGCCGACGCCTTTACGGTGAATAATATCGTTGTAATTGATCTCTTTTAGTCGCTCACTCGCACTTCCAAAACCGTTCATCATCCAATTGACATACAATGGGTCTTCTGTATTGGTTGTATACTTGTCATTTTTATAGCCCACGTTGACCCGTTCAGAACCATATCCCCAAATACCAGCAATATGATAAGAAAGTGTTGGCAGATTGTGACCAACACTCAATTCAAACTGCAGGTTCATATCTTTGATATCGCCTCTGGGATCATTATTGGAGTAGTGAGAGCCTAATCGATAATCGATGCCCAGGGAAATCGGGAGCTTAGCATCGAAGAATGCTCTTTGGATTCCCGCATTGAGCTTATAGGTCTCTCGACTGTATTTATTTTTTCGCAACGAACCAAAATACAATGGCGCATCGACATTCCATCGTGACTGATGGCGCAAAGCAGTACTGTCTTCTGCGGAGCGGTCATATGAAAATCTTCCCCAAAAGCTAGTTTTGCGCCAATCGGTCTTCCCTTCCGTATACAATTGGGATTGAATGAGCCCATCAGTTCCTTGCGCCGCCTTAAAGTCCCCTTGCCCCCTGCTGTGCCGAATACCAAATAGAGAAGATCTATTTTTGATTTCCTCAGGAATCCATACCCTATTTCGTATGGCCATATCATGCATTATTACAAATGATGGCTGATACCAATAGGTCAAAGCTGCTGTTGAATCTAAAGAATTAGACGTACTCTGCCCGAAGACAGCGTGGTGGGCTAAGAAAGCCCCCAAAAATAACATGATGTATCTCACACTTTTCATTCAGGTATTTTTTATAAAATACCAGCTTTCCAACGAAAAAGCTGGTATTGGGAATAACCGTTTTTCATTAATCACCAAATCCAAATGGATTTGCTTTTATCGCGATAAAATCTTCTGTGGAATTATTTGTATCTTTTAATTTACGAACTCCATTGTTCGTTTTTTCGGTTTTGCGAATTACAGATTGCGATGAATAGCCACCTAATGGTGCGAAAGTAAAACCTGCATCCTGTGACGCCGTCAATTTTTTAGGAATTCTCGCGTCCTTGGTGTTTGGCTGTACTTCTACGGCATCCATAATCCAACCGACAGGTAACTGTCTGTATTTTTTTGCGGTGGAAGTCGGAACACTGATGGACGGTTCCGCATAGCTCTTCAAATTCTCCACATCTGAACGATTCGCGTGCTTAAAAATAACATAAGCATCCCGTCCTAAATTATCCAATATCCAGTCATTCCCCGTATAATCCAATATCTCCACATTGGGAACAGCCGGATTGTCAATATCTGTTGCAAAAGGAGTTTTGCCAGGGATATCTCCAAAATAAACCTCAAAATTAGCTTTACTCAGATCTACTGTAAGATCCGGATTCTTGATGGCTACTTCTTTTCCATTATTACCAACAAACGGTGCTTTATGGTTTAGCGCATTTTGCGCAATTACAATGCTTTTACCAGGTTCCACTGGATAGGTCTTTCCATTGCCAGGAATCATAAATAAATCTCTTAAGTAAACATAGTCTGTATTTTCTGATTCGTAGCCGCCCATTCCTGAAGATTTACTCCAATCCAATTGGCCATTGGGTTGATAGTAATCGGATTGACTGGTCGGAGATTGCCTTCCCCATAACCGGCCAAAGTAAAGACTATCGGCATATAAAACACGTTCTGTATTATTGTAAACTTCAAAAAACTGATCCCTGAATACCGCTCCTTCTTTATTATCAGAACCCGCATAGTAAATCTGCTTGATGACAAAGTCGCCCAATAGACCTGCAACCAATTCCATATCCAAAGTCGTAGAACTGGTTAAACTGATTTTTTTCAGCGAAGCATTGAATGTCACGTCTTCAATACTTGATTCTCCTGTCAAACTGTTGTATTGCGCTTTGGGTATCGTAATAGAAGCATCAATATCATATTCACCCGGTATAATAGAAGTCAGGTTGACCACACCTTGGGACGAAGAATATGTAGCACTGGTTTTTGTTGCCAGATTGGTTATCTTAACAATAACCTTGCTTAAGTCCAACTTGGTATTAAAATTTTCAGAAGCATATTTTAAATTCAGCTTAATATCCAGCGGCTGTACACCGGATGTATTATCTTTTTTACAGGAGATAAAAGGTAAAAAGAGAAAAGGAATTAAGTAACGGGTTTTCATTGTGTTTAGTTTTTATGTTAAAATTTATAAGTCAGTTGGGCGCCATAGTTGGGAGATGAATTTGGGGCTTGCACTGAAGAAGCTCCTTCCCTATAAAAGCGCGGTTGGTAATCCAGAAAATTATAGACGTTAAATGACAGGTAAATATTCTTGCCTATTTCCTTGGCCATATTGAGACCAAAGTTCCAGTAGATGTAGTTGTTTTCAATATTTACCAAGTCAGCTTCATTTTTCCTTGCTGTGTATAATTCGAGATGCTTCGGATTGTTTATATCAAATTGGTCAATGGTATGATACGTATAATCACGTGTATAATATCCTACAGGAATAATATCTCGGTAATTAGATTTATTGTAGTTTAATAATTCACAGTCTGCACTCAGTTCAATAATCAAACGCAAAGCGGGAAAATGAGTTGAACTTCGTAACTGCGCTCGACTTAAATAGTTCTTGGTAGATTTGGACGGAAAAAATCCAAGGATAACGTCATCTAACGCTGTCTTTTCGGCATTAAAATTCAAACGGCTCAGCGCACTGGAACTAGAATTGGCTAGGGTAAATGCGGCAGTAGCGGAGAAAGTTGTCATAATCTGTTGAATTCTAGGTGTAGAATACATGACTTCCGCACCAATATTGGACGATTTATTACTATTGGCGAAGTACAGATTGGACATTAAATAGCTTCTCGTCCCCGTCTGTTCAACTATTGGTTTACCCCCGGGCACCGCAGTAGCCGAATAGGTAGGCAAGTCAATGAGTTGATCAGCCGTAACCGTGTTGATTCCGCGCGTATTTTTTTTATAGAAAAGATTCGTACGTAGTTGATGCCCATTCTTATGCCATGAAAACGATGATTCCAGCGTTTGCCCTACACTACTTTTGAGATTGCTATTATCTTTTTCATAACGCCGCAAGTAAATCAATGCCATACTTTCGTCAACCTTACCATTATAAGAGTTGAGCAATATAATTTCATCAAAAGTAGGCCCGGGATATAGTTGTGCTAATCCAGGAGATTTGAAGGATAAGCCGTATGCTAGCCCAATCTGAGTTGATTTAGAAAGTGAATAATTGATGTTGGTTCTTGGAGAGATGGAAGAGTGACCATTCATAAGATCCCAGCGAACGCCCGCCCGCATGCTAAGATCCCTTCCCCATACTTTTGTCCGCATAGCATCCTCTGCATACAAGCCCAGGTTTTGCAAAGCGTTTGTTAATGAAAAATCATAATACCTATCCGATCTCGCTCCAAGATCCTTTTTGGGAATAGAAGGATCTGCAATTCGCCCCTTTCCACGGTTGATGTCATAACTATAGTTACTTCCAAAGTTTATTTTGTGGATAATATCGCCGGTAATTGCGATGGCATTTCCTTCCAATCGGGCATTTAAATTCAATGGTCTATTATCCACATGATCTAGCGCAGTATACTGACCAGGTGCATATTGTCCTTCTACAATTCCAGTTTGCACAGAATCGGTATAAAGCACGACTGCACCATTATAGTAATACTCCCGATAGGTTTTCTGCAGTGTTGAACTTATTCCTGCATTGAGACTAATGCTTTTAAGGAATTTATGGTCCAATTTGTAACTGGTTCGGCTAGCAGCATTCCAACCCCAGCCGCCAAAAGAAATGGCATTCGAGAGTGGGTCATCTGGATCTTTTCGGACCTGATCAATAACTTTATTGTAAGAGCCTGAGAAGGTTTGTTTCAGACGCTTATCTGCGCCAAAATAGTTTGTCCATATCAAAGTTCCGTTTACGCGGTCGTATTGTTTCAGCTTATCTCTATTGTCTGCGTAAGACTGCACATAACCTAAATCCACATTAATTGTCCCAAGCTTCTTTCCGAGCTGCATTCCCTTAGACAGACCATATGAAGTTGCATTGCTCCGCACTTGAAGCCTAAAAAAAGCCGGAGTCTTGCCTGCCTGCCTTTCGATAATAACGGCACCATTTGATAAATCGCCATAGCGTGCCGGTGCTACGCCAGAAATAACTTCCAAATGTTCGATATTTTCTATCGGAATCTGACGCAGATCCAGACCGCTAAACACGTTTTCTCCAGAATAGAATTTTCCCGTTGTCGGTCGACCGGTTAAACCATAATCTGAAGGTCTAATTGCATTCGTTGCGGAAGACATGCCAAATATTCCAGCGTTCCGCCCTTGCATATTTCCATTGTTACCCAAAACCATGTCATCCATTATGATAGCGACACCAAAGGAGTTATTCAGTTCATTCGCGTCTCGCGATCGTCCTGTAGTCTCACTAAAAGCACCTCTCAGCGTCAGATTTTGCATCTCCTGCACAGAAGGGGCTGTATTCTTCCGGTTTGGCAATCGGTTCAGCAGATCGTTTAAACTTAGCGCCGGATAACGTTCAATCATTTCGCGATCAAATACGAGTGATGAGTTGCTCAACTCCCCTCTCTTCGCCTGTACCCCAACTTCTTCAAGAGCAAGACTCATATCTTGCAACAAAAAATTTTCAATCTTTTGCATCG
This sequence comes from Sphingobacterium sp. 40-24, assembly GCF_001899705.1. Taxonomy (NCBI): domain Bacteria; kingdom Pseudomonadati; phylum Bacteroidota; class Sphingobacteriia; order Sphingobacteriales; family Sphingobacteriaceae; genus Sphingobacterium; species Sphingobacterium sp. 40-24. Next base: position 54,496 of record NZ_MKWH01000018.1, on the reverse strand, counting down.
AATCTAACAGGACTGTCCTTTCAACTTTTTTCTTACCAATGTAGGAAACCGATAGCGTAACAAGTTTGCCATACTGCTCTTTAGGGATGGTTAAACGATATTCACCACGCCCATCGCTCATACTGGAGAATCCTAACTGATCCAAAATAACGGTACTTCCCAATAGGACTTTCTTATTACTATCAGTGATCTTTCCCCGGATGTATATCGACTGTGCATGCGCAACTGCAATTGTGTAAAATAAAATAAAACTAGTCCAATAGAGCTTTTTCATAAGTGAGAATAAAAGCGCACAAAAAGGCATATCTATTTAAAATGATTCTAAACAGATGCAAATGTAACGTATTTTAACACAGTATTTCAAATTATTTTTAATAATTCTAAATAAACTACTGCATAAAAAATTAAATATGAACTAGAAAGACGCAAAAAACAGAATACTGACACGGATAATTTTTACTTCGAAATTGTGCGTAATGCTTTTCGAATAATGTAGTGTGTTTCCTTGGTATTACTTTCTTCTTCCCAACGATGACAAAGTGCTCTAACAAAACCAGGTTGGCTTTTGCTTGCGTCATTCAGCCAATTTGCGACGCTATCCCGAACATATTTTGAAGGATCGGATTTTAGCGGTTCTAAAATAGGCAAGGCTAGACTTGGTTCCTGCTTCAACCGATCGATGTGCTTACACCATACGCCCCTCGGTCGGGTCGACTCCGTAGCAAAACGCCTCACATTTTCATCCTTCTCCATCGCCCATAGGCTCAGATAGGTAATGCTCCTGTCCAAATCAAAAGCTATCCTATTACGGATGGCCATCCAGCTGATTTCTCGTACACCAAAATGTGTATCTGCAGCAAAAGGACGTATTGATGAAAGCAGTTCCTCAATTTCAAGCTGTTTATCATTTCCAATCGCGTAGGTCGCCCAGCAACGCACGATATCTGCAGGATGATTGGATAATATTGTCAGAAAGGTATTATCACGATTTTGTGTAATCATGTCGAACAGCGCACGTCCGATCGTTTCATTGATGGAATTTACCGTCGGTTTCTGTAACTGCTCCAACAGCAGCAAGATTGGCTTTAAGTAGTGAATGCGCGCATTCTGCTGAAGAATGTGCTCAAGTAAAAGCCGTTGGTCAACAGCTAGCCACTCTACAAGATTTGCAGTTTCAATTTCACCGCGGTTCAGACTGGCTAGGCAGTCTATTGAAATATCAGCTGTCCGCCTTGCCCCTTTACGTTGTACTTTGCTCATAGCTGTATGATTAACGCATCAATATTAGTCTTAGCTCGGGATTACAGTAAGGACACCAGTTGCCGCGGAAAAAGGCCACGCTAACCGTTCCATTCTCCAGAAGTTTTCCGAGCTCAATTTTGCTATGCAGCGAATTCATCAAACTAAAATTCGGGACCTTGTCCCCGATCTGCAGGCTCTTTTCGGTTAGATCGCCAGACTGAAAATCCTGAATGGATCTGCCAAATATTTCCTTTATTTCAAGACGAAGATTAGCTAAATTCGCATTTAATTTAGCAATTTTGTGTTCTAAATTTTTCATGATGCTGTACGTTATTTCTGCAAAGTTTTAAAAGTAAATGCACAATCACAATACCGCATATTATTATCCCTATGGGGCAAAAAAGTCAATTTTATGAGTATAACAGAGAAAGCAATAAAACAAAAAATATGTCCATTGGAATTTGCCGTCAATGCGATTAGCGGGAAATGGAAAATTCCGATTGTCTGGCGTATCAATGAAGGGGAAAAACGCCCAAGTGAAATGCTTCGTGGTATTGCAACAGTTGATAGACGGGTGCTAAACCAACAATTGGCCGAAATGGTCAATGATGGTATTTTAAGTAAACAATCTTTCCATGAGCTTCCTCCCAGAGTGGAGTATTCATTGACACCCTTAGGGAAAAGTTTAGTGGAAGTACTCTGGAAATTAAATGCCTGGGGAGAACTTTTATTGGAAAATTCCAATAAAAATTAGCACAAAGGGGCAGATTCGAGCCACACACCGATGCGCTATTTGTACGAAATGCGTTCGCCCCAGCTATGACAGCTATTTACGAAAACTGCAAAACACAAAATGCTGTTTCGTGTCGAAGGGTGTTATATGGTCAATAGTCATACATTCAATTTTCCTAAAACATGTCTGGAATAAATCGCTTATTGATTGTGCTGAATACTGTTTAATAGTAATGCCACTACATTTCTTTGGCCCCTGTTCAGAAAAAGTTCCAACGACTAAAATACCTCCCACCGCAATTGATTGATCTGCGATTTTGATGTAACGATCAATCTCCTGGCGAACAGTCAAAAAATGAAAGGTGGCCCGATCATGCCAAAAATCATAAGTTGCGTCGGGAACGAAATCCAAGATATCCGAAACAATCCATTTGACTTTAGTCGCCTCATCCCCTAATCGCTTCTTCGCTCGTTCAATTGCAGCGTTGGATATATCCAATACAGTAATATCTTCAAATCCTGCTTTCAGCAAGAAATCAACCAGGAAACTGTCACCACCACCTATATCGATGATTTTCGCCTTTTTTGGAAGGTTAGCTTGCTCTATAAAATGTAGCGATGCTTCTGGATTGGGCTGATACCAGCTCACTGATTCCAGCGGCTTGTTTTCGTATATGTCTTCCCAATGCTTCTTTCGATTAAAATTTTCCATCTGTCTATTGTCCTGGTAAAATTTGATGATTGATATCTAATGCCCTAAGGTTTAGGGCAAAATTTTTAGCTCCTTAAAGACTTTCCGCGTATCTCTTTGCGGCAGCGCGAGAAATCAGGACGATTGAACTTGCGGTCCTGAATAAGCCGCGTTGCAAAGAAATAAATCTTTTCTTTTTGCTCAACATAACCTATCCACCATCCGGTATTGATCTGATTGGCCATAGTCCATCCCGTTTTAGACCAAACTGTACCCGCAATCCTGTCTATTCGAAAATATCCATATTTTCATCATAAATAGGGCTTTTCATATCCAGAAATTTCAACACACTGTGAAATACGTGATTTTGGGTCAACGTTTTATTTGGTTTCAACTGTTTTGAATGATCAGAAACCCAAACAATAAAGGGAATCTCGTATTGCTCTTTTGGTGCAATGCTCATCGGCAATCCGTGCATATACAGGTTATTTTCACCCAGCGATTCGCCATGGTCCGAGACGAACAACATGGCACTATTATAGTCCTTCAATTGTTTTAGATCCTCAATCAGATTATGTAAAATATAATCTGTATAAACAACGGTGTTATCATAAGCATTGATCAACTCTTCTTTAGAACAGTTCCCGAGTTCAACACTATTGCATACAGGTTTAAACAGCTCGAATTGAGCGGGATATTTTTTGCTATATGTTGGCCCATGGCTTGTACTTGTGTGGAGCACAACAAAAATTTTATCTTTTTTACTGGAGGATATTCGCTCCTTTAGACCTGTTAAAAGTACCTCATCGTAAGCACATCCTTCACCCTTACAATTTGTGGCAAGTTGATCATTTGTTTCATATTCTTTAATATGTACAGGTGGCTCCCCCCAATTACTTGTTCGCCAGATCACATCGACATCATTTCTATAGAGATAGTTCGGCAGGATTTCGTACAAATCATCTGTATTTTTATGCTCCAATATACATTTTACTCCTGCTGTCGTATAGGTGGAGCAAGAAGTTGCGTCAAAATGATAAAGATTGGGTGTTTTGGAAAGTAGCGGATTTGTATTCTTTTGATAGCCATATAAGGAAAAGTTATCCCTTCGAGCAGATTCACCAATAACAAGGACAACCACTGTCTTTTTGTGGTCAGTTATCGTCGCATCTGGCAATAAAATCTCTTTTTTATTTTTTTGATGTTCGTGAATGTAAAAACGCGAAATATTGACGGTATAAGACCACGGCATGGCAAGTGCGCCCAAAGTCTTCGAATTCTTGTCGATCCATAACCAATTTGCCGCATTGGCGAATATTAAAATAACGATAAATAATAGCGAAAGTGACGAAGTGATAAAGAACTTCTTTGGTTTATCCTTTATTATTTTTGCTTTAATAATGAAGATACTGGGAATAATACCGAGAAAAACGAGATAAACGATCAATTTCAGGGAAAAGAAACCGCTGGACTCGGAATAACGGGTATTCAAGATATTGCCGATCATGGTTTCATCCAAAATAACGCTATAGGTATTTACAAAATAAACGGCTACTGAATTGATAAGAAAGAACAACACAAGTATCGATTTCCCGAAGCGACGCGAGGCTGAAAAAAATAGATAAAGTACAAAAGCATTCATTACCAGCATCAAAACCATTAGACTGCCGATGAGAACAATGCCCCCAAAGCTTTTATAATCAACATTTTTAAAAACAAAAGTATAAAATGGAAAATGGAAGAATATAAAATTCAACACACTCATGAAAAGGACAAAATGAACTAGTTTTAAGCTATTTTTTAGCATAAACGGTAATGGTTTTATAAAGTGTACTAATTAAGCAGATAAATGTAAAATAAAATATTAGCAAATTATCATTAATTATTCTATTGACCAATACTATACTGAAAACGAGGAATAATAAAATGAAAATTGGATAATACCGTTGGTCGTTGACCCAATTCCATATTTTAAATTCCCTGCTAAAAAAAATTCCGAGCAGTCCCGAAACATATCCTATAATACAGCCACTAACTACATCTAATGGATAATGTGCTCCCAACGCGACGCGAGATAAAGCAAGCATTAACCCAATACATGTTAAACAAAAAAACCACATTATTTTATAACTCAATCGTTGCGGCATAAAAGCATACATGATAACGGTCAGCGTTGTAAATATCGTAATGGAATGGCCCGAAGGCAAGCTATTGTTACCAAGAAGCATCTTACCAGTAATCAAAAAACTCGTTTGATTAAACACCGCTGCAGGTCGAGGCACAGCAAATGCCACTTTTAAAACAATGGAAAAAAAAGCTGAAATTAGCGATGCTGATATCAATGCTTCCCATAATTTAGGCGCATATAATACAAAAACACTCAATAGTGACAGGCTAATTAAACAATCTCCAAACTGTGTAAAATTAGACTCAAGATTTGGATATTGTCCGAGGTAAGCATTTATTGTGAAAAAGCTATTCTTCTGAATGACCGTATAGCCATATACATTCAATGCATGATTAAAATAGAGAAATAGAATGAGCAGAACTAATAGAAGTATAGGTAGAAAGAACAAGGGTTTTCTAAGCCTAGCATAATTATGGGTTATCGTCGAATTCATATTCATCGTCTACTCGTCTTTTAATCGAGTAAAGAACGGTTCGAATTCTGTAGAAATTTAGAATTTTAAGCTTGAACATATTTTGTTTAATCTATTGGATCCCTTTGCCGTTAGGTCAGGAACGTTCTATATATTGATAAATGCCAAGTCGGTCCATATGCATGGCATATTTTGACGGGTGCGTTTTTTCCATTTGCCGGTATCTGTCGCTTGATATTGTTATTACGGATGTTGCCATGGACTGCGATACCCTCTCTGCAATAATTGAGTTGCTTCAGGGTCATTAATACATATTTTTTGCGTAGGATCATAAATCAGGGGCCGATTCAACTGCATCGACAAATTGGCTAATATGCAACTTGCGGTGGAGATATAGCCTTCTTCAATATCGGCTACAGGTAGGTGATTATTTTCAATTGCTGATAAAAGATCGAGCATGTGTCGTCGCGTTGCCGGAGCTGTATGCAGTTCTATTCGATGCTCTTCCAGATCTTTAGGAAACGTCTCTTTTTCTAAGATAACATCCTTTCGGATAGTCTCACCTTCTCCGATGGGAATGAACTCATATTTTATCACACTTCCCTTTAAAGTACCTTTGTCACCGTATATAACAAATGCCCAAGGATATTCAGGGTCTGTTGCTGCTCCCCATGTCCTATGCTGCCAGACACAGTTAAGATCTTCGTATTCAAATAGAGCGGTCTGCGTATCTGCAATCGTCGATTTGCCTTCTTTTTGGACATAAATACCGCCTTTGGCACTCACGCTTTTGGGCCATTTAAGTTGCAAAAGCCAACGTACCGTATCAAACATATGCATTCCCATATCGCCGGTTATCCCATTTCCATAAGCCATAAAGGTTCGCCACCAGCTGCCATGCGGTAAACCATCATAAGCTCGTAAAGGTGCCGGTCCTGTCCATAACTCATAATCTAAGAACTCTGGAACTTGTTGTGTAGGCGGGTTACCATTTTTCCGCATATGATAGTAGCAGCACATCTCCACATGCGAAACCTTACCAAGCAGGCCGCTATCGACCACCCGCTTCTTAGCGTCGATGAGATGCGCCGTACTCCGCCGTTGGGTCCCTACCTGCACTTTCCGGTTATATTTTCTAGCCGCGCGCCATATGGCATCGCCCTCAAGTACATCCACACTGATGGGTTTCTGCAAATAAAGGTGAGCCCCCGCACGCATCGCGTCTATAGCCTGTCTTGCATGCCAGTGATCCGGTGTGCCAATAAGGATAAGATCGAATTTATGGTTAGCGAGCATCTCCCTATAATCTCTATAAAGCTTTGGAACCTTTTTTGAAACCTGGCGCTCAGCAGTTAATCGCCCCGCCTCCTGCAAATGGTTGTCGTCAACATCACATATGGCGATAACATCAACATCCCGAACCTGCATTAAACGGAACAAATCACTCTTCCCATACCAACCCGCACCGATCAATCCGACCCGAAAATTTTTAATCGCATCTTTAAACGACAGACCTTTAACTTGCAAAGCGGATAAAGTTAAGACTGCTCCCGCTCCTTGAATAAATTTTCTCCGATTTAGATTGAACATAGACACAATTTGCTGGTTTATTACCTAATATAAGAAAAATAAGCAATAAACAATAAAATATTGCATCAACAAGCGCAGCTATAGAGCGGATAATCTGGGAAATTACGGAAAGAAAGGCTCGGAAGATATAGATATTTAACGACTATTAGCAGTCGGGGAATGGATTAAATCGGTTTGATGGACTGAGTCCCGGCTTTGATTAAAGGTTCCGGGACTGTGCCAATTTTCTTATAGACTAAAACTATTCAAAAAACTCTCTAATTCTTCAATTGCTACATTATTTGCTGAAGAGACAGTTGCAAATCGATTTGATTCGAGATATTGAATGCTAGTCAAACCATCGTTTTCAAACATGCTCCAGTCAAAAGACGCCAGCCAACCTTTGTAAGGCTTAACCTGCATTTTGGTTCCTAGGTCTTCAATTGATTTTAGGTCGATATAGTTCATCAAATTTAACTTTACCTGATCCGAACCTGGACCGGCTCCGTCGGTAACCATCAAATAAATATTTTGCTCTCCCTTCACATAGTTTGCCGTTGCGTAAGATCCTGACTCCGCATCCTCGAAAGCCGTCACCTCTGTGAGCTTAAATCCGTTGATTTCCGGTTTGAACTTTGCCTTAAAATCTGCCGAACTGATAGGCTTCATCTTTCTCAGCGCTGTTGCTAATTGTTCAACCTTCAATGAGTCTGAATTTACCTGCACATATTCAATGTGTTGAACAGCTAATTGCTCTCCGGCAAATACAGCCTTTGAATTGGCCATGCTCGCTAGGGCCGCACATACCATACTAATTCCTAAATAAGGATACTTCATATTATTATTTCTCTAATCTTTCTCCCCTATAAACAAAAAGCACACCACTCTTTCAGATAACCTTCACTATTTCTTCAAAAATAGTGTAAATTCACGTTTACCAAACAGTTAGAAAATGAAAAGAGAAACCATATACCTAAAAGTAATATTATTTTACGTGGCTTCGCTGGTGTTGTTTGCTTTCGCTGCCGCTGTGACCAAACAGACAGCGTTGTGTTGCAAAGGGTAGCGAACATCAGTCTGAAAACATCGCGTTTATTGCCTATACGATTGTAATGCTTTTGGGTATTCTCATCGTCTATAGACTATCAAAAAAAACATCGTTTCAAACGAACAATAGGAACCAGATCCATTAATTCCACAATCGATGCACAAGACATCGGCAAAAGCCTTTTCAAACATATCATTTCCTTATTCATATCGACGCCTTGTAGACACGAAGCTACAACAACCAGACTTACTGCAAGTTCTAAAAATAAAGGCACGGCTTTTGTAAACTACTAAGTAAAAAAAAGTATTATGAGAAGAACGCCTTACACCACATCTGTTATTATATTACTCGTCTTATGTGTGATTATACTAATGACCACATGTTCAAAAATTGCCTAATTTATATCCAGTTTGGGCAAAATTGCAAAACCAGTGATAACGACGAGTTCATCGCTGAAAACAGCATCTAAAAAATAGATTCTTAGGCCCTCCTCATGGCTTTCATCAAGTAGCTAAATTTCGCTTTATTGATCAGGAAAGAACGCGATCCAGACAGATTGTACAAAATTTCGTTATTCCCGGACGTATAATTACAAAAAAGCCCTAGAGCGGGGAACTCTAGGGTCTTAGCCATATATTAACCTATTTTATGAAAAGTATTTGTATCAATAACGTCTTAGTTTCCTATTTATTTTGTAAAACATAGAAATTTCTTAAATTTTCTTTTTTCGTACAAAGATTCAATTCCTATCACTTGCCTTGTAATTATTCCTATAGCTGTCTTTTACCAGTTCATATCGATTACCTTACAGCGGTTGTGCTAAACCAATCAATAATCCCTCTACTCCCCTTAGATAACAGAGACGATACGCATTTTCATATTGTACCACCTCCCCGACCAGCACAGCTCCATGATTGTCAATGAGTCGCCGCAGCACATCATCGATATCTTCAACGGTAAACATTGCCCGCAAATACCCCAAGGCATTGACCGGAGCGTTTCTATGATCTGCAATTATCGCTGGATCAATAAATCTTGAAAGCTCCAATCGGCTATGCCCATCTGGTGTCACCATCATGGCGATCTCCACATGCTGAGCACCGAGACCTGTTATTCGACCTGCCCATTCCCCTTTAATCTGTGCCCTTCCCTCCAAATGTAAACCAAGTTCTGAAAAAAACGAAATCGCGTTGTCCAACGACTCCACCACGATACCCATATTATCCATTCGAAGTAACTTACTCTTTTCCATAATACATCATTTATAAGGACTTATAATTCCTATTAAAGATACAAAGGAAAATTTTAAAGCTACCATCGTGCCCAGTCTTTAGAATTTATAGCTTAGGCCCGCTTTTACCATAAAAGGTGTTCCAGGGGTGAAATGCAATTCAGAAACGGGCTGTTGTTCATTTCTTAATCGAGTCTCGGTCTCAAACTGTGCTTCATTCCATTTGGTGTCAAATACGTTTTGGGCCTGCAACAAAAAATTCCATTTTCCCACGCCATAGTTAAGCAGGAGATCGTTGACCAAATAACCTTTAGCACGTACCGAATTATTTTCTTTCGCTGGTTTTGTATTCATATAACGATAGCGCAAATTGGCCGAAATGCCGAGCGGTAGCTTCACAGATACTCCCCCTGTACTTGTTAAAGAAGGTACCAGCGGGATATAGTTTTCGCCTTTAGGTTGGTCAATTGCCCGCGCGTACGCATAATTGATGTCGCCATCAAAATATAACCATGGAGTAGCTTGATAGCGTAGACTCAAATCAGCCCCCAGACGGTTCGTTTTGCCTGAAGGCTCTACAACAGCTTCATCCCCGACGTACACAAATTCTTGCTGCAGGTATAACCCCCATAAAGCAGGCTGAATAAAAAGGTTATCAGTTGGCTTCCAGATCAAGCCAAGATCTGCACCAAAGGAAATGGGCATAATATCTTTTCCCTGTTGTTCCATCACCACCCTGATATCGTTGGAATGAAATCCCATACCCGTTTTCAAATAGATTTGGGCGCTATGATTGAACGTATATCCAAAGTTCAGCTTTGGGCTGATTCTTGTTGCAGAAGCCTCTTGCCCTGCAGGATCACTTTTCAGCTTATCATGCAAGTTGAAAATCAAGTGATCGACACGTAATGCAGGATTAATCGTCCATTTTCCAATACGCCAATCCAGATTGCTATAGGCATGAAGATTCATTTCTACACCCGAAATATGCGAAAGCCGATCCAATAATTCGTCGCGCTGATAGACATGGTTCAGTTGAAGATCTTTGATATCATCCACTCGGAGCCCAAACCCCGATGTCCAAGAAAGCTGACTATGATCAAAATGAAATTGGCGATTGTATTTGTTTTCGATACCGTACAAGTATCGATTATCAACCTGCTCTATTTCATCGCCATGAATGGGGTCTTTCAGAAAGAAAGTAAAATCCGAAAACAACTGAAATTTATAGCGCGAGAAGTAAACATTGCTTTCCCAGCTTTCTTGATCACTGATCAGCGCACGGTATTGCATCGCCAAATTCATGCGGGATGTATTCCCGCCTTCTGTAGAATCAATCGAACCCCAACGGCTAATCAGTCCCTGACGAACAGCCCGCTCCGGAATCTGACCCGATGCATTCCAACCCGAACTGAATATGGACCCCTGGAGATTGATATAATGTTTCTCATCGATCCACTGATTATATTTCGCAAATAGATTGACACGACTAAAATTTTGCTTGATGTCAAAAGGACCATTCGAATAATTGAACTCTCCTGCGGCATAGGCATATTTATTCTGCTCATGGTTATTCAGCAGATTAAGCATGGCCACGGTACGCCAGGAATCAAAAGAACCGCCTTCAACCTTAAAAAGATTATGATCCAAATGATCCAAGGTCGTAAAATTAACATAACCCGATGTGTTCAAATCGCCTTTGTCTGCATAATAAGCACCCTTGCCAAAATCAATGTCTTTTACCGTTTCTGGAATAATAAAATGGAGATCTGCGTATCCTTGACCGTGCGCATGAGAGACCATATTAACGGGAATGCCATCTGCAGTAATGGCAATATCTGTACCGTGATCATTATCAAATCCACGCAAAAATATTTGCTCAGCCTTTCCACCACCGGCATGCTGTGCTATAAAGAGCCCAGGAACTTTTCGTAACAGATCTTGCGCCGAATTAACGGGAATCTTACTTAAATCAACTTTGCTCAATGTTTTACTGCTATTGAATGCATCCACCTGAATTTGACTCAACTGCACTTCATTTTTTTGCATCTCGATTTCAATCGGAGACTTCGCTTCTTTTAGGATGTATACCTGATCGAGATAGCCAATCCGGCTCAACAATAAAGTATCCGGAAATGTTCCCGGCTGTACGGAAAAAGTACCATTCGATGCTGTATGACTATGTTTTATTCCACGTTGGTAACGTATATTGACTTCTTCTAATCTCTGTTTACTATCCTTATCTTTCACAGTTCCCTGAATTACATGTTGCTGGGCATAACTGTGTGTAGTAGCCATTAGGCTTATAAAAAAGGTGATTTGATGTTTGTTCATATCCTATTTAAAAAATTACCATCCCAGAAATAACATCCCCGCACCGCAAATTGACAGGACAGCACCACTAATAGCGTGTACATATCGATCAAGTTTTTCGGTGTTGAGCAAATTATAACCATAAATTCCCAACAAGACCATCCCAACCATAGTTGCCACTGTTGTGATGATAAAGGTGCTAATCAGTGTAATCACCTCTGGCATTGAGCGGTGAGCACCTGAAAAAAATAAAAGTGGAATCAATGGTTCCGATGGTCCCATGACGAAAATTGCAAATAATACCAAAGGCGTTACCTTCGTTTTTTGATGATGGTGATGATGCCCTGATGTGCTTTTCCCATGCGTGTGTTCATGCACATACACCTCATCACCCATCACATCAAAATGCTTATGAGAATGCTTCTTTGACATTTTCCAGATCCCGTAAATCAAATATCCAAGTCCAAAAATAAATAGTGCCCAACTCGAAACATTGCCGCGCACGTCCTGCAACCAGCTGATCTTATTGAGCTGCCATCCAAGATAAACGCCAATAATCCCCAGTATGACCGAACTGAAAACATGCCCAAGCCCACATATAATAGTCCATAATATGGTTTTCCCCAACGACCATTTTTTCGATTTGGACAATACAATAAATGGCAGATAATGATCTGGGCCCGATGCAGTATGAAAAAAACTGATCGTAATAGCTGTAATAGCTAATGCGTAAAGTGTTGTGTTCATATAAATGATTTAATAGCAAAGCAGCTGATTAAGCCGCTTTCTTCAAGCAATGATTTATTAAATCGGTTTTATAGCCGTCTGTCGACCCAACCGATGATATTCACGAAAAGGAAAAGGGATTTAACCGAAAATTTTAAAGGAATGGTATAGGATACACCTGTCTGGCAGCCTGTTCGATAGATATTTATTTTGGAGTTCATAAAAACTATGCCATGACTTCTTATCCGCAAATAGCAAGAAAATTGGTAGAATCAGTCCCAAGGTACAGAGCCGAACGGCATATGCTAAATGTTGATCATAACGCCATTCGAACGAGCATTCTTCGATCGATCCGACATAAAAATCGAAATGGGATTGTGAAGAAGTTATTGCCGTTTTTGAGGTGTTTTTATAGGCAGTATGTGAAAAGACATCCTTGTTTATTTTACCTGTAAAAAACAGACAGAAAAAAACAATGGACAAAACCATTAAAAGTTGTCTTAAATACCTATACATAGCATGTAACATCCCTATGGGATTGATAGATCAAATGTATTATAAGTTTGATCGTGTAGAGTAGCACAAATCTTGAATTTTATAGCCTTTTTCTAACCTGCTAAAAAATGTATATCTAAAAAAAACAGCGCGAAAACTTTACTTATACCAATAACAACGCAATAAAATGGTAGAAAAACAAAATATCCCAGCATAAATCAACAGAGTTAAATTAGCACAAATCACGATTTACAACCGATCAAGTCGCTCCTATATTTTCGGCTATCGACCGGCTTGCCATACCGCTTATAATTGTAGTCTATCACATTATTTTCCCTCTTGCATCTCCAGCACCACTTGCTTCCGGATAAACATAGGATTTTTAGAAAATTAAGCCATAAAATAATCCTAATTTTCTAATGATCATGCTAACGCTGACGCAGGATTTAAAGTATAATTTTAAAGGTTTTGTCTGTGGCCAACAGCACAATACTAAGTACACACATCAGCAAGGAGTTGTAGAAATGATGATACTCTTGATGCGCCATATGTGCCGTAAACGCAGCAACCGCAAATGGAAACAACAGCAGCACTGCAGCATTCTTAAATTGCGGGTTATACAAACCTATTAAGAGCAATACTACCCCCATTAGTTCCCCTATTCCGATAATGATCGTCCAAGTCTTATTAAAACCCAGGGACTGCATGCTTTGCATCATGGCGCTCTTTTGAAAAACTTTGAATAATGATGCATATCCAAATACATAAAGGTAGTACGCATAGCTCAACCAATGAGCGACTGATTTAATCGTTTCCATGTTATACTTTTTGCTTTCCTACAAATTTCTTTATTAATTTGCAGGAATAACAGTACATACAAGATTGTATGATACCAACAAAAAAGTTTGTATGAACCCGCGAAAAGAGAATTCAACCAATCACATTAATGAGCTATACTGGAAAGACCGTTGTGGTATTGCATTTACCTTGGCCACCATAGGTGGCAGATGGAAAATCAATATCCTTTCCTATTTGCTAAATGAAGGTAAACTCCGCTATAGTGAGTTGCGGAAAAGACTCGTGGGAATATCTGAACGTATGCTGATCGCCAAATTAAAGGAACTGGAGCATGACAAGCTGATTAATAGAATTGTATACCAGCAAGTTCCCCCAAAGGTAGAATATGAATTAACCGAGCTCGGCCGTTCGCTCGAGGAAATATTAAACCTAATGGATAAATGGGGAGAAGATAATCTCCCCGAATCAATGCTTTGATAGTGCATAGAGTGCAAAAGTACCTAACCAATGTGACCCCATGTAATCATCCTTGGTTGTAATATTGGGCAAAGAATACTTTAAATGTTTATTCGCCAACCTATGCAAATAACTTAATTCAGGCAGCGCTTTGGCGATACCGTTTAAACAGTTGGCGCGACTAAAATTAAGTCCATCCAGATGGACCAAATGTCCGTCGGTTCGATCTTTCACGATTCCTGGTTCTAAATTGAAATCGGGATTAAACAGATCTGGCATAAAATCCTTTAACCATTTACGGTAATCCTCCTGTTGCAGCACCATACTCATACAAAGGGCTTCTTCAAGACAAGGAGAAAGAAAATCGCTTCCACTTGGCTCAAAAGAAATGTTGCAGCTCTTATCCTGACTGTATAAACGAGAAGCATTCGTCATTAATGATTTTTCAAACGTCACATTTCCCGTGCTTCTTGCATAGTCCAGGGACAGCGAAAGGCCAAAGGCCGAATTATCATGATAGCCTGTCCTGATCGGATAGACCAATTTGGGCAAATATTCCTGATACGATTTTACCACATGTTTCACCAACGGTTCAAGATTCGATGCCCAGCGTTTTGCATCGGCATCTTCCCAAGTTAATAATTCCTTCTGCAGCTGCAACAACCAAGCCCAGCCATACGTACGCTCAAAGTTCTTATTGTTCTTATCTTGAAAGAAATCTAATTCAACAGCCACATTTTCTGCTGTAATATTTCGGTTCAATTGGCGTCGAATTTCACCTGAGCTATCCAAATTTGGAAATTCCTTCAAAATATGCACAATTGACCAATACCCGTGTACAGAAGAATGCCAGTCAAAACAACCGTAAAAAATTGGATGCAATGTACGCGGTGCTTTTAGATCACCATCACTACCGAGTACCTGTCCCAGCTTATTGGGATATTCCACTTCGATGCAATGCAGTGGCAAACTGAGCAGATGCTTGGCCTGAACGCTATCCAAGGTTAAAGGCTGATCATTTGAACTCGTATTTACTTTGATCGCTGAATTATTTTGACATGCAACAAAAGCAACGGACATGCAAAGAAGCCCTATTATTTTCTTCATAAACCCTTATTTTATAAACGACTATATAACATTTAATTAAGTAATTGTTCTACCAGTTCAGGAACAGCTATGGTCGCCGATTCTTCAAAACACTGTATATTACGTAAAGCGTTGTCATGAGGAATCTTTTTGTCAATTAAAAACGATTTACAGTGACTAGGCGCAAATTCTTTAAGTCCCGCAGCGGGATAAACCTGTAGGGAGGTTCCCACAATAATCAAAATATCGGCCTTCGAAACCAGGCTTATCGCTTCCTCAATGGCCGGCACAGCCTCTCCAAACCAGACTATATTTGGCCTCAGCTGACTACCCTTCTCACAAAGATCGCCCATTTTGATCTCATCACCAACAATGGGATACACCAAACGGTCATCGACAGATGACTTCGACTGATCCAGGCGGCCGTGCAAATGAACGATATGGGAGGATCCTGCCTGTTCATGCAGTAGATCTACATTCTGCGTCACAATACTCACCCGGTATGCTGATTCCAATTTTACCAGCGCATAATGAGCCGCATTTGCCTGTGCGACCAAAGCGGCTTTCCGTCTCAGATTATAAAACTCCTGCACCAAGGCTGGATTTTTATGCCAACCTTCAATGGAAGCAACTTCCATGACGTCATGTCCTTCCCACAATCCATTGGCATCCCTAAAGGTAGGTATACCGCTTTCAGCCGAAATACCGGCCCCCGTCAATACAACGATATTTTTCTTTTCCATCTTAAATCTATTTGTTGCACCATTGTATAGTTAAGATTGACTTTTGATATGACCTTCATCATGTCTGTAGGCCTGATCTAGATCATTCATTTATCAACAAAGATGCATAATTATCCGGCAGCTCGAGTCGGATCGAATCTTTACTCAAGGCTGCCTTACGGTTCATATCATCAAAAGAACGTTGGTAATACACAAAAGCGCTATTTGGTATATGCAGTTCACTGGCTTTCTGCACGTTGAACACATAGCGATTATTTTTTAATTTGACATGCTGATAAATCCGATAAGTAACAACTTGAATCTGTACCTTATCAAATTTCGGAATGACCTTTAAATCCGCCGGTTCATGAAAGTATTTATCATTGAAATACATAAATTCATTTGACTCTGCTAATGTTGCTAGAGCTAACCTTCCATTGACCACTTCATTCACTAACGAATCTGCCCGCAATCGCTCGGATTTACTTCCGTCACCGGAAGAACAACAAACACAAAGAAGAGCAAAAATTGGGATCAAAACAGCTTTGATTGGATTCATAGGCCTAAGTTATAATAAAAAATGCTTTTGCGCCACAATTCAGGAGAAAATGCACCGAATACCGAAAGAAAATGGATCAGAATTAATAAATCAGCATAGTTTATATCCCGCAAAAAAGCCCAGGATATTTTGTTATCCCAGGCTCTTTTTCAACGCTAATTGCTATCCGACCTCTTAAAGGTTATTTTCGATAGCGCCCACTTTCTCGCGATATAGTTGTATTGGCGCATCCAACAAAACAGCAATAACTGTCATATTTTTATCCAAGCGCTCTGCTGGTGCCTGAATGTAGATAATACCCGGGATGCTACTCCAATAAAGCTTATTGAAAATCTCATGATTTATCATGGAGCCCTCACCGACCACGCGGATCCTGGCGACTCCATTTTTAACACCTTTTAGTGCAATAGGACCCGTAGGTTTTCCCTCGACAAACAGATACAATGTCTGGCGATCTTTAGAGAGCGCGCTTAGTCCTTCATAATGTCCTTCAGGTAAGCCTTTTCCAGTCTCATAAAGTGCTTCGGCATGATCCTTAATCCACTTTAATACCGTTGGATTAGTCGCATTACTACTTGGCAATTTGGTCTCTAAGCCATCCACGGTCAATCCGGAATTATCAAAGATATTTTTTCCGGCATGCAGTGTTGAAGCGATCTGACCTAAAGCACGACCTGTCAACTTATTATCCAGTACAGATTTCAACGTAACTTCAGTATCTTGCGGTGCAGTCCAACGAAGCACCTCCGCAAAGGTTAGTGCAATCACAGTCACATCCTGATCAAAGTTTACTTTCGTCAAATCGACTTGAACGGTTCCGTTTTCAGACTTAACGTTCACTTTCGCGGATGCATCACCAACAACTGAGACTTCTTTAATGGCTGTATGATTGACCAAACCTCTGAGCTGCAATTCGGGTTTCTGTTCGTATACATACAGATAAAGTGTCTTTCCGTCCTTTGATAAAGCAGATTTCCCGCCGTAGTTCACAAATGGAATACCGGCTCTTGTACCGTAGATCGCAGCTGCATGCTTATGTGTCCATCGCCCCAGCTGTTTCAAAATATTTAATTGTTCCTCAGGGATCGTTCCATCTGCCTTTGGACCGATATCCAACAATAGGTTTCCACCCATGGAAATACAATCTACCAACGTTCGAATGATCATATTCGGTGATTTGTACTTTTTATCAAAGGGTTGATAGCCCCAAGAATCATTCATGGTATAACAGAGTTCCCAAAATTTAGCATCAGGACGGGTTACTGGAATCCCTTGCTCAGGTGTATCGTAATCTCCATGATGATTCAATCGCGAGTTTATAATAATATTCGGATTATACTTCCGCAAAAGATTCAAGGTCTCTTTAGCTTTCCACTCCTCGGCACTATGCTCCCAGTCCCCGTCAAACCAAAGTAATTCGGGCTTATACTGTTCGGATAGCTCAGTCAATTGCTTCTGGTAATATTTTACATAATTATCCCAACGAGAAGGCTCACTTTTCAATTCATAACGTTTTCGATTGCGCGTAAAAACATCGTAATAAGGATGGCTCCAATCGGGCAAAGAATAATACAGTCCAGTATGCAAGCCTTCTTCTTGTATGGCTTTCACAAATGGTGTGATTACATCCTGTTTGGCAGCTGCGTCTTGTAATGTCGTGATCGCTTTATCAGCCTTCGTATTCCACATCGAGATCCCGTCATGGTGTTTGGTCGTAATCACCGTGTATTTCGCACCGGCTTCTTTGATCAATTTGGCCCATTCCTTCGGTCTATAATCCTTTGCTGTAAAACCATTCAGTTGCTTGATATAATTGTCATGGTTGATGTAATTATTGAAGAATGACCAAGATTCTGATATTCCATCGACAGAATAAATCCCCCAGTGAATAAAAATACCCAGTTTGGCATCTTCAAACCAATCCATTTTTTGCGGTGATACATTGTTCTGCGCTGAAACGTTTAAGCACGCGGACGCCAATAGAACAAAAAGAGAAATCTTTCGAAACTTCATAAGCTATTTTATCGATTACATAACGAGTTTAAGCCGGCAAAATACACATAAATCAGCACAATCCAACTATGTAAGGGATAAATTAAGTTGGAGAGCAATTGAAATCTATCATCATACTTCGCTTAGCTTAAGCTTAAAACACAAAGGGAATATTCCTATTATTTTAACGGACCTCATAGGGACTTTATAGGGACCTCATTCGGACCTCATTCGGATAAAGCCGTGTAAAGTCCCTTTTAAACACCTATAAAGTCAGTCTTAAATACCTATTAATTTTGATGCTTGTAGCACTATGTTCCATCGTTGAATTGATTGAACATGTCGCAGTGTTAAAATTCTTCTACTTCGAGCATCAAAATATGGACTAGTCTTGATCATTTTTACCTGTTTGTATGTGCTTACAAAAACTTCATGTATATTTGGCCGGTATGATCGAATTATATACAGATGGGGCTTCAAGTGGAAATCCGGGCCCTGGAGGTTACGGAACCATCTTAAGAACTATTTATACAGGCGATAATGAAGCCTTTAAAGGTAAACTGATCGAAAAAGAGTTTTCGGGCGGTTACCGCAAAACGACTAACAACAGGATGGAATTGATGGCTGTGATCGTCGGCCTCGAGGCACTGAAAAATCTACAGCAACATGTTACCGTGTATTCTGACTCCAAATACGTCATTGACGCCATTGATAAGAAATGGGTATATGGTTGGATACAAAAAGGTTTTGCGGGAAAAAAGAACAAAGATCTTTGGTTGCGCTTAATGAACGCCTATAAGCTCCATACCGTACGCCTTGTATGGGTAAAAGGCCATGCTGGGCATCCGTTAAATGAGCGCTGTGATCGTTTAGCTGTCGCAGCATCCAAAGATAAGGCAAATTGGAAAATCGATAGTGTTTTTGAAATGGAAGAAGGTAAATAAAAACGGGGCATTGTACAATGCCCCGTTTTTATTATTTCCATGCGATTATTCGCCGCTTTCCTTAGCTGCTAAGTATCTTTCAGCTTCCAAAGCTGCCATACAACCTGTACCTGCAGCAGTGATTGCCTGACGGAAGATGTTATCCTGAACATCACCACAAGCAAAAACACCCGGGATATTTGTTGCAGTACTATCTGGTTTTGTAATTAAATAACCTGTTTCATCCATATCCAATATACCTGTGAAAAGCTCGGTATTAGGCTTATGCCCAATAGCAACGAAGAAACCTGTTACTTCGATATCTTTTTCAGACTGGTCTTTATTGTTTACAACACGTATTCCGGTCACCACCTGACCATCTCCTAGGACTTCTTTTGCCTCAGAATTGTAGTGAACTTCGATATTTGGTGTATTCATAACGCGATGTACCATTGCTTTAGAAGCACGAAACTCGTCACGGCGAACCAACATATGTACTTTTGAGCATAATTTTGCAAGATACGTTGCTTCTTCTGCCGCTGTATCCCCAGCACCTACAATAGCAACCTCTTGGTTTTTAAAGAAGAACCCATCACATACAGCACATGCTGAAACACCAAAACCATTGTATTTTTGTTCAGATTCCAAGCCTAACCATTTTGCTGTGGCTCCTGTCGCAATAATCACAGTATCTGCGGTAACTTGTACCGTTCCATCGATCTCAACACGGTGTACCTCACCTGTAAAATCCACTTTAGTCACATATCCAAAACGCACTGAAGTTCCGAAGCGTTCAGCTTGCTCGCGCAAATCTTCCATCATCACTGGTCCAGTGATACCTTTTGGATAACCAGGGAAATTGTCCACCTCAGTTGTTTGAGTCAACTGTCCCCCTGGCACAATACCGGTATAAACGACTGGTTTCATATCCGCACGGGCTGCATAAATCGCGGCAGTATAACCTGCTGGTCCCGAACCAATAATCAAACACTGTACATGTTCCACTTCTTGTTTGAATTCCATAATCCTTTTTCTAAGCTATTAATTAACGTTATTTTTTAAATTTATCTTGCAATCCTTTCAGCATATCCAAAGAAATGTTCTGCGGCGCTTCTTCTTTTTGTTGATTGAATTCCTTTTTCGCAAGTTTTTTATCTTCTACAGAATGGGTGGCTGCAGCTGCTTTTGCCTTTTGCTCACTCTTTTCCTTTTTATACCGATTCCAGATATTCTCCAAGACCTTCTTGGTATACAATGGAAAATCACCATTCTGCATCCATGCGTAGTAACTGGGCTCTTGCTCAAATACTTCTATAACAGGTCTTCCTTTATGTTTACCAAAATTGATCGTTTCCAATCCCTCCGCATTATAGACGAGACGTCCGGCAAAATCTACAGGTTTACTTAGGTTGGTAAACGTATGTAGCGCCTCAACATCGTTTACGACAGGATAAGATACTGTCCCATGTTTATCTTCGAATGCTGCGCCTTCATATTTTGTCAGCTGCGCTTTCAAGACCTCATATGTGGCACGAACATCCGCTTCCGCTGTATGCGCATTTTCAAGATTTTCGTTGCAATAAAACTTGTATGCAGCTTTCAGCGTACGTTGTTCCATCTGATGGAAGATATTTTGAACATCAACAAATGCTCTACCCTCCAATGAAAAATCAACACCTGCCCGTAAAAACTCTTCCATAAGCATTGGGACATCGAATTTATTGGAATTATAGCCCGCGAGATCTCCATCGGCAATAAAAGCCGCAAGTTCCACTGCGATTGCTTTAAAATTAGGAGCATCCTTCACATCTTCATCATAAATGCCGTGAAAAAAAGAGGATTCCGCAGGGATAGGCACTTCTGGATTGATCTTCTTTGTATAGACTGTTTCTTCACCACTGGGCATCACTTTCAGAAATGATACTTCCACAATACGATCGGTCGCTACATTAACACCTGTAGTTTCCAAATCGAAAAATACCAATGGTCTTTTTAATTTTAATTCCATGCTGGATAATACACTTTTTTATCAAAAACCAAAAATACAAAGTAGTATTCGATTTTTGTAGTCTAAGAAATTTAATTTACAACCGCTTGATGAACTGGTTCTACTTGACTGATTTTCCCAACCACAACCTTCACCATGGCATCGTAGTCAAAGTATTTATTGGCAAGATGCTGCACCTTCTCGGGCGACATATTTCTGATCTGTTCCATATAGTAGGAATAATAGTTCAATGTCATCCCATTTAACAAAACACTTTTGAACTTGTCGGCATGCGAAAAGATACTTTCCAACGAACCCAACATAGAACCTTCCATATAGGTCTTCACAAGATTGACCTCATCCTCGGAGGCCAAAGTTGTTTTCAACAAATTGATCTCCTTTTCTATTTCAGTCAACGTGGCCTGTGTTACATCTACCCCAACTTCAGTTACAATGGTCATAAAACCAGTATGTTTCAAGGTAGCAACAGCCGAACCAATGCTATAGGTATACCCTTTTTCTTCTCGGATATTGCGCATTAGGCGGGAACCGAAAAAACCACCTAATAATGTGTTGACAAATTGTAATGCCGGATAATCGGGATGTTCCCTTCCAATTGTCTGACAGCCTAACCGAATGGCAGACTGCAAGGCATTATCTTTTTCCTCATAAGCCAGGTTATTTGAACCTTGCACCAAAACTGGGACTTCCGAAGGAGATACAGCAGCTGCTCCTTGCCAATCGACACCGAAGATTTGCTCCAACTCCTGCAAAAGCTCTTCAGAAACATTACCTGAAACAATTAATGTACAATTTGTAGGAACAATTTCCCTACGGTACAATTCGATCAGCTGCGCACGCGTAATTGCATCGTAATCTGTTAGTTTTGGTGTACGCCCATAACGATTGTTCTCACCAAAGATCAAATTGTAAAATTTGCGTCTCGCCAGATAATCATTTTTCTGAATAGAAACTTGAAACTTTTGCTTGTTATTACGCAAATAGGTATCTAACTCCTGTTGCGGAATCGATGCTTCCGTCAGAATATCTTTTACAAGCGGCAAGAGTACTTGACTATGTCTATTCAATGTATAAAGCGACAAAGACGTTACGTCAAAAGAATATTCAGGAACAAGAAATGCTCCGTAGAAATCCACTTTATCTGCAATCTCTGCACTCGACATGGTCTTTGTCCCCTCCTTAAGCAATGCACTTAAAGTACTATTTAACAACGGATTTTCAGCCGCACCGTCAAGATAGGTATTCTCAAAGATCCATTCTATCCGTACCAGCTCCTGCTCGGGCGACTGGAATACATAGACAGGCAATCCGTTTGCAAACTGCTTCTTGATTGGTTCTTTCAAACTTATATTTCCAATTTCACGGAACTCGGGTGCTTTTGTTCTATCCAACATGTACAGCCTCCTCTTGTTTTGATTTATACATTAATATAGAAGCATTCTCCGGTCTAAAAATAACCTGAGCTTGCTGTTGAACTTCCTCAGCACTCACCTTCAAATATTTTGAAACCTCTGTGTTAATGCCGTCTGCATCCCCCAGCAACTCATGGAAAGCCAAGTTCATGGCTTTATCCAAAATAGATAGTTCTGCAAAAACATTTGTCGATTCGATCTTATTCTTCACTTTTTCCAATTCAGCGGCAGGTACTAACTCGGATTTTATGACCTCCAATTCTGCCCACACCGCACGTTCAGCTTCCTCTAGCGAGATGCCTTCCGACGGTTTTCCTTCAATAACAAAGAGGTTATTGTCGATACTTCCCATCACATAAGCATTTATTTCACTAAATAACTGCCCCTCTTTTACCAATCGACGATACAAACGTGAAGAAGAGCCCCTCGATAAAATGTCCGACAAAAGATCCATTGCAAAATACCCCTCTTCCAATCGAGCAGGGCCATGAAATGCCATATAAAGCGCATCCAAAGGCACCTCTGCCCAAGTCGTTTCACGCCTAATCTTATCTTGCGCGGGTTCTTTAGGCAATTGGCGATTGTATTTTTCGCCCGCCTCGATATCGCCAAACCATTTTTCAGTCAAAGCTTTTACTTCCTCAAAATGAACATCCCCAGAAACAACCATAATTGCACTCTGCGGATTATAATGTAATTTGAAAAATGCTTTAACATCTTCCATTGTAGCCTCTTCAATATGGCTCAGTTCTTTTCCGATGGTTGCCCAACGATACGGATGTACCTGATAGGCTAATGGACGTAATTTTAGCCAAGCGTCACCATAAGGCTGATTCAAATAACGCTGTTTGAATTCTTCACTCACGACATTCCGCTGCACTTCGAGGCTTTGTTCGGAAAAAGCCAAACTTAACATCCGGTCCGACTCCAACCACAATGCCGTTTCTAAATTTGAAGAGGGTAAAGTGATGTAATAATTTGTAATATCGTTGCTGGTGAATGCATTATTCTCGCCACCCACTTTTTGCAATTCGGTATCGAAATTAGGAATATTGATACTTCCACCAAACATCAGGTGTTCAAATAAGTGCGCAAATCCGGTCTGTTCCGGAGATTCATCCCTTGCCCCCACATCGTACAAGATATTGACGCAGGCCATGGCTGTATTATGATCCTCGTGTACCAATACACGTAGGCCGTTTTCCAACGTAAATTTTTGATAAGAAACCATCTATTTTTTCTTCGATGTTTTTAAATCCAGTTAATACCTTTTCGCAATAAAGATAAGGTTTTGGCTTCTTCGGAGCCTTCTTCAGGACGATAGTCATATACCCAATTGGCTTGGGCTGGTAGACTCATCAATATGGACTCAATCCGACCATTCGTTTCAAGTCCAAATTTAGTCCCCGAATCCCATACGAGGTTAAATTCGACATAGCGTCCGCGACGGATCAATTGCCAATTTTTCTGTTGATCTGTAAAGGTTTTATGTCGATTTTTCTCCACCAATGCAGTGTAGGTTGGTGCAAACGTGCGTCCAAGGTCACAGGAAAAAGCAAAAATATCTTCCATGCTCACCCCCGTTTTTTCAGTATTCAACTTATCGTAAAATACACCTCCTATGCCACGTGTTTCCTGGCGATGTCTGATATAAAAATAATCATCCGCCCAATTTTTAAACTTTTCATAGTAGGTAGAATCATGTCTATCACAGACATCTTTCAGCTGCTGATGAAAATAACGCGCATCCTCTTCATCGATATAATGCGGAGTTAAATCAATACCGCCGCCAAACCAACGAATCTGATCGTTCAGTTCAAAATAGCGGATATTCATGTGTATAATAGGTACGAAGGGATTGTTTGGATGGATTACAATGGAAACTCCTGTCGCAAAAAAATCATCTTCTTCCACCGCAAATGACTTTTTGATCGCTTCAGGTAATTTGCCATACACAGACGAAAAGTTAACGCCTCCTTTTTCAAAAATTTGACCATTTTGAATGATCCTGGTGCGACCGCCACCGCCGCCTTCACGCTCCCACAATTCTTCTTCAAAGCGTGCCGATCCGTCTAATTTCTCCAGCGCCTGACATATTTCGTCCTGAATTTCTTTATAAGCTAAAGCAATCGCTTCTTTTGTTATCATCTACTCTATTGCTACTTTATTATGTTAATTTTTCGCTCAATGCTTGAATAATTTTAGATGCAGGGAGGTGTTCATACAAAATTTGATGCACGGCATCGCATATTGGCAATTCCACCGCATATTTTTTCGCATACTCTTGAATACATGCCGATGCGTAATACCCTTCAGCCACCATATTCATTTCCAACTGCGCAGATTGTACACTGTAGCCCTTTCCGATCATATTACCAAAGGTTCTATTTCGGCTAAATTGGGAATAGGCTGTTACCAAAAGATCCCCTAAATAAGCCGAAGTATTCACATCCCTTGACGTATCACCATCTACTTTACCTACAAAACGACGCATTTCGCGAATTGCATTGGAGACCAGCACAGCCTGAAAATTATCACCGTAACCTAAGCCGTGGCAGATACCTCCAGCTAACGCATAGATGTTTTTCAATACTGCACCAAATTCTATTCCGAGTACATCTTCCGAAAGAATCGTCTTGATAACCCTTGACGACAGAAAGGAAGCAACCAATGCTGCACTATCCAGGTTCTTACAGCCGAAAGTTAAATACGACAATTTGCCTAAGGCAACTTCCTCCGCATGGCAGGGACCACCAACCACACAGATCTGTTCCATATCGACCTCATAGCGTTGCTCCAAAAACTCACCGATAATCAAATTATCTTTGGGAATAATCCCCTTGATGGCTGAAACAACAATTTTATTTCTAAAATCTTCCTTCGTCACATTGGCCAGTGCATCCTTCAAATAGGCCGCAGGCGTATTTAAAATGATAATATCTGAATTAGTAATTACATTTTTAGCATCGGTATCAATCGTCGTAATACTAAGATCAACCGAAACACTGCTCAGGTAAGTCGGGTTATGTTTGAATTTTTGAATATATTCTGCATCCTCTTCCTTTCTTACCCACCAAAAAATATGCTTGTCTTGGTCATTTTCACATAGCATCTTGATCATAGCAGTAGCCCAACTTCCGCTACCAATTATACCAATCTTTTTCCCCTGCATGTCTTTAATTTGTTTTCGACAGCAAATATACTTATTTACTAACGAGATATACGATTCACGCGGTGAGATATGATACTTTCGTTACTTTTTAAGCAAATAAACGCTTCCAGAAGCCTAATTCCAAGCCAACATAATAATCGTTGTTTTCGAATTTTATGGGGTAAACGCGAATAAAATCATGCTGTTCGGGATTACCTCTTCCCGACACCAGATCGAATTCATGGCGATGAAAAGGACAGATTACTTTGCCACGTTCACACCAGCCATTTTTCAATGGTGCCCCAGCATGTGGACATTTAGGCGAGAAAGCATAGAGTTGGTCTTCGTACCAGGTAATACAAATAATTTTTCCACCGAATTTATGTTCGCTGATGCCCTGATTTTTAAGAAAATCGGCATGTTCAATTTTGTACCAATGAACCATTCGACAAGATAGCTAAAAATTACAGTGAATTTTCTATCTTTGTGCAATTTCAAAAATTTGCACTATATATGGCTTTACAATGCGGTATCGTAGGTTTACCAAACGTCGGTAAATCAACATTATTTAACTGTTTGTCGAACGCGAAAGCGCAAGCGGCTAACTTTCCATTTTGTACAATTGAACCAAATGTTGGGGTAATTACCGTACCGGATGCCCGTCTCAATAAATTAGCTGAATTAGTCAACCCGCAACGAATTGTTCCAAACACCATCGAGATTGTCGACATCGCCGGTCTTGTGAAAGGAGCTTCAAAAGGTGAAGGCTTAGGCAATCAATTCTTAGGAAATATTCGTACAACAAATGCTATTATTCACGTTTTAAGATGTTTTGACGATGGGAACGTGATCCACGTAGATGGTTCGGTAGACCCAATCAGAGATAAAGAAATCATTGACACCGAATTGCAGCTTAAAGATTTGGACACTGTAGTAAAACGTATCCAGAAGGTAGAAAAAATGGCTAAAACAGGCGGCGATAAAGATGCAAAAAGAACGTTTGACATCCTATCAATCGTCAAAGATCATCTTGAAGCTGGAAAATCCGCCCGTACAGCAGCAATAGAAGCGGAAGATTTTGAGTTTATCCAGGATTTAGCCTTGTTAACGGCTAAACCTGTACTTTATGTATGTAATGTAGATGAAGGTTCTGTTAATACAGGTAACGCTTACGTAGAACGTGTTAAGGAAGCTGTAAAGGATGAAAAAGCCGAGGTATTGATTATCTCAGCACAGATCGAATCTGAAATCGCACAACTGGAAAGCTACGAAGAACGAAAGATGTTTTTAGACGACTTGGGTCTTGAAGAATCTGGCGTACATAAGCTCATCCGCGCTGCATATTCGCTTTTAAATTTGGCGACTTATTTTACCGCTGGTGTACAGGAAGTTCGCGCTTGGACGATTGAGAACGGATTTACAGCCCCTCAGGCTGCAGGTGTAATCCACACAGATTTCGAAAAAGGGTTTATCCGCGCTGAAGTAATCAAGTATGACGATTTTGTCTCACTTGGCTCCGAAAATGCAGTAAAAGAAGCTGGAAAATTATCAGTGGAAGGAAAAACATATATTGTCCAAGATGGCGATATCATGCACTTCCGTTTTAATGTATAATCATTCCCACCTGTTCAAACAGATAAATACAAAAAAGAGGCCAGTACATTTCATGTACTGGCCTCTTTTTTTTGTGTTATTTAACAAAATAGCGGTGTTCAATCACCTCTACTTTTTTGATATCCTTATCTTCCAGCACTTTCTTAACATCACAATGACCAGTTACGCCGCGATAGATCAGCGCTCCGCCAAGGGTCAATCCTGATAATCCAGTCAGTGGTGATTTAAAAAGTTTTTTAACACCCAAGCCCAATATGAATCCGCCGGCAATCACCGACAGAACACGCTCAGAGGTGCCAATATTTTCTTCGATACAATCGTCTTCGATCTTTGTTTTTATCTTATCAAATGCAAAGTTTAGTAGGTTACTCATAATTATCTCCATTTTATTTATCGTACATGTTATAAACAAATGGTGTCCTAAAAAAGTTTAGGAATAGAATAATAGTTTTTTATGTTGTTTCTCCGACGACATCTCTTATATTCGTATTTAACAAATTAGAGATACATGCAAATCAAAAAATATTCTGGTGAATTGGTACCCTTTAATGGTGAATCGCTACGTCATTCGCTTTCTCGTTCCGGTGCCAATGCTGACCAGGTCAATCAGGTCTACGATAAGGTACTCAACGAAATATATGATGGGATTTCAACAAGAGAACTCTATCAGCTGGCCTTTGATACGTTAAAAACTGTGCGAAATTCTTACGCCGCTCGCTACAGCCTTAAGAAAGCCCTGCGTGAACTTGGCCCCGAAGGTTTCTACTTCGAAAAATACATTGCCCACCTTCTGCGATCCATCGGATATGAAAGCACCACCGGACAGACCGTACAGGGACATGCCGTTTCCCATGAATTGGATGTTGTAGCCTATAAGGACGGTAAACTGATCACCGCCGAATGCAAATTTCGAAACGATATTGACGCAAAAATATCCGTAACGACGCCCATGTATTATCTTTCAAGATTCAAAGATATCAGCAATATCAATTATCAGTTTTTTGGAAAACAGCTGCAGTTTCAAGAAGGCTGGCTGATTACCAATGCATACTTCACCTCCGACTCGATTGATTTTGCCAAATACTATCATATCAACTTGCTTTCTTGGGATTATCCAAAAGAAAATAGCATTAAAAAAAGAGTAGACAAAGCTGTTTTCTATCCGGTCACTTGTCTCACAACTCTTTCCGACCTTGAGGAACAGCAACTGCTCAAAAATCAACTTATTTTGGTAAAAGATATCGTGAGTAATCCCGAAAAATTGGATCTCCTAAACTTAACAAAAGAACGGAAAGAAAAGGTCTTAAACGAGGCTCGCGAACTCATCAACTATCAGGTGGAAGAAGAATATTAATTATAAAAAAAGGTGTTATGTATACCTGTTTGGACAGCTATACATAACACCTTTTTCAGTAGTCGATATTACTTCTAAAGCTTGGTCGGATGATAGATCTTGCCATATTTCGCAAGTTCGCTTAAATCTGTCTTTTCCCAAAATATACCATAAATGGCTGCTCCGGACCCCGACATAGAAGCGTAAATTGCTCCTTTTTGGTATAAAGTTTCTTTGATTTCTTTCAACAAGGGGTAACTTTCGAAAATACCATCCTCAAAATCATTTCGAATATGAAATTTCCACTCTTGGATAGGCAAACGAATCGCTTCTTCCAAACTAACTTCGGGTACCTTAGGTTGCACAGCAGCAAAAGCTTCAGCTGTAGAAATATGAATATTAGGCATAATTACCACAAGATGGTAGCCATCCAGATTTAGATTTAAGTCTTTAAAATCTGTCCCAATACCTGTTGCAAAAACAGGATTATTTGCGATAAAAAAAGGACAATCGGCACCTAGCTTTTCGGCGTATCCCGCCAGCTGCTCTTCAGTAAGATTCAATTGAAAGAGCGTATTGAGTCCTTTCAAAACAAAAGACGCGTCCGCAGAACCGCCGCCTAATCCTGCTCCAATCGGAATTTGTTTGATCAAATCAATGGAAACGGGTGGAATGCCATAATCTTTTTTCAACAATTCAAAAGCTCTTATACAAAGGTTATCATGGAGATTCCCTGGGATACGTTCTCCTTGAATGTTTAGTGTTGTCTCCGCAGCAGTCGTTTCCAATAATTCGATAATATCGTAAATTGGAAGTGGATAGAAAACGCTATTCAGTTCATGATAACCATCCGTACGCTTGGCAATGATCTGCAGCCCAATATTTAGTTTAGCGTTTGCAAAAAGTATCATGTGAATTGCTCTAAATCGTATATTTCAAAATTAATAACTTACCAATGAAAAGATATTATCACTGAACCTAGATAACCGTCCTTTCGCTTTAAGGAAATCCAAAGAGATAATAAAACTGTAGGCGACAATCTCCCCACCAAGTCGTTCAATAAGTTTACTGGCGGCAACGACGGTACCCCCTGTCGCTAAAAGGTCGTCGTGAACCAATATACGGCTTCCTTTTTCAAAAGCATCTTCATGGATTTCAATGGTTGCCTGGCCGTATTCCAGTGCATAGGATTCAGATACGGTTTTAAAAGGCAATTTACCTTGTTTTCGGATTGGAATAAAAGGCAAGCCCAACCTATTGGCAAGTAAAAATCCAAATAGAAAACCCCGACTCTCAATTCCAGCAATAGCATCTATCTCTATGCCTTGCAATTGATCAATAATCGCATCAACCATTTCGCTACACAATGCCGCATCTTTCAACAAAGGGGTAATATCTTTAAAGACAATACCAGGTTTAGGAAAATCCACAATATCCCGGATTTCCAGTTTCAATTTATCTTGAATCATTCTCAAATATTAAATAAGGCGCAATCTTCGCAATAGCAAGATCTGAAAGTGTTCCTATTTTTGTCAAGTCCTCAATATTGACATAACTTCCATGCTGATCCCTATAATTGACGATTAGTTTCGCATCTTTAGGGCTAAGATACGGATGTTTGGCCAATGAATTTGCATCAAGCTTATTAATATTGATTTTTTTGATTCCATCTAAATTGGCTACAACAATATAGTCTTTAATCTGGTCATAGGTCTCGGCTGTAACTCCATAAACCTCCTTTAATTGTTCTATGCGGTAGAACCCACCAAGAACCTCTTTATATTTCAAAATGCGTTTGGATAGAACCGAACCTATCCCTTTAAGACTGATTAATGCTGTGGTATCACAGGTATTAATATCGATAAGCTCGGCTTTATTTCTTTCAAACTTATCGTAAAGCAAAGGCGCTTTATTTTGTTGTTTTGTTCGCGCTGAATCAGGCATTGTTTTGATTTGAATGTAGGGCTCTAATCTGTTGTAAAGTCGGCCATTGATCGAGTAAATTTTCTTCAGATCGGTTTTTACTCTAAACCTTCCACCTTTTTTTTCATAGTTTTTCAGGACCGCAATCTGTTTATCAGAAAGCCCCAACTTATGCCAATCAGCGTGTGGTAAATTGTTTGGATCAAAATAGAATAGTTTGGTCTCTTCCAAAACCGAATGTTCAGATATTGCCCCCGCATTTTTGTCTTTAGTCGAATAGGTTGCCTCGACCTCCTGTTTGTTTACCGGACCAGAGACCTCAAGAGAGTCATGAAAGGATTGTTCAAATAATTTGGCCTGATTGGGAATTGGATCGCGCGTATTGCTTTTAATCAAAGCATAGATCGTCACAAACAACACAATGATTACCAAAATAATGAAAAACCCATTTTGTTCTGTTTTATTAAATTTAAAATAAGCCAATAGCCTCTTCATAAGCCGCTAAAAATTGGGATATCTAAATTTAATAAATTATAAGGAAAATAAAAAGGGAATTACTAAAAACAATTCCCTTTTTATTAATTATTATCTACAAAGAGATTTATAACTTTGACTTGTCCACTTTTTCAACTTGGCTACCATCCTTTAAAGTTTTTGAAATAGCATCAAATGGCCGAGAGACCACTTCATCCCCTTTTTTCAGCCCTGAGGTAACGATGATATTTTTATCATCCTGAATACCGGTCTTTACCAACACCTGCTTAACAGTTTTATCTTTTAGGACAAATACATACTCATCTACTTTCTTATTTGTATTGGTAGAATCTTTATCATCAGAACGCACAGTTACCGATTGAATCGGAACAACCAGCCCTTTATCATGTTTTGTAAATATCTGAACGGTTGCTGAAAGCCCTGGCTTAAATGGCGATGCAACGTTCTCTTTCATCAAGTCCTGATACGATTCTGCACTGATGCGCACTTTTACATTAAAATTTGTTACCTGATCTGTCGATGATGTCGTCGTCGTTGTTGTTGCTATATTTTTAGACGAGCTAGCAATTTCCGTCACAACACCTTTAAACTTCCTATCCTTAAAAGCATCGACTTCGATCTCAGCTTGATTCCCTACCCTTACATTATTAATATCATTTTCATTTACATCGACATTAACCTCCATCGAGCTCATATTGGCTATACGCATAATTTCTGTACCTGCCATCTGCGCCGTTCCAACAACACGCTCTCCCTTTTCGATAGACAAGAGCGAGATGATACCATCTGAGGGCGCATAGATTGTCGTCCGATTCAAATTATCCTGTGCTTCTTTTACTGACGCTTGTGATTGGTCAATGCCATATTTTGTCGAACGTACCGTTTCCCTTTGTGCTTGGATAGAAGCCTGTGCAGCAAAATATTCGGCAGAACTTTTATCCATTTCTGAAGCAGAAATAACACGTTTTTCGAAAAGCTCCTGATTCCGTTTATAGGTAGCGGCAACATTTTTGAAGTTTTCTTCTTGTTGTTTTAATTGCTGTTGTGCAGCTGCGAGATTGGCCCGCTGTGAATTCATTGCCGCAACCGAACGATCATAACCAGACTGCAAAATATCAGGTTTGATGCGACAGAGCACCTGTCCTTTTTTAACAAAATCACCTTCTTTAATGTTAAGCTCAACAACCTCTCCAGATACCTCCGAACTCAACTTAACCTCCACCTCAGGCTGAATCTTCCCACTCGCAGAAACTAATTCATCGACATCGGTCTCCTTTACGACATCCACAGCGACTTTAGTAATCTCTCCCTTTCCAAACCAGCCAGCTTTAAAACCTATGAAGCCAAGGACCACCAAGAGCACTACGATGATCAGTATAATTTTTCCAATGCTACGTTTTTTCTTTGCCATTTCTTTTGTTAGTTCAAATAGATTAATTGTTATCGAATTGAATTGGATTTCCAAGGTAATAATCGATGATCTTCGATCTGAATATTACGTTATATTTTGCTTGAATAAGGTCAAATTCGGCCTTATTTCGTTCTGTTTGAGCTGTAAACAATTCCAGTGAATTCGCCATACCAATATCATAACGCTCCTTTGTTGCCTTGAATGCTGTTTCAGCACTTTCAAATGCTACAGTAGCCGAGCTATAGCGTTGTTTGGCCGCATTCACATCCAATACAGCCTGATTAACGGCCTTGTTTAAGTTATTTTTTGCCAACTGCTCGGATGCCTCCGCCTGTTTCAAACCAATCTTTGCCTTGGCCACATTCACTTTATTCTGATTTCTCGAAAAAATAGGAATAGCAAGAGATAAACCTGTGAAAAATGACTTATTATCCGATACCTGCTGGCCAAAGGGCACTCTAAAAAGAGTTGCAGGATCTAAGGGATCGGTTTGTCTTGTCGTTGCAGAGGAGTAATTCGTTCCATAACTCACATTCAGATTGAGTGTAGGATAATAGCCTCCCTTCGCAATATCGATTTGTTTCAATGCCACCTCTTTATCCAATGCAGATTTGTGAATATCGGGCTGTAAGGTGAGCGCTTTTTGGTAAACATCCACGGCATTCTTATCCACTGCATGAACCAATATGGCTTCCAGACTCGGGCGTTCCAAAGAAATAACGGTTTCAGGAGGCATTTCCATCAACTGCTTCAAGGTCAACAAAGACATTTCGTATGAATTTTTTAGATTAACTTTGTTCAGTTCATTTGTGGCAACCTGATTTTTTGACTTAGCAAGATCGGCAATTGTTTTATTACCAACTGCAAATTGGATGGAGTCCAAAGAAAATTGTTGCTTTGATAAAGCAATCTGATCTTCACTGGCAACCATCATCTCATGATTGGTTATTGCTTCCAAATAATTCACCAACACATTGAGCACGAGATCATTTTTGATCTTATCTACCTGAGTCGCTGTAGACTCCAGTTGCAATTTATTCGCTTTGATCTGATTGACCTGCTGAAAACCCTGAAATAAGTTGACACTAGATCCCACGGAGCCACTGGTTCCTTTTGTCCAAGTGTTATTAACGATTCGTCCAGAAGTTAAATCGAAACCAAAACCATAACGGAAACTTTGATCCACAGTAGCACTCAGGTTTGGCAACAAATTACTTTTTGCCTGAAACAGGTCCTGCTCAGCAAGATCTTTGTTCAGGGCCGCTTGCTTTATCTGTACGTTCCGTTCCAATGTCATACGAATGGCCTCGGCCACCCCCACAACCTGTTGGGCTTGAACTAAAACATTAGTTCCAAGAAATAACCCAGTAAATACTACTGCAGAATAATAAAATCTTTTCATGTCCATATGTAGAACCATACATTTTTTTTTAGATTTGAACTTCATTTATCGGTTATGTATTTTGTCAAATCTCCATTTTTCCTTAGATGGCTATATCCCAAATCAATATGGAACATGCCACGTCATGAAAAAAAAGTCTATCTTACTTTTGACGATGGTCCAATTCCTGAAATTACACCTTTTATACTCGATATCCTAAAAAAATATCAGGTGAAGGCAACATTTTTTTGTGTTGGTGAAAATATTAAAAAAAATCCACATTTGTTTCAACGAATTTTAGCGGAAGGACATCAGGTGGGCAACCATACTTACAATCACCTCAAAGGCTGGGAGACAAATGATGAGCAGTATTTGGCAAATGTTGCAAAATGCCAGGAACTGACCCAAACCGATCTTTTTCGCCCGCCTTATGCCCGAGCAACAAAATCCCAACTCCGTCAACTCTATAAAAAATACCGTGTGATCATGTGGGATATTATGTCGGGTGATTTTGATCCGAATTTAAGTCCCCAGAAATGCCTCGAAAACGTTTTGCCCAACATTAAAAATGGCTCTGTTATTATTTTTCATGATAATATCAAAGCCATTCCCCGTGTCGAATATGTTCTCCCTAAAACAATAGAATTTCTATTAAAAAATAACTATCAGCTTTCGAGAATAGATTAAGGTTTACTTCTAGCAAACGTCACCTCAGATTCATAATATTTACCTACACTGACACTGAAATACCCCAATGCATTGTTGCTTAAATTTGAAATCGGATTAGATGGCGAAGCCGAACCAGGATTAATCATTTGAAAACTATTCCAGTAATTGTAGGCGCCTACATCGATACATTGACGTAGGATACGCACACGATCACCAACTTTCAAATCTCTATCGCGGTCGACAATATCATGCTGCACCTCTAAGCCATTGTTATACTTATCGTTAAAGACATCAATAAAACGTAGTTTACCTCCATTCACCGACATCTTATACTTATAATAATTCCCTTTTTCCGGGGGGTCAACAAATACGAGAGTTGGATAATAAATGGTATCAGTAAAAATAATGCGCTGTGAAAGCCCTATAGAATCCACATCCACATAGCTGGGAACCTTTGATACCCCTTGGATCTCCCTTCCATCAGCGGTCTTTACCTGCAACTGGTAAGTGACCTTCTCCTGTAACCGTAATGTCTTATTGGTATACAGCCCGTCAGCCCCCGCTTGAAACGTATAAGTGCGATTATTTTGCATATTCTTAACGATCACTTCTGCATCTGTTATCGGAGAAAACAGCGAGTCTTTAATACTTACAACCTGCTGTATACTAATCTCATGCTGTTGATCCGAAACCATCAAATCTGCGGTGATAACCAATTGACCTGTATTTTCGGGCAGTTCCAAATCTATTTTGTCTTCGCAGCTCCCTAAAGTAAATAATGCAACAGCTATAACTCCTAATATCTTCTTCATTCTTTGCTAAAATTTAAAATTCCACGTAATCGATGGTATCGCTCCAAATAATGCTATCCGATAAATCTCGGTGACATTGGATTGTCCTTCTTTTTCTCTAAAGTCGATCAAATAGGCATTTTTTCGGTTATAGGCATTGTAGAGACCAAACGACAAGCTCGAGTAGCTATTCTTTGTTCGCTTAATATCATAAGTTGCTGCCAAATCCAGGCGGTGATAAGCAGGCATCCGCTGCCCATTTCTTTTATCGTAATAAAAGATCGTACGATCGTCAACAAAATATTTCCCCGCGGGCATCGTTACGGCGTCACCTGTATAGTAGACAAAATTGGCGCTCAAATTCCACTTCGGATTTAACTGATACTGCGCCACAATGGCTATATTATGGGTTTTATCCTGCCGCGCACTAAACCACGCACCATCATTGATCTGTTCAAATTGGCGCTCACTTTTGGATAAAGTATAACTCAGCCAGCCGCTAAATCGCCCCAGTCTCTTTTTCAGAAACCATTCAATGCCGTACGCTCTACCTTTTCCAAACAGCAATTCCCCTTCCAGCAATTCATTTGCCTGTAGATCGGCACCATTCCTATAGTCAATCTGGTTCTTTAAATCTCGATAATAACCTTCAACAGAGAATTCATATCTGTTGGATGCAAAATTCCGAAAGTAACCCAGCGAATACTGATTGGATAACTGCGGCTTAATTGTATTATTGCTCAGTACATATTGATCGGTAGGAAGGCTGCTGGTCGTATTACTCAGTTGATGCAAATACTGAACATTGGTATTAAACGAAGCCTTTACCGTTGTCAAATCATTGATCGCGTAGTTTAAGGAAATGCGAGGCTCCAGATAGACGTACTTTTTACCCAACTTGCCATTTCCTACATAGGTAGAATCCACGGCCTCGCCAGCAGGATCGAAAGTATAAAATGTTCCCGGTCCCAATGCTGCGTAAGCGGATGCTCTCAGTCCAAAGTTTAATTTTAAACGGTCGGTAACTGACCAGTCATCGGTTAGATATGCAGCAACATCAACACCCTTACGATGTTGAATTTGCAATGAATTCACCTTCGAATCTTCCCCCGCTTCGATACTTGCCGGTCGGATTTCCTGCAGGGCTGCCTGCAATCCAAATTTTAGATTGTGACGGTCCGAAAGATTGTACTGAAAATCTTGCTTAAAATTGTAATTAAAGATATCTGAGCGGATCTTAAAGTTATTATCATCCTCAATCTTAACTTGATAATTGAATTTACTAAAAATTAACGTTGTATTGCTAAACAACCTATTGCTCCAGATATGGTTCCAACGCATGGTTCCAGTCGCATTTCCCCAATTGAAATCAAACAAATCATGATAAGCCATTGCATCCTTACCGAAATATCCAGACAAGTAAAGTGTATTCTTATCATTGATGCGATAATTTAATTTTGCATTGAGGTCATAAAAAAAGAGCGCGCTCTTCTTAATATTCTCATCACTTGAAAGTTTTAAGAAAAGATCCGCATAAGTACGTCTGCCGGAGATCATAAATGAGCTCTTGCCTTTTTGAATAGGTCCTTCCAATTTAAGACGCGAGGCGATAAGTCCCAAGCCACCTTCTACGTTGAAGTGCTGATTGTTTCCATCCAAGGTGGTTATTTCCATAACCGACGAAATTTTACCCCCATATTGAGCCGGAACCCCACCCTTGTAGAAATTAACGTCTTTGATCGCATCGGAATTAAAGGTCGAGAAAAAACCGAACAGATGGGAACTGTTATAGACAGGAGCCTCATCCAGCAAAATCAGATTTTGGTCGCCACCACCACCACGCACATAAAAATTGCTGCTTCCTTCGCCACCGCTGGTTACTCCTGGAAATAGCTGTATGGTCTTGAGAATATCCTTTTCTCCAAATAGTACAGGGACTTTTTCGATTTCTTTAGGGCTAAACTGCGTAAGCCCAGGCGTTAGATCCTTTATTGATTTGCGCCTATTTCCGGTCACGGTAACCTCAGCGAGCTGATTTTCCTCAGGTACCAACTGAATAATATAAGTGGAGTCCTTTTCCAGATGGACAGAAAATCCTTTTGTTCGATAGCCTACCGACGATACTTCCATCCCTTTGCTGCCATCACGGACAGACAAGCTAAAAAAACCATATTTATTTGACGCAGTGGATTTTTTCTCCGCATCGTTTCGTATCACGGCACCAATAATATTCTCACCGCTGATACTGTCCCTAACAAACCCCGAAATAGATTTAGACTGTTGACTATACGCTTGCTGCGCGCAGAACAAAATGGAAGAAAGACAAAAAACAACCTTTATAGGTTTAAACATAATCAAGTGAAGTCAAAATTTTGCTGAAAATAATAAAAAAGCCTTACAATTTGTAAGGCTTAATAATAAGTTTATAATTTGTTAGTTAAGGTCTCTGTTTAACAAAAATAGCATTTTATTCATTTATGCCAAATATTTATCCATTTTTCTTTTCACTTTTCTTCGCTTGATCAAAATATCCCTTAAAAAAAGCCATTTGATAAACAATTGACCGAGACCAGTACTCCCAATTGTGTCCACCTTCACTTGTAACAAAGGTATGATTTATATTATGGTACATCAATTTATCATGCAGCGCAACATTCACCGTGTAGAAAAAATCTTCCTTACCGCAATCGATGATTAAGCGAAGTTTATTATTGATTAATTTGGGAACCATATTCATAACAACACGATTATCCCATTCTTGCGGTACATCAGCATAATTCCCTATGCGATCTTTAATTTCCCAATTTAGGGGGAAAGGTCTAAAATCTACCCCACCGGCCGTACTTCCTGCAGCGCCATAGCTATCCTGATGTTTTATGGCCAGCGAGAGCGCGCCATGCCCACCCATACTTAAACCCGTAATAGCCCTTCCGCTCCGATCTTTGATCGTTGAATAATGCTGATCTACATAATCGATCAGCTCTTTGGACACAAAGGTTTCATATTGGTAGTTTTTATCGTTAGCGATGTCCCAATACCAGCTTCCAAAACCGCCATCGGGACAAACCACCATATAACCATACTGATCTGCCAATGCGCTTACACTTGAATTTTTAACCCAATTGCTATAATTACCGGAATAACCATGCAATAGGTAAAGGACGGGATAATTGATTTTGCTCGAGTAATTTTGCGGAAGAATTACGACTGTATTAATTGCTTTACCCATAGACGGGCTCTGAATGGACAGGGTATCCACTTTGGCAGCATAGGAGTTCGTGAGTGTGCATAAAAATAAAGTGAATGCAATTAACAGCTGTCTAATACCGGCCAGACAAAATAGGCCGCTTTTGATAGGATCGGTTTGATGAAAATTATGCATCGAATAACTGAAAATAGGTCTAGTGTTTATCATAAATGTATTGATTTCTTTCAAAGAAATAAAGATAGGATTTTAAACCAAATGGGCGCTCGCTAATTGTATAAAATCCAGTTCCATTGCTATCGAAAGCTATTGCTTCCCCCTGTGGCTCTACCTGATAAGGCAGAATAGCTGGCTTTCGTTGCAATACCTGCTTCCAGGATTCACTTCGGTTTCTCTGCCAATAGAAAATATGGGTAATATTCTTTACAAGCAGTTGTGTACCTGTCTGATCTATAGCAGAAGCCGTAGCAAAAGTAAATGGCAGCTCTGCTATCCTATTTAAGGTAAAATATTGCTGTTTAACATTTGTAAATACAGCGGCGCTATAAACAGTCGATCGAAATTCACGTTTAGATATAACATACAACATGTTGTCAATTGGATCAATCATAATCGATTCGGCATCTAACCGTTGCTGGCCGGGAAATTTAAGAAAGATAGCCCGAATGGACTTCTTCGGAATAAGCCCAGGATCATCGGCCTGAGGCTCAGGAAATACATACAGGCATGTCCAGGTTCTTTTTCCGGTATTGTTTCCGATGTCCGCGAGGACGAGAAAATAGGTATCTCCAATTTTCACCCGATCGATATCCTCACAGTCGACGACAGAGACTCCTTCAAGTGAAAATTTTTTCAGTAGTTTGGCCTGACGATCAATTAAATAAATAGTTGCACCGTCACCACTATCATTGTGTACCCAAAAATTACCCTCCTGATATGCCGGTGTAATACCCGACACTTCCTTCAATTGTGGATCAGTCAGTTCCCCAAGAGCAATTTGCGTTTTAAAATAATCCTTCCTATTTTGGCTGTACACCTGCAAACTTAACAGCGAAAATGTAAACAGCAGGCACAGATTCAATCGTGCAATATTCATGTTTAAAGATACGTTTTTATTGATATTTACATTCCAATTATGAAGAAGCTTTCCACATACAGTTCATTACTCCTTCTTTTAACACTCTTATTTCCTTGTCACAGCCTACTCGCGCAGAATTCTTCATTTCGTGTAAAAGTAAAATCAGGTCTTCGACAAACACCCCCCTATCTTGTCAAGTACTACAACAGCAAAGATTGGGAGAAATTCAATACCGAGATACGCCAATTTGATTATGATCCCAAATTTGAATATGACATCAAGATCCTCAAACGTCAAAACGGTTCACGTCCAACATACAGCTTAGCCAAAACGATCACAAAATCATTATCGGAAGAGACGGCCGTAGACACATGGGAAGTTGGAGAAAACTACGTAAATGCTCAGAACCTTGGTAAATTGAAGTGTCTGCAGATAAAATCTGATAAAAAAAATAAATGGGAATACCTCGCTGCAACCATTCAAGGTTTCGATTACCAAGAGGGCTACCGTTACCGCATTCGGGTAAAACAAACGAAACAAAAAGATACAGACACCATCAGATACAGCTTAATTGAAGTTGTCTCAAAAGAACGTACAAATGAACTGCCCAGTGTCGCCGCATTTCTGGCTCGTTTTAAATGGAATTTACTTCAGTTAAATGGAAAGGATGTCACCGACAGCAAAGCAAGCATCGGGTTCGATGCCCGAAATGGCACGATTACCGGAACAACGGGATGCAACAATTTTTGGGGAAATTTCACTATTAAAGGGGACAAAATCAGCTTTATACACCTAGCAAGCACCATGCGTGCCTGCAATGGCCAAAATATCGAAAATGACTTTTTCCAAATTTTTGAACAAAAACAAATTCAATTTGACATAGCCGAACAAACCTTAAATTTATACAACGACAGAAAACTAGTCATGATTTTTGGGTTAGAGCGGGAATAAAAAAACACCCAAAGTCTGGGAGACTTTGGGTATCTTAGCCATATTATTAACCTATTTTATGAAAAGTATTTATGCCATTTGGAAATGACATAAACAAATATGTGAAATAAATCGGAAACAATCGAAAGCACAATAATATTTTAACAAAATTTTAACATTTCAAAAAATAATGAGATAAATGAGCATAAAAATGATTCATTTTGACTCATTCCGATCCATATTTATCCTGTATCTTACAGGTTTAAACCGATACAATGATTAAAACATTTTTAACATCAACAGCCTTACTTTTAACCGCGACACTTTTTGCCCAGAAGAACCCTGTCATCAAGGGAAACTATGCCGATCCTGAAGGTATTATCTATGGCAATAAATACTGGATATTCCCGACTTATTCGGCACCTTATGAAGAGCAGATATTCTTCGACGCGTTTTCATCTTCCGACTTGGCCAACTGGACAAAACACAGCCGCATCTTGGAAAACAGCAATGTCAAATGGGCGAAAAAAGCTATGTGGGCACCAGCGGTATTGGAAAACAAAGGCAAATATTACCTATTTTTCGGAGCCAATGATGTACATCAAGGCGAGATCGGAGGCATCGGGGTCGCTGTGGCCGACAAGCCAGAAGGTCCCTATACCGACCTATTGGGCAAACCCTTAATCAACGATATTATCAATGGCGCTCAACCGATAGATCAGTTTGTTTTTAAAGATAAAGACGGAACTTTCTATATGTATTACGGCGGTTGGAAGCATTGCAATATGGTGAAGCTCAAGCCAGATTTCACCGGCTTGCTCCCTTTTGATGATGGTAGCTTTTACAAAGAAATCACCCCTAAAGATTACGTTGAAGGACCATTTATG
Organism: Sphingobacterium sp. 40-24; assembly: GCF_001899705.1. NCBI lineage: Bacteria > Pseudomonadati > Bacteroidota > Sphingobacteriia > Sphingobacteriales > Sphingobacteriaceae > Sphingobacterium > Sphingobacterium sp. 40-24. The sequence continues at coordinate 13,025 of NZ_MKWH01000018.1, read as the reverse complement.
TTTATAAAAGATGGAAAATATTACTTCATGTGGTCGGAAGGCGGTTGGACAGGCCCCGACTACAAAGTCGCTTATGCCATCGCCGATTCGCCATTTGGGCCTTTTAAGCGCATCGGGACAATATTAGAACGAGATCCGGAAGTCGCTGTTGGCGCCGGACATCATTCAGTCATCAAAGTGCCCAACAAAGACAAGTATTTTATCGTCTACCACCGTAGACCGCTTGGCAAAGATGGAGCCAATGAGCGCGTCACCTGTATCGAGGAAATGAAATTTGACAAAAATGGACATATCATACCTGTGAAGATGACCTTTACAGGTGTAAAATATCCATTAAAATAGCAAAATACTCGTTTTTGTAAACAACAAAAAAAGCCCAGATCAATCGAACTGGGCTTTTTTTTATGAAAACAATTACCGCTTAAATGCTAGAAATTGCATTATTTAATGTTTCAGATGGACGCATTGCCTTAGCTGCTAATTCATCATTCGGGAAATAGTAACCGCCGATGTTTTGTGCATGCCCCTGTGCAGCGATCAGTTCTTCATTGATTTTCGCTTCATTATCTGTCAACACCGTTGCAACAGTTGCAAATTTCTCTGCCAATTCAGCATCTTTTGTCTGTGCCGCCAAAGCCTGAGTCCAGTATAGTGTCAAATAGAAATGTGATCCGCGATTATCAATCTGACCAACTCGACGTGCCGGAGATTTATCGTTCGCTAAGAATTTTTCTGTTGCTTCATCCAAGGTCTCCGCCAATACAAGCGCTTTTGGATTATTCTGTGTTTGAGACAAGTGTTCCAAAGAAGCACCAAGCGCCAAGAATTCACCCAATGAATCCCAACGCAAGTAACCCTCTTGAAGGAATTGTTCTACGTGTTTCGGAGCCGAACCACCAGCACCTGTTTCAAATAAACCACCACCATTCATCAATGGAACAATAGACAACATTTTAGCTGATGTACCCACTTCTAAGATCGGGAATAAATCCGTCAAATAATCACGCAACACGTTACCAGTTACTGAAATGGTATCCTCGCCCTTACGAATACGTTCCAAAGAGAATTTCGTCGCATCAATCGGAGATAAAATACGAATATCCAAACCAGTTGTATCAAAGTTTGGCAGGTATTTTTCTACTTTTTTGATGATTTCTCTATCATGTGCACGGTTTTCATCTAACCAGAATATAGCTGGAGTTTCAGATAAACGAGCACGATTCACAGCCAATTTCACCCAGTCTTGAATTGGTGCATCTTTCGTTTGACACATACGGAAGATATCACCTGTCTCCACTTTTTGCTCCATGAAAACATTTCCTGCAGCATCCACCACGCGAATAACGCCGTTTCCTGCAGCTTGAAAAGTTTTATCATGAGATCCGTATTCCTCAGCTTTTTGCGCCATCAAACCTACGTTTGGCACAGAACCCATTGTTTTAGGATCTAAGGCACCATGCTCCTTACAGTCTTCAATTGTAGCTTCGTAAACGCCAGCGTAACAACGATCAGGAACCATCGCAATAGTATCTTCTTCTTGACCGTCTTTATTCCACATTTTACCACCAATACGGATCATTGCTGGCATAGAAGCGTCAATAATAACATCAGAAGGCACGTGGAAATTTGTAATGCCTTTATCCGAATTTACCATCGCTAAAGCAGGGCCGTTTGCGATAGCAGCGTCGATAGCAGCTTTCACTTCAGCCTCTTTTGCATGGCCCGCGATTTTAGCATAAACCTCACCTAAGCCGTTATTTTTATTGATACCCAGCTCTTTGAATAAATCGCAATATTGCGCAAAAACATCTGCAAAATAAGTTTCAACAACAGCACCAAAGATAATCGGATCAGAAACTTTCATCATTGTTGCCTTTAAATGTGCAGACAACAATACCCCTGCCGCTTTCGCTTCAGCGATAGCATCTGCTACAAAAGCTTTCAATGCTGTTAAACTCAACGTTGAAGAATCAATAACTTCACCCGCTTTCAATGGCGAAAGTCCTTTTAATTCTGTTACTGCACCTTGCTCATCAACAAACTCAATTTTAAATTGGCCTTCATTTTCTACGGTTACAGACTGCTCTGAGCCATAGAAATCACCTGAAGTCATTGATGCAACCTTTGTTTTAGAATCTTTCGCCCAAGCACCCATTTTATGTGGGTTTGCTTTTGCATAGTTCTTAACCGCTTTAGGCGCACGGCGATCTGAGTTTCCTTCACGCAATACAGGATTTACCGCAGAACCCAATACTTTGGCATATTTCGCTTTAGCTGACTTTTCCTCTTCTGTTGTCGCTTCATCAGGATAGTTTGGAACAGCGTAGCCTGCTTGCTGTAATTCAGCGATAGCACCTTTTAACTGCGGAATCGAGGCGGAGATATTCGGTAATTTAATGATGTTTGCTTCAGGAGTTGTTGCCAACTGACCCAACTCAGCCAATGCATCAGCAATTTTTTGATCTTCTTTTAAAAATTCTGGAAAGCTAGCAAGAATACGGCCTGCTAAAGAGATATCTCTCAATTCAACATCGATATCAGCTGTAGCTGTAATCGCTTGAACGATAGGCAAAAACGAATAAGTCGCTAATAAAGGAGCTTCATCTGTTTTTGTCCAAACAATTTTTGATTTGTTTGACATAGTAATCTATTAGAAATATGTTTAATTTTTAATGCTATGTGAAATCATTGAAAAATCTGAATTTCTCAAAAATTCGCCTAAAGATAAGAATAAATGCCATAATTAACGAGGAATTGCACCCCTTTTGACAATAAAATTGTGAAAATAAATATATTTTGGCAATACAGAATAAGTCGCCCCTCCTCTACCCAAAAGTATTTCCTCTTGACATTTCAGTGACCAGATACTACAGGCGAAATCCTATTTTAGCTCAACATAAAAACACGACTTACAATGAAAATATTCAAATTGAACAATGGAGTTGAAATTCCGGCAATTGGATTTGGAACCTGGCAAATTCCTGAGGGCGACGAAGCTTATCAGGCAGTTAAAGAAGCACTTGCCGCTGGATATACACATATTGATACTGCGGCCATATATGGCAACGAAAAAAGTGTTGGAAAAGCGATAAAAGACAGTGGTATCGATCGTAATTCGCTGTTTATTACAACAAAACTCTGGAATACCGAGCGTGGATACGATAAGACTATTGCTGCATTCGAAAAATCGCTCAGCGATCTACAATTGGATTACCTTGATCTTTACCTGATTCATTGGCCTGCCAACGAAACGCAATTTGCAAACTGGTTTGACATCAACGCCGATACCTGGCGGGCTTTTGAGCAGCTGTACAAAGAGGGGAAAGTTAGAGCGATCGGCGTGAGTAATTTCCCCAAAGACTACCTCGCCAAATTACTGGAGTCAGCGACAATCATTCCTGCAGTGAACCAAATTGAATTTCATCCGGGTTACCTTCAGCAAGATACTGTGGCACTCTGCCAATCCAATGACATCCTTGTTCAGGCTTGGTCACCCCTGGGTTCGGGCAGAATATTACAGGATGAAACCCTCGTTGCACTGGCTAAGGAAAAGAATACTAGTGTTGGACAACTCTGTATCAAATTTGCTTTATCTCAGGGTATCTTGCCGCTGCCAAAATCAACCAATCCCGATAATATTAAAAGAAATTTAGCGGTCGACGATTTTGAGCTGACAGCAAGCGATATCAAAACTATCCTCGATTTACCTGAAATGGGCTTTTCCGGATCGGACCCTAAAAAAGTCGCTTTTTAAAGGTGATATTATAGGATTGATGGAGTCGCTCTTGGGCTGCTCCACCAATCTTATACTGTTGAGCTTTTAGTACCAAAGAAACTGATTCCCGTTTTCCTGAATACATTTAACATATTTTACTACCATAGTGACCAAGTTGCCTAAAATATTCCGTACCTTTTCATTGAAAAAATGAATGAAATAGAACTTATAGATCAATCGGAACTTCCTGCGAAGGGAGAAGACTACTACTATCACCCCTTATGGACGACGTGTATACTGCTGTATAGAGGCTCTATCCAGGTCAATAGCAATGGTACGCTTACCGATCTCCAAGCTGGCAGTATCCTCTTTATCGGATACAATAAGTACTACAGCTTTACAACAATTAGTACCGATGCTATATTTAAAATCCTTCATTATGACCGGAATTTTTCCAACCGAATACGCTTGTCGATCAGTCGATATGATGCGTATCGGTTAATCAATGCCAATCGTTCCACACCTTTTACTCCCGCCCCCAACGATTTTGAAGCTATCTGGACATTGTTATGCACTTTGCATAGCAATCGTAAAAAACCGATCGACCCGAAGAAGGATTTTCTCCAAAAAGCCAACATCAATATTTTTATGGCTATTATCTACCTTTTGGCCGATATGATCTATACTGCTGGTGAAAGCTCCGGAAAGGCACGCAACAAGAGAAAGGAAGAAATTACCGTACATTTTTTACAGCTTATAGCTGATCACTACAAAGCGCAGCGCGATCTCGCATTCTACGCCGACCGCCTCCACATTTCCATCAAATACCTGTCGATCAGCGTCAAGGAGATTACACAAGAATCGCCCTCGGAAATTATCAGTAACTGGCTAGTCACAGAAGCTAGAGCGCAGCTCACCATTTCTACCAAAACAATCAACCAGATCTCACAAGAGTTTAATTTTTCAGATCAATATGCTTTTAGCAAGTTTTTCAAAAAACATGTCGGCATAACACCTAAGCTATTTCGTGAACAACAGGCAAATCTTGTTACCAATTGAACATCATAAAGCAGTAATCAAACATTTCTTTTCACCCCAGGGCATACTAACTTTGTAGCACATATATAAACAAAGTTAAATACCATGAATACAAAGTCAAGAGCCCGAAAAATAGGTTTTTACTTGACGTTATGCTTCTTTACATTCTTTTGCAATCAAACATACGGTCAAGACAGCATAAACAGCCGAAAAATAACCATTGAAACGCTGTTTGAACTTGCCATCCATCATCACCCGAATCTTATTGTTTCGGCATCCGCCGTAAGTATCGCCCAACAAAAAACGGAAGTTGCAAAATTAAGAAGGCTTCCCGAAATCAGTGCTTCAGCATCGGCTTTTTACCTCGGCAACGCTGCGTTGATCGACAAAGACCTTTCGGGGTCGGAAAAAGTCCCCTTACCCCATTTCGGTAACAACTATGCATTGGAAGCGAAAGAACTTATCTGGAAGGGCGGTGTCGTAAAAAATAGCATCAAAGCATCCTCGCTGGGCGAAGAACTGGCTGAATTGGACCATAAGAATGAAGAACAGAACATTAAAATTTTGGTTTTAGGCTATTACCTTGATCTATTTAAACTGAAAAATCAAGAAGCTGTCTACAATCAAAATATTGAGCTTGCGCACAAGAGACTGGACCTGACGGAAAAATTATATAAACAGGGCATGATCACCAAAAATGATGTTATCCGCAACCAATTGCAAATATCCGAGTTGGAGTTAGCCAAAGAGGTGATTCAGAATAATCGGAAAATCCTGAATGACGAGCTTATAGTCGCATTAGGGCTACCGGAGGGCACAGTAATTGAACCGGATGACAAACTATTAAACAGCAGTTTTCAGCTGGAAGACCTCGCGAGCTTAAAACAAGACGCGTATGTATTCAGCCCGGGCCTTCAGCTCGCGGCCAAGGAAACCGAACTTTTACTGACAGAAAAGGCTATTACAAAATCAGAGCGATCCCCTGCCCTCAGCATATTCGCGGGAAACAGTCTTGTGAAACCTATCACCAATGTGATGCCGGTGATCGACAAGTATATGAATACCTGGAATACCGGTATCTCCCTGAATTATACGATTTCTTCACTCTACACGACAGGAAAAAAGCTTAAACTAAATGATCTACAAATTGAAAAGAACGAAAAATACACAAGTGCTCTGAAACAAAAAACCAGCGTCGCTGTTAATACTGCATACATTAAATACAATGAGGCCTACTCACAACGCAAGACGCTGGAATACAATAAAGCCCTTGCAGATGAGAACTATCGTATTATTGAGAAAAAGTATTTGAACCAATTGGCGTTGATCGTCGATATCATGGATGCTTCAAACTCAAAACTTGAAGCGGAATTGAAATACACAAATGCTGAAATCAATATTGTGTATGCATATTACAAACTTTTAAAAGAGACTGGAAAGATCTAGTACATTTTCCTTTTGCCTAATTTAATCAGTTTTATATATGTAAGGCCTCATTAAGTAATTAATGGGGCTTTTTTATCGACAATACTGCATCATCTTAACTCATTATTATGGCAAATTCATTTTTTAAAACGATCAGATCATCCATCAAGCACTGGTATATTCCGTTGATTATCGGCATTCTATTAATTCTTTTGGGGTTCTATACCATTTACACACCTGTTGCCGCATTTCTCACATTAGCGATTCTTTTTTCATGGTCATTTATTATTTCCGGTATTTTGGAAATTATCTTTGCCGTGCAGAACAAAGATGAAGTGGACGGTTGGGGTTGGTACCTCACCGGAGGAATTCTTTATACCCTATTCGGCATATTACTGATTGCCAACCCGTTGCTTTCAGCCAGCACGTTGGCGTTTATTGTAGGCTTTTATGCGCTCTTTAAATCCTTTCAGTTGCTATCCTTTTCTTTTGACCTCAAAAATTACGGCAGTAAATCTTGGGGCTGGAATTTATTATTTGCCATTTTAGGCATTATTTTCAGCTTTATCTTACTTTGGAATCCGCTATTTGCAGGTTTTTCGCTGGTCATATGGACCGGAATGGCCATAAGTACGGTGGGCTTTGCAGCCTGTGTCTTTGCATTTCAGCTGAAAAGTCTCAAAGACATCCCGAGCAAGCTGCCAGACGAGTGGAAAGAGCGTTATCAGAAGCTTAAAGAAGAATTTGATCAACACCGCAAATAGAAAAAGGGCTTAATTGCCCTTTTTTTATCAATATTGCTCCGACTGTTAAGTTTATTTACTTATTTCGACAATCTTAAAAGGCACATTATGAAGTGGAAAATCTTGTTTATCCGTCTTTACCCGACTGATTTTCATGATCACCTCTAATCCCTCATAAATCTCGCCAAAAACGGTAAAATCGTGATCAAGTCTTGGCTGTCCGCCACGAGCCAAGTACTCCTGACGTTGTGCTGCAGTATATTTTATCCCTTTCTTCAATTCCAGACTATCCAGTTCTGCTGCCGTGATTTTCTTTCCGACCACGAAATAGATCTGATTCAAAAAAGATGCTTTTGCGGGGTTTCCATCGCGTCCTGCACCCAAGGCACCTATTTTATGATACGCCCGGTCATCGAACTCTGCCGCCAATCGCGGTTTTCTATGAAGAGGATCTGCCGCCTCACGTTTTTCAATATCGATATCATGCTCTCCGCCCTGCACAACAAAATTTTCGATAATGCGATTAAACAATGCTCCTTGATAGACCGTATCCCGAATAGATCGCAACATCAAATCGCGATGATTGGGGGTATAATCATAAAGTACAACTTTAAAATCGCCAAAATCAGTCTTGAAAAGTAAATGTTTTGATTGGGCATAACAATTCCCCAATACAATAAAAACAAAGCTTAGGATGGTTAGAATTTTCCTCATCGTATGAATTAATGGTTTTCTTAGATTTCATATAAAAATACATTAAATTTCGATTTTTGAAAGACATTGAGCGGCAGTTTTCCAAATGCTCTCGAAGAATATCTGTACAGGATACTTTCAAAACTTTTCCTGCACTAAAAAATTACAGCCATCGTATGGAATTAAAACTTGCAAATAAGCGTAAATTTATCTTAGTTTGGATTAAAACTATTCAAGACTATGCAGTATACAGCAAATCCAGACCGATATCAAGATATGATCTATAATCGTTGTGGTCAATCCGGTCTTCTATTGCCTGCCATCTCATTGGGAATGTGGCATAATTTCGGTGACGACACAGCTCATCAAACGAAAGTTGATATTTGCACAACAGCGTTTGACCTGGGAATTACCCATTTCGATCTCGCAAACAATTATGGTCCGCCTGCTGGAAGTGCCGAAAGGGCCTTCGGACAAATATTAAAAGAACAATTTTACGGTTTACGCGATGAGATGATTATTTCATCAAAAGCGGGATATCATATGTGGGACGGGCCTTACGGAGAATGGGGAAGCCGTAAATATGTGATATCAAGCTGTGAGCAATCACTTAAACGCCTGGGTATCGATTACGTCGATATTTTCTATTCACATCGTTTCGACCCCAATACCCCCTTGGAGGAGACCATGCTGGCGCTAGATCAGCTTGTCCGTAGCGGAAAAGCGCTTTATGTCGGTATTTCATCCTATAATTCGCAACGCACAAAAGAAGCCCATGCAATCCTGAAATCATTGGGCACACCTTTTATTATTCATCAGCCTAGCTATTCTATGCTAAACAGATGGGTAGAAACCGATGGTTTGCTTGATACCTTGGATGAGATAGGCATTGGTTCTATCGTCTTTTCCCCTTTGGCACAGGGCATGCTCACCGATAAATATTTACAGCATATCCCCGAGAATAGCCGTGCGGCGCAATCCAAATCACTTCAGACAAAATTTCTGAATGAAGAAAATCAAAAGAACATCCAGGCCTTACATGCAATTGCACAGCGTAGAGGACAATCACTGGCACAAATGGCTATAGCATGGGTTTTACGCAAGAAGCAAGTTACATCGGCGCTAATTGGCGCCTCAAGACCACAACAGGTTATTGATTGCGTGGGTGCGCTGAAGAATCTGACGTTTAGCCCGGAAGAAATTCACGAAATTGATCTTTATGCAAAAGACGGCCATATTAACATCTGGGCTAAATCGGCTGAGATTGATTAAGATCAATGCCATAAAAGTTTTCATCCGAGGAACTACTTCGCGCATGGCTGAATTCCATAAACTAAAAATGAGCCTGGATAATACCGGGCTCATTCCGTTAATTAACCCATTTTTTTCAATATCTTTTCAAAGGTGTTGATATTCCGGCTTGTCATCTTATCTTTCAGATTCTTTTTCCCCAACACCTTTCCGAAGCTGGAATCCAAGGTATTGCCCTTGGGTACGCACCAATAAAAGACCGTATCGACAATTTCTCCCTTCTCTCCCGGCACATGTGTCGAATTGCTGAATTCATCCATCAATATTGTTTCGACACCTGTTGTCCCTACAAAAGCATAGACATGGAAGTCTGTATGTATTTCAAAAGGAATATTTGCCTGCAGCAATTCCACTTCTTCCTGTGATCGGATGAACAAAAAAGCTTCATAAGAAAAATATGCCGACATGGAATCCTCTAGTAACTGCTTGAGCGAGGCGGGCGCTTTGTCCGACGAAAAAACAATATTTCCAGAAGCCAGTACCGAAGTAACGTCCGTTACACCGGCGTCCTTAAAAACCTGACAGACATCTGACATCTTCATATTGGTTCCCTTCACATTGACGCCGCGTAGAAAAGCACAGTATTTCATAGTATTACATTAATCGATTATTTCGTCCATCGGATCCCAAAACAGCTTTCTAAAGTCCTTGATCCGTAAATTATTGACAACAAGCCCCTCGGCTTCAAGCCGTTCTTGAAATTCAGGCACTGCAAGCGTGCCGCCACTGGATACAACACGGTGGGCGGGTACATCGCTGGGACACCCTCCCATAGCCTTTCCGACATGTCGCGAATGATTTGGATAGCCCAAGGCTTTTGCTATCGATCCATAGGTCGTCACTCTACCTTTCGGAATCAGCTTTGCAACCTCATATACCTGCTGTTTGAATTGCTCATCCATGTTAATTTATATTTTATTTGCCTTGATTATACATGTCAAAAAATTTTCTTTCGCTATTTCTACAGCAAAAAAGGAAAGTAAACTAAGTTACAAAAAGCTACTATAAGCTGTACAGTCTTTATTTGATTCAATTGTCTAATTTTTTGTTTCCATATGATTGTAGGGGAAAAGATTCTTCCAATTGTCTATATACACGATTCCAGCTAGGGTTATCGTCAGCATTCAGTTTTACATATTGCCCCTTTTTTGTTGTAATGCTTATTTTTATATCTATTCCGTCGTATGGCTGACGCGATTCCTCTTCTTTAGCGACAATAAATTTTTCCAAATCAATTTTATCCAATAGCAAGTTCCATTTATCTTCCGTGTTGACATATGATTTTAGGGTACTCTGCGCTGTATCAATTGCAGAAAACAGACAATAAATACTATCTCTTGTTATCTTCATCGTATAACCTTTTGAAGGTGTTACTGTAAATCCGCCAACCATAGAAATTGACACTGCTGTAATCTCATCTTTAGTATTTTCTGCCGTCACCCGATGTGAGTTATGGGTACAGCTTTCTCCTAAGAATAGCTGTCCGACCAAAAGTGAGAACTGTAGGATCAATTTTCCGCCCATATCTTGTTCCTTTAAACGTTAATAAGTATATAATCAAACAAAAAAAACGTTATCTGTTGTCAACAGACAACGTCTTTTGCTGCTTTCCTAATTTACAAAAGTTATTAGGATTTCGCGCTCCCAATCGCTATATTCCTTACGTATCAAATTGATCCCTCGAAATACAATCTCAGCGTAAAACCCACCAATAAGCAAAGCCGCAACTATCGTCATGACCAGCCTTGCCAGACTAAAGGCAACGCATACTATTGCAGTAACATCTCCTAGGAAAAATACATTAGCGGTTAATTTTTCTTCATTCTCTTCGCTCTTTTCGTCGGGCTGTAATTGCAGGATCTGATTGCTGTATATTCAATTTTATATTCAGACAAAAGCTGTACAATTATTTCGTTGGTTTCGTTTTCGTTCAATCCTATTTTTTCTCCGAGATCAATTTCGTTTAGTTGACCATCATTGTCTATTAGTGCCCAGTAATATTTGTCTTTATTTTCCATGGTTATATGTTTTTTGTACCGCTATCATCATATGTGGACTGAACGGAAGAAGGTAGCTATCATTTTCAGTAATTTGAATAAGCTCCATGAGTACTCTCCGCCGTTGGTAGTTCTGCATATTGGCAAAAAAGTCTTTGTCCAACCATGCCATACCTTCAACTGCGTACGTATTTAAATAGGTTAATTGTTGATTTAAAAATTCATTCTTTAATTGTTCGGGCCTATGATAAAATGCTTCTGCTAAAAGCCAAGGGAAATCTGGGGGCGGATTATGTTTGCCAAGTGTTAGTTCTTCCTTACACATTTCAAAAAATGACTTTTTGTGGATTAACCCATTTAAAAGACCTACCAAAGTGGATGCAGTATAATTAATGGCAAAACCCAATATAACGCCGTTGTTTTTCAAAACTCGTTTAGCTTCACAAATGGTTAAATCCCGGTCCTCTTTCTCTTGAAGATGATAAAGTGGACCGTGCAGTATAATAAGGTCGGCATAATTATTTGAGAACTCTAATTTTCGAGATTCTCCTTTGTGCACAGCAAATTTGTTTTTCAATTTATTAGCTCTGTCGCGGGCTATTTTTAAATGTTTTGTAACGGGCTCTACCTGTCTTGTCCTGAAATAGCTTTACACTAAATTGTAAAGTATATGACAAAAAAGAGTAATGTGGATAAATCCAAGCCGTTCCAAAGAGTTGGAAGGTCTTATCCAGAAGATTTAAAAAAAAGGCTTGTGCAAGAAGTTGAGAGCGGTCGGCTCAGTCAACGTGCTGTAGAAAGGACTTATAAGATTAATCGGAAAACAATTGACAGTTGGATTACCCAGTTTTCTTTACTTCCTTTGAAACGTAATGAATTGATTGCAAAGCCGATGAAGGAACCAAATGAAAACTCAAAGATAAAGCTACTATCCAAACAAGTTTTAGAATTGCAGAAAGCCTTGGAGAAGGCCAACCTAAAAATTAATGGATTAGAAACTTTAATCCAGGTTAGCGAAGAAGAACTTAAAATCAAAATAAGAAAAAAGCATGGTGCCAAACAGTCAAAAGAATGAGGCAGAGCCATTCCTATGTGAGTTTAGGAGATCTCTGTGCACTGTTTGGCGTAACCCGACAAGCTTATTATGACGCTATCCGACATGCTGAAAAAGCTACTATTGCAAATATGGTGGTGCTGACTCTGGTAAAAGAAATACGGAGTCAGATGCCAATGTTGGGAACAAGAAAACTAATGTATGTGCTGGAACCAAAGTTAATTGAGCATGGCATTAAGATGGGGCGAGACCATCTTTTTGATTTACTTCGATTTCATGGCCTCTTGATCAGACGCCGCAAGCGTATCGCGCGAACAACAGATTCCAATCATGTTTATAAAAGGTATCCAAACCTAATAAAGGAATTAATGATAACTGGCCCCGAGCAGCTGTGGGTAAGCGATATCACATATATTCGGACTTTGCATGGGTTTAGTTACCTCAGCTTGATTACGGATGCCTACTCAAGAATGATTGTCGGCTATTCCTTGCATCCAACGTTAGAGGCGATTGGTTGCTTAAGGGCATTGGAAATGGCGATAACAGGTTGGAAGCATTTATCTCCGTTTTATCTCATCCATCATTCCGATCGAGGTATCCAGTATTGTTGCAATGAATATACAGAAATGCTCCGGCGTTATGGCATTGCGATTAGTATGACGCAGAGTGGCAGTCCTTACGATAACGCGCTAGCTGAACGTGTTAACGGTATTCTTAAAAATGAATTCTATCCTAAGCGAGTATACCAAAATCATAAGGACGCGGCTAAAAACATTGATAAGATTATTAAAGTCTACAATTTGCGACGCCCACACAGCAGTTTGGATTTCCAGACTCCCAAAAATGCACATTCTAAAACTGGTGAAATAAAAAAGAGATGGAAGCGATATCCTAGAAAATCGGTGGCTATAACAGCGGAAGTTTAAATCAATATTTTAGATGTGAAAAGTACTTTGTATAATTGTAAAGGATTTTCAGGATTACCAAAAAATGCTGTAAGATCTATTTAGGACTAATGGTTAAATCTGTAAAGTTTTTTCAGGACGAGA
>NZ_MKWH01000017.1:0-18723 GCF_001899705.1 Sphingobacterium sp. 40-24 | reverse complement strand
TAATCTCGTTGCGTACGCTTTACATAATTTGTGCCTTCTTTCATAACGATTCTTTTTATGTATCGCTATTTCAGGACGAGACACGATTTCAAATAAAAGAGCAGCAAGGAATTTCCTACTGCTCTTTTTACATCACGATAAGCTGTTTTTATTTCGTGCCAGCACCTTCTAATAACTCGATGGCATCGTAAAGGACACCTGCTTCACCTCTAAAAGTTCCAGAGCCCTCTGGTTTGTTATCTTTTGTGTACCATTCATAAAATCCTTTGTTTTTGATAACACGGGCAAGCATCGGCTGTATTTGCGCATAAGCTTCCTGTTGAAAGCCATTTTTAACAAGCTGCTGAATCATACGACCACCAAACCAGGTCCAGTCCCCACCATTTTGATAACCGTAAGGATACATGCCTTTGTTCTTAAATGAGCCTGCCGGATAAGTCGGGTACACAGTAAGTCCAATTGTTGCTGCACCAGCATCTTTTACATTTTTAATCATTTTATCCAATGAAACTTTTATTTGCTCTTTGCTGAGCAAATTAGCCTCAATAGCAATTGCTGTTCCACCATGATAATAGATTTGATTTTCATCAAAATCAGCCGCAAATGGAGAGCCTTTGATATAAATATGGGGAATAAACTTTTGGTTCTTTTCGTCCCAAAGGTGTTTCATGGTATTACTTGCTATAGACGCTCTGATTTTTCCCCACTTTTCTTTTTTCTCAGGGAAAAGATCCATGTAATTGTCAAGCGCGATCAAAAACATTGCATTGTCGTAGATGTCCAAAGCAATATGCGAATTTTCATCCAGGTGGACACCCCAATCGTGTTCAGGTTGAACGTCACCCCAATCGACTGTAGTTGCGCCCCAAAGTAAACCATAAGTAGCATTATAACGTTTGTCCAATAAAAATTGTAAAGCATGCTCCATGCGATCCTTTACAGCCGCATTTCCAATTTTTTCATCGAGAAAAGCCTTATCTTTCGTTGCAGCGATATATTTATGTACCGCTTGGATCAAAGAAGACTCCTGGTCCGTTTCAACTGTATTTTTGTGTGCTGCATAATCAGGAGCTAAGGGACTAGTGATGGTATAATAGTCCGATACGCCATTTTTTAAGCTGGATTTTTTGACAAAACCATCGGCAATATTACCATCAGGACCTTGTAGCTTAAAAAACAAAGCTAATTGATCTTTGATCTGTTCATGGGGATGGACTTTTGTTGCTAAGGTGATAAATGTATTGTAATCTCTAATCCACACCTCACTGTATCCATCCCCCGCATTGAATCCACTTTTAATGACGTTCGTAGCCATATCTTTGACAAGATTGAAGCTGCTGTCTTTTTGGATGCTGTCCTGTAAATTGCTTGTCGAAACCTTACCGCCAGCATTTTGGCAGGACAGTAATAGGAGAGACGAAGATAACGCAAAAAATAGAGTTCTCATTGTGCTGTTAGTTTATAGTAAATGGTTTGATTAACATTTGGATTCTTTGACAAAAGATTGGATAACCTTTGCCTTATCGTTTCCTAAATTACGCAATGTATAGGATCCGGCAGCAGCAGGAACAGCAAAAGTCTCAGCATAATGAAAGACTTTCTTCATGCCATTTGCTGTCGTCAGCTCAATTGCCTCCCCCTCCACAAGCATCATGATGTGACACTGTCCTTGTGTTTCAATTGCAACATCCTGATCGAATTCGTATCTAAAAACATCGTAGAAATGATCTTCATGCGTTGGCAAATGTATTCTTGTTGCTTGCGCATCAAGGGCTACTTCAGTGGGCTGAGCAAGCAGCGTGTTTTTTACGACATCACCTTTTCGGCTAAAATTGAGGTTGGCGAATGCTCTATCAATATTTAATGGGCGTGGTTTCCCATCTAAATCCGGACGCACCCAGTCGTACATTTTAAAGGTATAATTGTAAGGTGTTGCACTGATTTCGAGTACGAGATTATTCACGCCGGAAGAATGTACAGTACCATGTGGTATCAAATACAATTGGTGTTTCTTGGATTCGAATTTTTGAACGTATTGCTCGATATCCATGGCTGTTCCGGTATGGAAGCTCTCTTCTAAAGCTGAGCGAAATTTGTCTGCATCAATGGATTGCTGAAAGCCCAGATACACTTGTGCGTCCTCTTTTCTATCAACGATATAGTATGATTCGTCCTGTGTGAAGTTTTCTCCAAATTCTGTTTTTGCATAGGCTGGACTAGGGTGACATTGAATGGATAGGTTGCCGCCATCAAAGGTATCCAGAAAATTGAAGCGTATCGGGAATTCAACATCGAAACGTTGCTGGGCATGACCAAGCACATTGGCACTTTCTTGAAACATCAATTGATCAAATGAAATTTCGAGTGTATGTCCATCTGCTTCGAGCAAAATGCCATTCTCAGGGACAATCATTTCGAAGGACCACGCATAGTTTTTGACATGCTGATCTATGCCTGAAAGGTGCTCTTTCATCCACTGTCCACCCCATACGCCGGGTTCAAAAGTTGGTCGTACGCGGAAGTAATTTTGGGACATGGCCAGCAAAGTAGCATGTAGATCCTTCCCTGTGATCCATGGTAGGTTTTGGGACGATTGTTGATCGGCAAGAATTTCGACACGGGAAAGGATAGACCTTTTATGTCTATTCAATATTTCCCAGTCGACAAAATAGTAACGTTTGTAAGTTTCCTTTTGATTGGTCTGTCTTGAACAACCTAAGTTTGAAGCTTCTCCCGCACGCATACGTTGAATTAGCACGTTTTTGGGCAGATCAATAAACATCAGCTGACTAGACGTATCGACTAATGATGCTCCAGGGCCATAAAAGATGGTATACTCAGCTTGTATTGATTCGGCGTTTGCTCGTATGGTTTGAAGGTCCACAAGCTTTTGGGTGTCAAAGTATTCAATGAGTTGAATCCCGGCCTTTTTTCCAAATAATGGATCGTCGCCACCGAGGTATGGTGCGACAAGCTCCTGGATCGCTGATTCAGTTTTTAAAGCTGAATCCATGGCAATAAATCGTGGAGTTACGCCCTGTTTTTCAAATTCTTGCTTTAGCTTGGGGATGATTGTAGCCCAGTCAACACCTACAAAACCATCAACGCTATGTATATTATGTGTAATGAGATGTGCAACAAGATCCGTGTAGGAATTTGATAGTGTTCCTTGAACCGGAAACGTCGGTGTGATTTCGTACTGAAAAGGTTTTGTTTGAGTATTAGAATACATATAATGTAATTTATTGCAAATGAATGATGTTGGATTAAGTCGCTTTTTGCTTACTTGTTTGTTGATTTTTTATTGTGCTTTTCAATCCAGAATTTTTCGATCTCTTCCAAAGGTTTGCCCTTTGTTTCCGGAAGGAATGCAAGTACAACAAGGAATGCGATGGCACAGAAAAATGCAAACAACCAGAACGTATAGCGGGCCCCCCAGGAAGCGAGTAGAATGGGTGTTAGTTGTCCCACGATAGCATCGGAAATCCACATCACCATAATACTGATACCCATGGCACGAGCCCGGATGGCATTAGGGAAGATTTCGGCCGCCACAACAAATTTTAGCGGGCCAATGGAAAAAGCAAAGAAAAATAAGAACGAAAGTATAGCGATAATCAATGCGATATTATTGACTTGACCTTGATTAAAAAGATATCCAGTAACCAGCAAACTCAGGGTAGCACCTACCGTTCCCAAAAGATATAAGGGACGTCTACCCCAATTGTCAACCTTCCAGATGGCAAAGAAAGTAAATAACACATTGGCGGCTCCAAAGAATAGTTGAGCATGATAGGAATTATTTAATGAAATACCAGATTCAAGCAATATGCTCGGACCATAGTAGACAATTGCGTTTATGCCACTGAGCTGTGAAAATAAAGGAAGGAACAAGCCCAATAGGAAGGCCTTGCGATAAATAGGCGAGAAGAGATCACGTAGATTTCCCTTCGAGGAAACGTTGCCGACCTCTTGTATATCCGATAGTCCTAACGCGCCACTGATCGCTGCTACTTCCGTGTTCCGCCCATTTTTAGATAGCCAACGTGGACTTTCAGGAATAAAGTAAACTCCGATGCATAACAATAAAGCCGGTACTGCACCAACTAAAAACATAGTTCGCCAGAGTTCATTTTGCTGTGCGGAGCTATATTCGAGAATCAAATAATTGCTGATATACGCAAAAAGGATCCCGAATGTAATAGCGAGTTGGTAACAGGTGACTGATCTTCCTCTAAATTTACTTGGCGATATTTCAGCGAGATATAAGGGCACAACGATTGAGGCTATTCCAACACCCAAGCCCCCAATGCTTCTACTTGCAATTAATATGCTATAAGAAGGACTGAATCCACAGCCAATTGCTGAGCATAAAAAGAGCAGGGCCGCAGTAACAAAGGCTGGTTTTCGGCCGTATTTATCTGTTAATGGTCCTGTGAAAAATACACCGACAATACAGCCTAGCAGGGCTGAACTGACAAAAACGCCCTCTTGAGCAGGAGATAGTCCGAAAAATTGCTTTACTAACGGCAATGCACCTGCAATTACAGCCATATCGAAACCGAAAAGGAGTCCTCCAAGTGAAACGATACATAAAATGATGATAAATCTCTTTGACATCTGCGGTTTATATTAATATGTATATACATACAAACATATATCTATTTTTTTAATTATGCAAAAAATCTTATTTTAGCACAAGCAATCCAACTGATGAATTTAAAAATAGATCATAAAAGCCCTGTTCCGCTGCATATACAAGCAGAGAATTTGTTACGCGAATTAATTAAGCAGCCTGAATATATAGAGGGTAAGTTATTGCCCAACGAAATTGAATTAGCAAAAAGATTGGCAATTTCCCGTTCTACTTTGCGTTTGGCGATCAATAAACTAGTCTACGAGGAGTTGCTCATTAGAAAGAAGGGAATAGGCACGAAGGTGGCTAGTTCCAAATTTAGTTCCAAATCCAAGAATTGGCTGAGTTTCTCACAAGAGATGAAAAACCGAGGAATTGAGGTAAAGAATTTTGAGCTTCACGTCAGCTGGGTTGTTCCGGACAAAGCAGTCTCGAAGTTTTTTAATGTAGATGAGGACCAAAAGCTATTAAAACTAGAACGTCTGAGAGGAAAGAAAGATGACCCATTTGTTTATTTTATCTCTTACTTCCATCCGCGTATAGGTTTAAACGGCGATGAAGATTTTAAGAGACCTTTATATGAGATCTTAGAAGCAGATTATCATGTCGTTGCAGATCTTTCTCAGGAAGAGCTGGATGCAATGGCCGCAAATAAATTTATAGCTGATAAATTGGAGATTAATATCGGTGATCCTATTCTGTCCCGCAAGCGCTTTGTATTTGACCAATCTGGGAAGCCGATTGAATATAATTTGGGGTTCTACCGCGCGGAAAGTTTTACCTATACTGTCGAAAGCAGAAGAGATTATTAGGGAATTCACTCATCCTTTTTGAATGGATTAATTGGATGAGTGAATAGCTAATTTATTTATTCTTTTAATGATTCTTTTCCAGGGTAGTTTCAGCCCAGCTTTCTAGGAGAGCTATTGCTTTACTCAGCACGCCTGCTGAACCTTTGAATTTTCCTGATCCACTGGGTACGTTATTTTGACCATACCATTCGTAAAATCCTTTGTTTTTCACAACCCGATCGATCATCGGTTGGAGTTCGGTATAGGCTTCCTGATAAAAGCCATTTAAAACGAGTTGCTGGATCATCCGTCCGCCAAACCAGGTCCAATCACCACCATTTTGGTATTGGTAAGGCTGAGCCATTCCGCCAATGAAAAATCCAACTGGATAGGTTGGGTATAAGGTCAATCCAATACTCGGCATGCCAGATAACCGCACGTTTTCAAGCATTTGTTTGTTGACTGTTTTTATTTCTGAAGGTGTTAGTAGCCCCGCTTCTATAGCGATGGCGGTGCCGCCATGATAATGGATCGTATTTTCATCAAATCCTTTAGGAATAGGTGATGTCTTAGGGTATATGTGCGGAATGAATTTTTGTTTTTTCTTATCCCATAAATAACGTCTACTGTTCGTTTCGAGACTCTTTTTTAATCCTTTCCATTCCGCCACCTTGGGAGAGTTGGGCTGGATTTCAATCAAGGTCTGCAATGCAATAATAAACATCGCGTTGTCATAAATATCGATTGCCTCATTGGAAAGTTGGTCATTCCAATCACAACCAAAGCTGTCGTTGGGCTGTACATCTCCCCAATCTGCTGTCATCGCACCCCAAAGTAGCTGATACTTTTGGTTGAACCGTTCCTTTTTCAGATAATCCAACATAAGTTGGATACGGTCTTTTACAGAAATTCCACCGACAGACTCCTCCAAGATACTGTAATCCTTTGTTTTTATTATGTATTTACCCAACAATTGGATGAGTGACGTTTCCTGGTCGGTTTCTACCGTGTTTTTAAAACCCACATGATCAGGAGCGTTTTTTGAATAGTAGGGTGTATCATCATGCCAGGTAAAGTCTTTCTTTAGTACATAGCCGTCTACCATTTCGCCATTGGGCTGTTGCATCTTAAAAAATACTAAAATAGCCCCTCTAATGTCCGCTTGGGACCGCTCTTCCAATGCGGTTTCGATGAATGTATTGAGATCTCTGGCCCAAATTTGTGAGTAGCCACTGCCCGCATTGAAACCTTCTTTGATGACCTCTCGGGCAAGGCTGTCCACATATTTTAGGTTTTGATCCGCTAGAATGCTTTTTGCTAACTTAAGTTGCGCGATACGGTCGGGTTTTGTTTGTTGTGCTGATAGTTGGGTTCCGAGTAACAGAAGTATTAGACTAAAAAATGTGGTGTTTTTTTTCATTGTGGTTGTATTGTAATTAATTAGGATTGACAAGTGTACCTGTCAATCATTGGTATTTATTTCAACGTTAATTTGTATTTATTTCAGGCTTGTGATCGAAGATCAGCCGTTCGATGTGTATTTTTTTGAATTTATTTACTGGTTATATTTTAATATGTATGTACAATCAAAGTTATGGAAAAATGTCAGTATTTAAGCTTTAATAGTATTTTATTTGATTAGTATTTAAAATTTTACAAATTTAGGCGTTGCGATGCAATCTGTTAAGTCGTTAAATTAAGTAATAAAATCTAACTCATGTTTATACATACTCTATTTTTTTGTAAGTTTGCTGTAGAACCTAATTGAGAACAATGGTAAAGCGTATCATTTATTATTTTTGTAGTTTATTTGTGAGTACGGCAGCTGTTTCCGCACAGCAGAAAACAGATTTGACCGTTTTTGTAAAACCTAATATTGGATCCGTCCATAGTCGGTATTTCTTTTATACACCAGCAGCCGTACCTTTTGGAATGGCTAAGCTCGCTCCGAGCACAAATGGAAGCTATGGGAACAAGTCGGGCTGGGAGGCCGTGGGTTATGACGATAGGCATACCTCAATAGAAGGCTTTGCTAATTTTCACGAATTTCAGGTAGGCGGAGTGGTATTTGCACCATCCGTTGGAAAATTGAAGACAATGCCCGGTCAACTTGATCGTCCACAAAGCGGTTATCGTTCCGATTTTGACAAGAAGGATGAATTTGCCACTTCTGGCTATTACCGTGTCAAGCTAAAAGATTATAATATACTTGCTGAGCTTACGGCAACGAAGCGTGTCGGTTTTCACCGCTATACTTTTCCAAAAACGGAAGAAGCCAACCTTATTTTCGATATTGGCCATGTGATGGGGGAAAGTGGACCGGTCGTTGATGCCGAAGTAAATTATGACAAACAGCACGTCTGGGGATATGTGGTTACCAATCCTGTATATGTACAAAAATATCAGCAGGGGGCTACGGTCAAAATGTTTTTCTTTGCGGAGATCAACAAACAACCGAAGTCTTTTGGGACATTTCGAGATTCTATAACTTTTGACCAACATACGCGCATAAAAGGAAAAGGAGCTGGAGTATATCTGAAGTTTGGCACTGAAGCAGGCGAATCAATAGACATCAAGACGGGTTTATCTTATACTTCTGTAGAAAACGCACAACTGAATTTGCTTAAAGAGGCGAAGGATATGTCGTTTGATGCTGCAAAGAATAATGCCTTGCAAACCTGGAATAGTGAACTGGGAAGAATTTTGGTGGAAGGGGGCAAAGCGGACGACCGCATTAAATTTTATACGGGATTGTATCATGCTTTACTTGGCCGTGGGCTTGCAAGCGACGTAAATGGTGCATATCCCAAAAATGACGGCTCGGTGGGGCAGATTGCCCTAAATAAGCAAGGGCAACCGATTCATCATCATTATAATACCGATGCTATCTGGGGCGCATTTTGGAATTTGACACAGTTGTGGTCTATTGCGTATCCAGACTATTACAACGACTGGATTCAGAGTCAATTGTTGGTCTATCGCGATGCAGGTTGGTTAGGAGACGGTATTGCCAACAGTAAATACGTTTCGGGTGTAGGAACTAATTTTACGGGTTTGGCAATCGCAGCGGCCTACAATGTCGGTATTCGTGACTATGATATGAATCTTGCTTATGATGCGGTACGCAAAAATGAATTGGAAGCGAAGGACCGTCTGCCTGGAGCAGGAAAGTTAGATGTGGGAGTTTTCGTCCGCAAAGGCTACTCACCGTATATAAAAGATGATCATGGCAGTCCCGAATTAATGACCAATGGATCTCCTTTTGGCGCTTCGCATACCTTGGAATATGCTTTTTCCGCTGGAGCGGCTGCGCAATTTGCAAAATCATTGGGGCGTCAAAAAGACTATGTTAAATTTCAGGAATTATCCAATGGATGGCGCAATCTGTATGATGCCGAGACGAAGTTTATGCGGCCAAAGGATAGTACTGGACGATTCATTTCAAACTTTAACCCTTATGAACCATGGCGTGGATTTCAGGAAGGAAATGCATGGCAGTATACGTTCTATGTTCCGCATGTCCCACAAGAATTGGTTAAACTCGTTGGAAAGGATCTGTTCAATCAGCGGTTGGATAGTATCTTTACGGTGTCGCAGAAGAATGTGTTTGGAGGTGGTACACAAATTGACGCCTTCGCAGGGATTGAAAGTCTTTATAATCACGGTAATCAACCGAACCTGCATATCTCTTGGCTGTTCTATTTTTCTGGTAGACCTGATCTGAGTCAAAAATGGGTACGGGCAATTTGCAATGAGTTTTATGGTAACGATGCGATACATGGCTATGGCTACGGACAAGACGAAGACCAAGGACAGCTTGGAGCATGGTATGTCTTGTCGAGTATCGGCCTATTCGATGTCCGAAGTCTCACCACCGAGAAGCCCGCACTTCAGATAGGCGCGCCACTTTTCGATCGGGTAACGATACAATTGCCGAAGAAATTAAGAAAAAATAAATTTATCATTCAGGTGAAGAAAGAGCAACCCAATAGTTCTATTGTTGATCAAGTTCGGTTGAATAATCGCCTGTGGAAAGGTTGGCAACTTCCTTTTGAACGTTTGGTGGAAGGTGGGATTTTAGATCTCAAGTTGAAAGGTGACTAAATATAAGATAAAAAAATAGCCCCATTCGGGGCTATTTTCAAGGTAGGTTGGTTTGTTGATTGCCTACGCGATTTCAGCAATAAAATTGCCCTCTTGATCCAAATCAGCTTTATGGGCTGCGATTTGTTGAAGATTAATATGTCCGATGACATATTTGAAATCTGGTGCGTAATATCGTTCTGTGATTTCACTGAAATTTAACTTTTCAATCAGTGTATCATCTGTATATCTCAAATAAACCTTAATTAAATAATCTTGGCTATAATTTAATGTGCTGGATTCTAAATGTTTTTTATACTCATAGCGGTATCCATAGCGAAGAGCCGCGATATCCGATAGCACAGCAGAACCTGTTGGGTGGCCACCTGCTCCTTTACCATAGAAAAATTGTTCGTCTGCAAAGGCCGCTTTCACCAATACTCCATTGTTCTCATTTTCTACATTATAGAGCATGCTGTCTTTGCCTACTAGGCGTGGTAATACATAAAGTACAACTTTGTCGCCGTCGATCTCTTTTGCCGTCGGTATCAATTTGATCTTGAGGTTCTTTTCTTTCGCAAAACGAATATCTTGCTGTCCCAATTTATCAATACCAATATTGAACACATCTTCTGGTTTGACATAGATACCGTACGCATGCGAAGCAACAATACATACCTTAAATTTGGGGTCAAATCCACCTACATCCAGCGTTGGATCTGTTTCTGCAAAACCAAGTTCTTGTGCTTTCTTTAAAGCATCTGTATATTGCTGATTTTCGTTGAAAACTTTAGATAAAATGTAGTTGGAAGATCCATTAAAAATACCGCTGACAGAATGCAGTAATTCATTGTCATAGTATTCTTCTAAATTCCGTATAATGGGAATACTTCCGCAAACGGCACCTTCATATAATAAACTGGTCCCGTATTCATGTTGGATATCAACCAGCTCTTCCAAATGGCTGGCAATCATTTTTTTATTGGCAGATACCACATTTTTCCCCGATTTCAAAGCACGAACAGTTAGTTGGTATGCTGCTTCGGCATCATCGATTAGTTCGACAACAGTATTAATTTCTGGGTCACCTAAAATTGTTTCGGCATCGGTAGAAAATAAATCTGCTGGTAGCGAGCGTTTTTTATCTCCGTTTTTAATGACAAATTTCTTGATCTCCAGATTAAGATCTTTGGTTTTGATGATATCGTAAAGACCTTGGCCTACGACACCAAACCCAAACATCCCTATTGTTAATTTATTACTCATATCTCTTCTTAAATTCTCTTATATATTATTTACTCTCTTATACTAATTCGTTTATGTATTCTTTTTGTTCCCGCAGAAAGCTGCTAATGATTTTTGTGAGTTTTTTTGTTTCGATCAAAAAGCCATCGTGGCCATAGGTCGATTCAATCTCTTGATAATGGGCATTGGGAACATGTTGCGCGATGAATTGTTGCTCTTGTGGCGGAAACAACAAATCTGTATTAACGCTCAGGACTAAAGTTGGACAATCAATGCTCGCCAAAGCAGATTCAATAGATCGTCTTCCCCGACCTAAATTGTGGCTGTCCATTGCTTTGGTCAGGAAGTAATAGCTGTACGCATTATAGCGTTTCACCAATTTTTCACCTTGATAGTTCTGATAGGAGGATGCTTTATAATGATCGAGTTTTTCGTTATCATCTTCCTTTTGCGTGTTGGCATACGTTGTATAGTTGCGGTAAGACAACAGTGCCATAGCGCGTGCAACTTTCAATCCTTTAGCTCCACCATCAGGGTGATTGGCGTAAAAGGTTCGATCAGTTGTAATGGCCAGACGTTGACTTTCATTGAATGCAATACCCCATGGTGAGTGGACGGCATTTGTTCCAACCACGATGAGATGGTTGATGGCTATACTGTGCGATACGGCCCATTCCAATGCTTGTTGACCGCCTAATGACCCCCCGATAAGGATCTCTATTTGTTTGATTTCCAGGTGGTCCGCAAGGACTTGATGTGCGTGAACCAAATCCCTCACTGTGAATTCGGGGAAAGATAGGTAATAGGGTTGTCCGGTTGCTGGGTTTACAGATAGCGGATTACTGCTATTATATGCTGATCCTATGACATTGGCACAAATAATATAATAATCGTTTGCATCAAACAACTCACCTGTTCCAAAAAGACCGGACCACCAATCCAGCACATCTGCATTGGCCGTTAATGCATGGCAAACCCAGATCACATTGCTGCGATCTGCGTTGGGTTTGCCAAATGTTTCATAACTGATTTGTAAATCAGTAAGCTCTCTTCCATTTTCAAATACAAAAGGCTCCGGGTGCAGATATATATGCTTACTCATTTTACGTTTAAGTTTTAAGCCGAAAAAATCTGATTATTTAATTTTATCAAAAGCTTGTTGTAAATCAGCTTTGATATCATCAATATGCTCTATTCCTACAGAAAGACGTAATAAGCCTTTGAAGACTCCGGCATTGGCTTGATCTTCATCACTCAATTGTTGATGGGTTGTAGCTGCTGGATGAATAATCAATGACTTCGTATCACCAACATTGGCCAAATGACTGATCAATTCTAAGCTGTCGATAAAGCTATTGGCCTTTTGCGCTGCGTCACCTTTAAGCTGGAAAGAAAGTACCGCGCCATAGCCATTTTTAAGGTATTTTTGTGCGTTAGCGAAGCTCGGAGAGCTTTTTAATCCCGGATAGTTTACTTTTTCTACCTGTGGATGCGCCTCAAGCCATTTTGCGACCTCTAAAGTGTTGTCTACATGGCGTTGCACCCGCAAAGACAAGGTTTCAAGTCCTTGTAATAATAAAAATGAATTGAAAGGGGAGAGTGCTGGTCCGAAATCCCGGAGCCCTTCCACACGCGCCCGAATGGCAAATTGAATATTTCCGAATGGTCCGCTTTCACCGAAAACTTCGGAAAACACTAAACCATGATAGCCTTCAGATGGTTCGGAAAATTGCGGGTATTTTCCATTGCCCCAATTGTAGTTTCCGCCGTCGACGATGACACCGCCAATGCTTGTGCCATGTCCACCGATCCATTTAGTTGCCGATTCAACAACCACATTTGCACCATACTCCAGAGGTTTAAATAAATAACCTCCGGCTCCAAAAGTATTGTCAACGATTAATGGTAATTCATATTTTTTTGCTACAGCAGCAATTTTTTCAAAGTCGGGAATATTGAAACTTGGGTTTCCGATTGTTTCAACATAGATTGCTTTTGTTTTATCATCAATGAGCGCTTCAATTTTATCGGCTTCGGCATCTGTTGCAAAACGAGCTTCGATGCCTAGGCGCTTAAAAGAAACTTTAAACTGGTTGAATGTACCGCCGTATAAGTTGGATCCCGCAACAAAATTGTCACCACTTTCCAAAATATTATTTAAAGCTATAAACTGTGCCGCCTGGCCGGATGCAACAGCAACAGCTGCAACTCCACCTTCCAGTGCCGCAATACGTTGTTCGAAAACATCCGTAGTAGGGTTCATAATCCGTGTATAAATATTACCGAACTGCTTTAATGCAAATAAGTTTGCGCCGTGTTCGGCATTTTCAAATACAAAAGATGTTGTTTGATATATAGGAACTGCTCTAGATCCCGTAGTAGGGTCAGCGACTTGGCCAGCGTGAACCTGAAGAGTTTCGAATTTTAAATTTTTGTTTGAAGACATAATATATCAGATTTTAAGGGTTCAAAAAGAAATTGCAAAGTAAAAAGAGAAGCATACACACCTCCTTGAAGGGGCTGTTAAATCTTTATCCAAGAAAACGGAAATGATTTTTAACAAGCATGGAAGTGCATATGCATACGCATTCGCATTCGCATCGATACAATTGTACGATGGGTTACACTTTCGCTTATCGTGCGGTTCACTTGTGTTGAACCTGAATTTTTAATGGACTTCAGTAATTTAATAATCATTGTCTTATGTCATTTATATGCTCCAAAACGATATTGTTTTGGACAGGAATTGGCACCTTTTCAAACAAATTGAAGGTTGCCAGTGGGTCATTGAGCCAGTCTCTCGCCACTTCTTTATAAATCAAGACCTACTGATGAAGGGAGGTGTTGATTAGAAATCTTCTTTCGAAGACGACACAAATATAAACTCTTTTTTTATTAAAGCAAAAGAAATGGTATTTTTTAGTTAAAGGAATTTTGAATAACATGCCGATTGGCATCGCATATCTTCCGATGAAACCGCAAAAGTAACTGTCAATCGGGTATTATGATTTCTTTAAATTGATCCGTTCTGCAGTTTGATTTAAATCTGTTAGGAGAGGTTTAAGCGCATCGATTCTACTATGGATATCATAGGCGAGGTGGCGATTCGTCTTTTTGTTTAACGATAGCGAGAGGCCCACCAAATGGGAATTGACCTGATATGCGAGTGCCTGAAAATGGTGAATATGTGACCAATCCATCCATTTGTGCTCGGGTTCTTTTTTCATTTGATTAATGGCGTCTGAAAACAGGGCCATGGCGGTCTGCGCCTTTTTACGAGCCAGTCGTATATCAAACGAACTTTGTCTTTCGTCCGACAGACGGTTATTGATGATCTGGAAATAATGCGCGTTGTAAAGGGATACCTCTTTTGCCAGCTGAACCATGCCTGTGCTCTGGCGTACAGGTATCAAGAAATAACCCGCTATAGCCAAGAATGCTCCAATCAGTGTGAAAAGTATTCGGCTGCCTAAAATGAGATTGATGTTGCCTTCGAACAGATTGAGTGCAATCACAATTCCCAAGGTAATGAAGATGACACTGACCATATAGTTAGATCGGTTGAACAAAAAGAATCCAAAAAGACCCAATGCAGCTATGGTTAGGAGTGCTGGAAGAAAATGAATAGAAATTAAGCAGAACACACCAACTATAATACCCGAGAATGTACCGACAATACGTTCTATATTACGGGTTTTTGTCATTGAAAATGCTGGCCTGGCAACAATAGCGATCGTCAGTAAGATCCAATAGGTATATTTAAAATCCAAAAATAAAATACCGATCAATGCACCTGTTCCAAAAAGAAGAGCCATCCGAACCGCAAATCGAAAAAGCGGATTATTCAGATGGAGTTTACTTTTTAGATCAGCGAGATTACGTAATGGTCGACTGATAAATTGTTGGTACTCGCTGGTGTCAATCTTATCCTGAATTTCCTGATTTTGATAAAAAGCGACCTGGATTCTGTTGAGTACATCAATAATTGCTTCGATGTTGCTTATGATCGAACATAATATACCTTTTGCTGGATCGGCCTGTTGTTCTTGAATTTCTTTTAAATCCCGTAAGAGGGCATTAATTTTAAAGTTATTATGGTATAATTGATGTGCATACCGGAACCTCTTGTTGGGTTGTGAAAAGCTATCGATTTCTAACGCTAATAATTTGATTGTGTGACGAATTATGGGAAGGCTGCCCGTGTCTGCAAGATTTTTGCGAATTGCATCGTAGTCATGATCAAGCGCAATAATTAACTCATGGAGGTCAATTAATCCATAAACCTGACTGAGCCAATAATTGCTTTTATGCCACTGTTGGCTTATGATTTTTTTTTCTCGAAACAGAAGAGACCTGATTTGTTCCTGCTGTTCGCTGATCTGGCCATGAATTTTTCCTACGCGACTGTACGTAATATTCAAAGGAATATCGGGATCGTAAGACTGTGATCGTATCAATAGAAATTGGGACAATCCATGAAAGCCGTTAGCCATGGCATGTTTTAAAGAGCGATAAGGTTGTATATAGGCTTGTAAAAGGCTAAAAAAGTAATATATTATGGAACCTGTTGTAATCTGTAAGCCAACCGCAAATGGGTGTTGTGGGGCCATTCCGATCACAAAACTCATGAGAATCAATGTCATGTTTCCAATTGCAGCATAGCGGGCTCCAAAAATGCCGTATAAGGTGCATATAAAACCGGCTGCCGCTAGCACGATAACCAAGGGCCAATGATAGGGAAATACAATAGCTGTAAACAATGATGCAACAAAGAAGGTGGGAATACATATCAGAGCTGAAGAAAGTTTATCTTTTCTGTTGCCAGGAGGATCGGTGAGTGTTGTTAACAACGATCCGACACCGATTCCGATAGCCGTGCTCGCTTGCGCTCCCAATAAATAGATCGCCAAACTTGGCAAAATACTGATGGCAACATTACGTAATGCGTCTCCAGCATGCTCGCCATGCATAAATCGTAGCATAAGGATATAAATACGGTAGAGTCTTTTCTTCAATGATACAGTGCTCATGAATCAGTTTACTAATTTTCGATGCAAAAATACAAATATTATGCTTAATATTTTTTGTATACAATTTATTTGTTTTGAATTTTATTTGTTTTTTGAATTTTTATTTTGATTCGATGTCATTTTCCTACGATATGTTTCAGAAGATTCAAAATTAGCTCGCATGATCCTATCCGCTGTAAAAGCGATCAGCGAAGGATAGGGTTTACCGATATTATTTGGTTGTCTACCGAGTGAATCGCACTACCTGTCTATTTCTGCTAGTCAACGTGTAATGAATACACGAGGTTTGTTGTCATTATTATGAAGTTGACTATCCGATCGATAGCCCAAAGAAATTACATTATGAAACCACAAAAAATTAAATTGCTCTTATTTTCTATTGTTTTATTCCTGTGTTCTAATGCCGGACCCGTTTCAGCACAGTCTGACGGGGGGAAATTACGTACTGTCGTTGTTGGGCAGGACAACCAGCCCATTGCTGCCGCAAATATTTCACTGTTTCGTAAACCCAATGATGTCTTGTTAAAAGGAACCTTATCCAACGAAAATGGACAAATTGTGTTGTTTGCGATACCCGAGGGGAAGTACAGCTTACAGGTGTCCACGGTGGGTTATGGTACTTATCGTTCTGGGGAAATAATGCTGCGTGCGGGTGATTTCAAGGTGCTGGATACGATTCGATTACAGCTGGAAAGTAAAGTGCTGGGTGAGGCGCAGGTAATTGGCAAGAAGCCATTAATTGAAAGTCACCTTGATAAAGTTGTGCTCAATGTCGAGAACAGTATTTTGGCAACCGGAAATAACGCATTGGAACTCTTGCAAAAGGTCCCGGGGGTAACTTTAGACAACAAAAAGATCAACCTTCGTGGAAAAAGTAATGTGATCATCATGATTGATGGTAAGCCTACTTATCTTTCTGCAGATGAAGTGTCGCGCTTATTGGAAAATACAGCTTCAAATGCAATAGCCTCGATCGAAGTACTCACCAATCCACCTGCAAAATATGATGCGGCAGGGAATGCAGGAATTATTAATATTAAGACAAAGAGGAATACGCAATTTGGAAGTAATGTTAGTTTAAACCTCAATTTAGGGCAGGGTAAATATACAAAGGCTGATGGTGGCTTTCTCATAAACCATCGTAACAATTGGGTGAACTTATTTTCTTCCTATAACTATGCAACTGCCTTAGGCTTTAATGATTTAGATATCGATAGGGCTGTAGATACCAAAAGCGGGACGACTTTTTTCAATTCGGATTCTTATTCGAAATTCCGCTATCGAGGTCATAATTTCAAATTTGCGGCAGATTTTAATCTGGGGAAACAGGAGGTCATTGGATTTGTGGTTAATGGTAATGTAAGCAATGGTCATTCAACACGGGAGGGAAGCAATCTGATCGCTTCTCAAAAAGGAAAGCTTGATTCGGTAGTATTAGGAAGTAATTTGTCAGATTTTAAATACCATTACCTCACTTATAATCTGAATTACAAAAAGACATTTGATACCTTAGGGACTGAATTGACATTTAATGGGGACTATTCATATTCGAAAAATAATGACAATAGCACTGTTGGAAACCATTTTTTGGACGCAAACTGGGAAGAATTTAAATCACCGCATATTTTCCGGAATGATATGCTTTCTAAGACAAAAATATTAGTTTTTAAAACCGATTTTGTGCATCCTTTTAATAAAACGACGAAACTCGAGGCGGGGTTAAAATATAGCCGCGTAAAAACAGATAATAATTTGTTGTACGAAGATCAGGATCAGCAAGGCGAGTTTGTGCAAAATAATGGTCAAAGTAATCATTTTTTGTACAATGAAAATATAGCAGCAGCTTATTTCAGTTTAAATAAATCGTTCGGAAAGTTTTCGGTACAAACTGGACTGCGTGTTGAAAATACGAGCTCCCTAGGAAACTCAGTGACGCTTGGGCAACAAACAAAACGTACCTATACCGATTTTTTTCCATCAATATTTGTACAGCAACAAATTAATGATAATCACAAGCTTGGTGCGAGTTATAGCAGACGTATTGACCGCCCTGATTATGGGTCATTGAATCCCTTTGTGTATTATTTGGATCAATACACGTATCAGTATGGCAACCCTTATTTAAATCCACAATATACCAATTCGTATGAAGTAAATTATACCTTTAAAGATCGCTATTTACTGAGTTTGGGCTACAAGAGGACCAACGATGCAATCACTCAGGTGATAGAAAGTAATTCAGAGACCAAAGCTATTGCACAGACCGATCGAAATCTGGCTTATTTTGATTATTACAACATGAATATCAATATACCCGTTAAGCTTTTTAAATGGTGGAGTATTTCTAACAATGCCAGCGCTTTTTATAATAAGTTTAGTTTTGATGAACACTCCGGAGCACAACGCCAATTGGAAAAGTTATCGTTCCAGGTAAGTTCCAATCATGATATCCGAATTGGGGAAACAACAAACCTGGAGCTGACGGGCAATTATTTCTCGCCAGCAGTATATGGCGTATTTAGTTTTCAGTCTTACTATGGCATTGATCTAGGTGCAGGTAAAACATTTCTTGACAAAAAATTGAATGTCAAGTTGGGTATAAATGATGTCTTCAATACAAGAGGCCAGCGCAGATTGTCGAGTTATCAGGAAAATGGATACTATCGTATACGAAATGCATATGATAGTCGGGTTATCCGATTGTCTGTTTCTTATCGTTTTGGTAATATGAATATTAAGTCAGTCAATAAAAAGGGAGGGAATAATGACGAAGATAATCGATTAAAAAAATAGGAGCTATTGTTGTGAGAGGAGATAAGGAGCAAGAGATGACGAACGTTCTGACTAGTCCTGAAAAATCGATACAGGTTTTCAGTGATTAAAAATAAATAATTTAAACAGTAGTAGCCGATAGGTTGCTACTGTTTTTTGTTTTATA
>NZ_MKWH01000016.1:0-18739 GCF_001899705.1 Sphingobacterium sp. 40-24 | reverse complement strand
AGAAAAATGGGGCAAGAAATACCCACTTGCTGCCAAATCCTGGATGGATAACTGGACCAATCTTTCTACTTTCTTTGAATACGAGGATCAGGTTCGCAAGATTATATACACCACAAATCCAATCGAGGGAATGCACCGTCAGATACGAAAAATTATTAAATCTAAAGGAGCTTTCAGCTCTGAACAGGCGCTCATGAAATTGATGTATTTAATTATTAAAGATATTGCAAAAAAATGGACGATGCCAATGCATAACTGGGGCTTGACCATATCCCAACTTTATATTAGATTTGGGGATAGACTCAAATTAGAAAGAGGTTTTTAAGATTTAAATCCAATGACACAGTTTGAGTTACACTCCCCATAATAATGACAAAACCCTCCATATTCGGAGGGTTTGTTATTTGTTAAGTACCTGAAGAATTTTGCTCACTTCTATATTCATTCGTGAAAATGCGAACCATTTTTTGCCCAGGTCTTTAAGCGAAGCCCCAATGTGGTAAAGTTCCGTACTGTCAATAATTAATAAGCGGTCGTGGCTATCGGCAAAAACTTCAACTTCAATACGGGGATATTGACTGTTGTACCTTTGTAAATCCAACCGAAGCTGATTGCTGATGCTTTTGGTATAGATTGTTGCGGTTACAGATTGTTCTCGTTTACCTAGTAGCGTAAGTACAGTATCATCCACATAATTGTCAAGCAAGATAATGGACTCTTTAGCACTTCGAATAATATCTGATACAAAGGCGTAGGCATCGAAAACCTGTCCACTATAGAAAATCCCTTTTTCAATGTGTAGCTTGTCACTTTCCAGAGCTTTGAATATCTCTTCAAATTTTTGATCGGTTTCCAACTGTTTCAGTTCCATTTTATCCAAACGATGAAACAAAGAAGCATTACTGATGAGTATTCTACGCATTTCTACAAAGGCTTCCATAATCTCAACACTGACCTTAATCGCTGTAGACGAACGAAGAATGGCGGAAGCCATTGCCACACCTTGCTCGGTAAAAGCATAGGGTAAATAACGTCTTCCACCATAGTTTAAACTTGAGGTTCCAATCTGGAACCTCAAGTTTTCAGCTTCCTCTTCGGTTAACTGAAAACAAAACGATTGTGGAAATCTTTCGATGTTCCTTTTCACGGCTTTATTTAGGTTCTTAGTTTCTACCTGATATAAGGAAGCCAGATCGCTATCCAGCATTACGTGTTTATCTCGAATGGTGAAAATCAGTTTTTCTATTTCTTTTTTGGACAGGATTATATTACTCATTTCTTTTTTTGTTTATTGGGTGGAAATTCGAAAGAGCTTTTTCCGGTTGTATCCAACACAATGTATGCATCGAATTTTTTGCCTGATTTACTTTGCATTCCTTTTATGAGTTTTGTTCTTCGTGTTTTTAAAAGACTTTCAATATCATTGGTACTCAATAATACTCCGCAAACATTACGAAACTGTATCCAATTACAAACTTCATCGGGACATTTTATCACCTTATTCCAAATGAGGAGTTGCTGTTGTTTACATTTTGGACATTCCAGTTCAGGTTGTTTCTGTTTTACAATAGTAGATTCTAATAGTTCCTTTGTAATAAAATCTGCATATAACTCCATTTCTTTAAGAAATATGGTGGCATCTTCTTGATCATTTTCAATTTGCTGTAATGTTAACTCCCATTCTGCGGTCATAGCAACATCAGCAATCTTTTTGTCTTTAACTAAATCATAAACCTGCAAACCTTTTTCTGTTGGGATGAGTGATTTCTTTTCGCGACGAATATAGTCACGCTTAAAAAGAGTTTCTATTATAGCTGCTCTTGTAGCTGGGGTGCCAATACCAATCCCCTGTAAAATTTTACGTTCCTCTTCACTCTCAATTTCCCTCCCAGCACTTTCCATTGCTGATAACAATCCGGCTTCGGTGTACAATACAGGAGGTTTAGTTTTCTTTTCTATTACCTGCATACTTTTGATATTAACTTCTTCACCAACTTTCAGTTCGGGGATATCTTGTATAGGCTCACTGTCATCCTCACTAAAATTTCCACGAATAGCACGCCAACCCGGTTCAAGAATTTTACAACCTTTCAAAATAAAATCATAATGTATTACTTGTAAGGTAATATCTGTTATTTCTTTGGAGCATGGATGTGAGATGGCTTCCAATAATCTGAAAGCTATCATATCATAAATTGCATTTTCTTTGGCAGGTAATTCAGCGGGTATTTTTTCAGTAATGAGTAAACCATGATGATCCGTTACTTTGACATCGTTCACCATACGTTTATTGAAACGTCCCCATTTCACTTTTTTGCTGGCTTCCTTACACGATTCTCTGTTTTCTAGTAGTCTTACTAGACCAGGGATTTCAGCCCATAGATCTTCAGGAATATATTTACTACCTGTACGCGGATAGGTAATCAGTTTCTTTTCGTAAAGGCTTTGAGCAATGTTAAGCGTTTCATCCGCAGAGAGTCCAAGTTTTTTATTAGCTTCTTTTTGTAATCCTGTCAGATCGAACAATAGAGGCGGTTGCTCTGCTATCTTTTTACTCTCTGCTTCAATCACTCTAGCTATTCCAATACGCTGTAACGATTTCAGTATGTCTTCAGCTAGCTTTTTATCGTCCCATTTAGTTTTTGAAAGACTTTTGAAATCTATTGATTCCTTATGATGTTCCAGATTTATCTGCCAATAAGTTTTTATTGAGAAGTTTCTATTTTCCAGATACCTTTTACAGATGAGGGCTAATGTGGGTGTTTGCACTCGTCCAAGCGAATATACACCATGCCCAGCGGCAATACTCAATGCTTGTGAAGCATTGATGCCCACTAACCAGTCGGCACGACTTCTGCCTTGTCCGGCATGGTAAAGTCCATCAAAGTCACTACCAGGTTTTAGGTTTTCTAAACCGTGTTTAATGGCTTTTTCGGTCAAAGAACTTATCCAAAGACGCTCAAAAGGTTTATTGCATTTAAAGTAATCGTATATATAACGAAATATCAATTCCCCTTCACGTCCGGCATCAGTAGCTACAATGATACTTTCGCTTTTACTGATAACCTGCTCAATAATTTTTAACTGTTTTAAAGCTCCGTTATCAGGTACGTACGATTTGCCTTTTTTGATTTTCCTTACTGTCAATAAAAAGGGATTAGGAAGCATTGGTAAGGATTCTCTTTGAAAACCTGAGATACCATAATCTTCAGGCATTCCCAAAGCAACCAAATGCCCAAATGCCCAGGTAACGTAAAACCCATTACCTGTCAAGAATCCTTCTTTCTTTTCTGTTGCACCCAATATTGTGGCAATCTCTCTTGCAACACTTGGCTTTTCTGCTATTACTACTTTCATATTTTGCTATTTTGGAGATTTACATTTTTTTGCCTTTGGATTTAGCGGGAGCTTTTGGCTTTTCCTGTTGCTCTTGTTGCGTCTTACTGTCAGGGTTTTTCTGCCCTGTCTTTAAAGGCTCTTTTAAATTTTTTGTAGCCTCATTAGTTTTTCCCTGAGAATTAACAGCTGTCTGAGTTTTATGTGCTTCAACAGGTTGGATTTTTTCTTTCAACCTATCAGGGTTGTTAAACGAAAAGCCTGTTTTGCCTGTTTCCTTGTCAAAAGTTATATAACCCTGATATTTCTGGCCTTTTTTATCCAGTAATCCATCTACATATACAGTTTGACCTTCTTTGAATTTCTCGTACTGTTTGTCATCCAGTTCTTTTCCTCGGAAATTTCGCGGAGCTTCCTGAGAAGTACCTTGTAATTGTGTTTGCTGCTGATTTTGTGTCTGCTTATTGTTGGTGGTTCTATCAAATAAAAACTCTACATAACGTTTGTCGGCATTGAATTGAACTGTAGCATCGAATGAAGTACCTTTTTTTGAGATCATTCCCTCAATCAATAGTGGCTTACCCTCCATAAGAGTTTGTTTCTGCTGCTCATTCAATTGTACGCCTTTTAGTTCATCAGGTACTTTAATCTTATCTGTCCGCAGAGCAATAAGCTCATTGGTTAGTCTATCTACACTTATAATGGAAGGTATTGTTTCACCTGTTTTAGGGTTTTTAAGATCAACAGTTCGCCCCATATTGCCTGTTTTAATCAGATTCTCTTTATCCTCTTTGCTGAATTCATGCCCAAAGAAAGGGAAGTTTAATTGAGGTTCTTTTCTTACGCTATGGATAAGCATAACAGCTTTGCCATCTTCGCCGGGCTGTAAAGACAACCTGCCTTCAGGACGGGAAACAGCAGTTCCGAGGTTTAGCGTAACTGTTACCAATTCATTGGTTTTATATCCTTTTAAAAGAGGATCAAGCAAGTTTCTCTTTTCCAGATATTCTTTGCTCAATCCAAGATTGTTCATCATTTCCCAATCAATCTGTTCCGGCTTGAAACGGTATTCGCCTGTTTCCGGAGTTTTTTGTGTTGTTTCCATATTTTTATGATTTTCTTGTTTTAACTCTGGTTCTTTTACCTCATGCTTTGCCATTACTGATTCCCCTTCTTTAGTAGGTGTATCAATCTGTTGCTGCATTTTTTTTGCCGTATCAATTGCTTCATCAGCTGGTACTTTAAAAAATTTAAAATGGGTAGGATTCTTCAGTTGACGGAAAAAATTGGAAAAGAAGTTAGAAAACATATCTCCGTGTTTATCCACACGCATAAACTGATTTTGGTTTTTCTCATTTGGCTCTACAGTTTTGAGATTGCCGTCTTTATCAATTCCTTTGACAACCTGAATCCTGTTTTTTTCTTTGTCCAATACCAAAAGTGTTTCCGATAATTGATCCGGTAATTGCGGACTATCTATTGTTTCTTCACTCATAATTTTATTGTTTTAAAACTGTTATCTTTTCGAAAATAACCTATACACAAAAAGGTATGACCAAAGCGTCCTTTAGGGGCATTATTTGTCACTTGCTGTCTTTAGTACGGTGCAATGGAGTATTGAAGCTTTCTCTTACAAACTGATGTACGTCAGTTAATTTGTAATATAATTTACCGCTGATTGTATAGTATGGTAACTTGCCAGAAGAACGATAACGTTGTAAAGAACGACTACTGATTTTAAGCATCTGAAGTAAATCCTGATTATCTAATAATACTTCACCATCTATGGTGTTTTTCTTTTTTTCAATATCTGTTAAGCTATCTTTTAGCATATCGAAACGATCCATAATGCGTTCCATCCACGATATAAATTCTATTCTATCTATATTCATAATGTAGTCCTTTAAGAATTCTTTAGTTTTCTACCTTTCTCAATGTAACTCTTGCCTTTAGCCATAAGCTCCTGTACATATTCATCGCTGGTCTGTACGGCATTGGCATTAAGCATATCTTTTATAGCTCCAATGGTATAGAAATACTGTCCATACATTTTGGAATAAGCTATTTCTCCTTTTGTACGTATTCGCCAAAGTGTTTTTTCACTAATATGGAGATACTGACATACTTCATGGTTGTTCAGCCAGAGGCTATCATAGCTGGTATCTTCTGATTTCAGGATAAAATCATTAATTGCCTTTAACCGCTCATTGAGCTGTTTCCACGCTTCTTCTTCGATTGTTATAATTTTCATTGTACACGTATTTATTAATTACGATACAAAGTTGGATTGTCTGGCTGGTATTGTCTGCCAAGCTCTGCCAATTGGTTTGGAGTTTTTTTTAAATTTTCTTGAATCATATAAACACCTAGTTGTTAGGCATTAAGAATACATGAAAGCATCAGCAATAACGGTTTGTGAACATTTGCCAATTGGCAAATATGGGTAAAGAAAAAAGCAGTACGTTTAGGGTACTGCTTTTAAGATTGGTGTATCGAAGTAACTATAGATCTTTATCCATATATTCTTCAAGAGATATTTTAAGCTGATCTAAAAATGTAGTTCGCGAACCACTCCTAGTTTTCATTCTATGAAATGCATGATGTACATCGTTAAGAGGAATTTTAAAAAGTATCTGACAGATCAAGCCGAGCTTTCTAATCCCAATTTTGCCATGACAAATTGTTCCTGACGCATGTATTGCATAAATTAGTTCAATAAGTGCATTTTTTGAGTTTGTCCATGTTAATTCTTTTATAGAATCTATATGATCCAGTTTTATACCTGTATTATCATCAGGGGCTATCTTATTTATTAAATAAGAATATAGCAAATCATTTGAAATGATTTTGGCAATTTTGTAGTCATAGTAAGTTGAGAATTGTAAATCGATTTCAAAAGCAATACTATTTAATCCATCATAACAATTAACATTACCTAACCTGAAGTATAAATCATCTCTGTCAACCCTGCCTGAACGATAGTATCTATAAAAATCAGAATTACAGATGTGCTCACTGTAATCTATCTTCAATTTTTCAAGATGCTTAGAAAAGTACTTATGATAGATCTCACCTTCATTGACTGGACAAACGGTTTCTATTCTAAACAGCTTATTGTAGTAGATTAATTTTCCTAAAATATATGGTTTGATGTTTCGGAAGAAATCAATTTCTTCTTCGTTGTTTTTAAATCCGTTTGAGATTACATAATCTTTCACAGAGAGAAGTAAATCTTGCAAAAAAATCGTCATTTGGTAGGCTTCTTCTACAATCAGAGATAACTCTGAGGATAATCTACTCTCTTTACTGTTTATTTCAGCAATAATATTTGGCAGGGATATTCTCATAAGTGACATATTTAGAAATTAGATAGTCTCTTCCATATTTTACAAAATTTGTTATTATAAACGAGAAAATTTCCCAAGTACTAACCAACTTGGGAAATTTTTATCCATTTCTAGTAGCAATATTTTTATGTTTTAATCAGAAAAACACCATGAGGACATGTCTTATTAAAGGACATAACTGTTAATGAAAAAGTATTTAAAATAATTAATGATTCGATGTCAAAACAAACCAAACGTTCGGTATCTTTGCAAATGTTGCTTGTTATAAACTATAAAGATATAATTTGGAAAATAGCTCATATACCCGAAAAAAGGAACCGGAATTAAGTAAGCAGTTGATTATCGACGCGGCTATTCACATTGGATCAGAATCAGACTGGCACCACGTAACTTTTCAATCTATTGCTGATTGGACAGGTTTGAGTAAAGGAGGGATTATCCATCATTTTAGGAATAAGGAAGAATTACTGGATGAGCTAGTAAATCAAAGCCTGATTAACCTTACGGATAAAGTAAAAAAATACAGAGATCAAAATGTCGATAAGGATGGTGCTTTTGCTTATCTGAAATTTATCTTAGAAAAGAAAAATGATGAAAAATACGCTAAAACAATGCGAATCATTCTCCAAGCAATCATGATTAACTCCAAGTATCGCCTACAATGGGAAGATTGGTACAATCTTCACATTTTGCCAACCGATGGAGAGGAGTTGAGCATACATAGTACTATTGTTTTTCTGGTGGCAGATGCTATCTGGTACTCAGAAAATATGGGTAGTATACACCTTACTGAAAAAGATAAACCCAAGGTTTTAAATTTTTTACAGCAATTAAAGTAACCGATTCTTTATTAGGTATTAAC
This sequence comes from Sphingobacterium sp. 40-24, assembly GCF_001899705.1. Lineage (NCBI taxonomy): Bacteria > Pseudomonadati > Bacteroidota > Sphingobacteriia > Sphingobacteriales > Sphingobacteriaceae > Sphingobacterium > Sphingobacterium sp. 40-24. The sequence continues at coordinate 11,194 of NZ_MKWH01000016.1, read as the reverse complement.
ACCAATTAATGGATAATATATTGAATCACAAAACAAATAAAATGATTCTCAAGTGCTTACTTAAAACTGTTGATATTTAAAATTAAACTTGTTTGGATATAAAATATATAAAATGGAAGAAACCGTAATTCATCAAGACAAAATATTTTCCGGTATAAATTACTCTGAAAAGAAACTGAGAAACAGAGAATTCATAAAGTGTGAATTTGTCAGTTGTGATTTTAACAAGAGTGATCTAAAGGACAATAATTTTGAAGATTGCACTTTTAAACAATGTAACTTTTCAATGGTGGACGTTGACGGAACCGGATTCAGGAATGCTGTATTTATTGGGTGCAAAATGCTGGGGGTAGACTTTGCAAGATGTAGCAAGTTTGCGTTTTCGTTTTCGTTTACGGAATGTCATTTAGACTACAGTAATTTTTTTGGAACAAAGCTTCGAAAAACTACTTTCAAGAACTGTACATTAAAAGACGTTGAATTTGGTGAGGCTGATCTGACGGCCTCTGAATTTTTAGGATGTGACCTTTCCTCTGCTATATTCTCTAATTCTATTCTAGAAAAAACAGATTTCAGGACAGCAGTAAATTTTGCTATAGACCCAGACGTTAACAAGATGAAAAAAGCGAAGTTTTCGGCACTTAACCTTGTAGGTCTTTTATACAGACATAATTTGGATATAGATTATGACAGCTAATAAATTATTTGACCAATCATAACCCGTTGAATTATCTGATAATTATCACTGAAGCATGCTGTACCAAGTAATTGCTTTTCCAGTGATTCATTGCTTTATTTTTTGTACTTTTGTAATTGAGTTACAAGGAATTTGAATATAAATGAATGCAGTAAGCACCATTACTAAATCATTACCAATAATAATTTCACACTGCCTAATTCGCTCTTAATTAACCGCTTTGGTCCTAATTGATTTTTTTTTAGAAAAAAAAGCAATTTGAATATAGGGGTACCCATAGTCATGTGGTACTATCATATAACGGACGATTTCATGAACAATAGTAATTTACAGCAACTAATCGACAAATACCTTCAGGGAACAATTTCTGTAGAAGAAAAAGAGCGTTTACTACTGTGGTATCGTCAGCAGCAGGAAGAGGAAAACATTTGGGAACTAGCGCCAGGAGAAACAGAGCAGCAGGTCGGTGAACGAATGAAAGCCAATATTTGGGCGCAAATGGATAATATACCTGTGCGTAAGCGTGTTTACTGGCCCTATGCGGCTGTAGCGGCGACGCTATTATTGTTTTCTTTTTCCATTTTGATGTGGAACAAATCTACTTCGAATGAACAGCAGGTGGCCTTTTCCAAATCGGAAGGATCGGCGAATCGATTTATCCTATTGCCAGATAGTTCACGTGTTGTTTTGCGGGCAGGGAGTAAACTTTCCTATCCCAATACCTTCGATGATGCAACACGTGAGGTTAGCTTGGAAGGTGAAGCATATTTTGATATTAAACATCGGAATAATCAACCTTTTATTATTCATACAGGGGAGATTAAAACAACTGTCCTGGGTACGGCATTTACAATAAAATACCCGGCTGACAGTAAGCAGATCGAAGTCCTTGTCGAACGAGGAAAAGTAAGGATAGAAAATGAAAAGCAAGTATTTGCCGAGCTTGTGGCGGATCAGAAAATCGATCTCAAAGAATCACAGTTGAAGGGTAAGGTTGAGAAAGTAAATACCGCATCGGCATTAAGCTGGAAAAGACAGGATATGTCTTTTGACGCTCTGGCTTTTGGTGATATCGCTAAAAATTTGGAAAAACGTTATGGAGTGGAACTACATTTTATCAATCCAGCTCTAGAAAATTGTCCCGTCAGCGGGAAATTTACCGGAAGCGAAACGATCGAAGAGGTCTTGTTGAATATCTGTGCTACGCGCAATGCGACCTATCGTAAGACAGCTGATGGTCAATATGAAATACAGGGAGAGGGCTGTCAATAAAAAATGGAGTGAAAAAAACTAACATACATTAACTTAAAAATCAACGCCTAATGAAAACGAAAAAACAAACTTAACAGCAAGTGATATAGTAAAAACTCCCTGGCCGTAGGAAGCAAAACAGGGAGCTGAGCTTATTCGATTATTGACAAACAATTAAACCCAATACAAATAATGCAAAAATTCTTGTTTTTTGCAAGTGGGGATTATTTTGCCCACTTTAACCCTAAACATCGAAAAATCTTTCTATCTACCATGAAAGTAAATTTGATCGGGGGCTTGTTGCTATCCAGTTCGCTACAATTGATGGCACTGCCCGAAACGTTGGGTCAACGGATGAACACAGTGAAGATTCACATGGAATCTTCGTCTATGTCATTAAAAAAGGCTCTTCAGGAACTTGAAAATAAATCGGGGATTACTATTTTCTACCCCAGTGATCTGGTGGAGCAATATATGGCCCCTACATTGGATAGGCAATCGCGGTCTGTCGCCCAGACTTTGCAGCTTATGCTTCGGCAAACCAATCTGAGTTTTAAGGAAACTTCTTTGGGGGTCGTTCTTTTCGAGGATCACGACAAACAGCGTAAGGTCAAAAATGAGCGTGAACAGCCTCGTCGTATCGGCGGGATAGTCTTAGATGACCAAGGTAAGCCTATTGCCGGTGTGACTGTCCTCACCAAAAATGGGAAGGAACTGGGGGGGCTATCTGGCAATAGTACTGCAACGGATCAAAATGGACATTGGGGATTGCCTGTTACTGGACCGGTGTCTACCCTAGTCTTTTCAATGATCGGCTATGAAACACAAGAGCTTGCACTCTCCGGTAGATCCGAATTTAAGATCGTGTTAAAAACGCTTGAAAATAGGATTGAAGATGTAGTTGTCACCGGGCTTTTTGAGCGGCCAAAGGAAATGTATACGGGTGCTGCGCGATCATTTACCAAAGAGCAGTTGCAGAATGTGAGCAGCGACAATGTGCTATCGGCAATCAAATCACTTGATCCATCTTTTCAAATGCCAGAGAATCTCAACTTGGGTTCTAACCCCAATGCATTACCCGAGGTCACGTTGCGCGGAGGAAATAGTCTTATCGATCCAAATAGCAGCGGAAGCAATCCTTTTAATTATTCAAATAACCCAAATACTCCCCTGTTTATTCTGGACGGTTTTGAAGTATCGTTATCCCGGATTAATGATCTCGATCTGACGCGTATCAAAAACATCGATCTACTTAAGGACGCTACAGCAACATCTATTTATGGGTCACGTGCGGCAAATGGTGTTGTTGTGATCGAAACCATTCGTCCAAAATCAGGCAAGCTCCAGGTCACCTATACAGGTAACATGACCTTGGAAATGCCCGATCTAAAGGGGTATGATGTACTCAATGCGGCCGAAAAACTCGAGCTTGAAAGACAGATCGGCGTATATGACTACAGTTGGAATGGTACCGATCAACAATTAAAAACGATCTATAACAACAGATTGGCTGCGGTACGTTCTGGTGTCAATACCGATTGGCTGGCACAACCGGTACGCACTGGTGTTGGGTAAAAGCATAATCTTTATCTCGAAGGAGGAAGGGAGGAAATTCAGTATGGAATCAACCTCAACTATTATAAAAATGCCGGTGTAATGAAGGGATCTAGTCGCCAAACGATGACTGGAAACACATTTTTGGCCTACAGATACAAGAACCTGATCTTTAAGAATGATCTGACTTTAGTGTCTAATAAAGGTACCAATTCACCTTATGGTTCATTTCGACAATATGCACAGCTAAATCCCTACTGGACCCCATACAACGCTGATGGATCTTATAAGGTATATCTCGAAGATATCCTTAATGAGGAAACGGGAAAACGGCTGACGAACTTTGATAGCTATGACAACCTCACTGGTTATGTGGGCAGGCCGGTAAATCCGCTATATGACGCGACATTGAACCTAGTTGATCAGACAAATTACCATAGTATAATCAATAATTTTGCCTTGGAATGGCAGGCGTATAGCTGGTTAAAATTAAAGGGAACTTTTGCTTACCTCTATCAAGCCGACGAATCAGATCGCTTCTTGCCTGCACAACATTCATCCTTTACCAATGTAGCAACCTTTGAAAAGGGGTCTTACACAAAAGGTTATGGTAAAAATCAACGTTATGAAGGTATATTCTCTGCCAATTTCAATAAAACCTTTGACAAGAATTTGATTTTCGCAACGTTGGGTGCGAATATTAGTCAGGAAAACAATCATACTGAAACGTTCAAAGTGGTTGGTTTTCCAAATGCGAGCATGGACAACATGAGTCAGGGACTTCAGTTTGCAACCGGTACAAAACCAGAAGGAACGGAGAATATCAAACGCTTGGCAGGTTTATTCTCTAACCTTTCTTTTTCGCACAATAGCCGCTATTTATTGGATTTTTCGTTCCGTTTGGATGGATCTTCCCAATTTGGTAGTGACAATAGATTTGCACCATTCTGGTCAGCAGGGGCTGGATGGAACTTGCATAAAGAACATTTTCTAGCACAAACCAAAGGAATAGACCGACTTAAATTGCGTTATTCCTTCGGTTATACGGGATCACAAAATTTTGATTCTTTCTATGGTAAAACAACCTCCCAGTATTTCAATTCCACAGACTACCGTGGGATGATCGGGACTTATTTACTCGGATTTGGAAATAACGCTTTGGCTTGGCAAAAGACACAGAAGAATAATCTAGGATTGGATTTAACACTTTTCAAGCGTTTTGATCTCACAGCCAACTATTATATCGAAAAAACGGAAGGTTCCATCGCGAGCATATCGACGGCGCCATCGACTGGATTTGACCAATATAAAGAAAATATGGGCGATCTCGAGGCGAAAGGCTGGGAACTTTACACCCGTTACAATATTTTGGCAAACAGTGCCAACCGGAATAACTGGTCTGTTTTTGTTAACCTCTTTTCGGTCAAGACCAAGATTACCAAAGTGTCCAATACCATTGCTGCACTAAATAAATCGGCCAATGAGAAGCTATCTTCTCTTCCGATTACCCGTTATGCAGAAGGACAATCGCAAACGGCGATCTGGGCGGTACCGTCGCTAGGGATAGATCCCGCATCGGGTTATGAGATTTTTAGAACAAGGGATGGCAAATTGACCAATACATACAATCCACTGGATCAGGTAATCGTTGGAGACTCGCGCAGTGATGTAGAGGGTACTTTCGGAACCAATTTCGAATACAATGGAATTGGTTTTAATGCATTTTTCCGATTTAGGCTGGGCGGACAGGCTTATAACCAAACACTCGCGGATCGGGTAGAAAATGTCAATGCACGTCTTTACAATGTGGATAGAAGAGTTGCCCAGGAGCGATGGATGAAACAAGGAGATCATGTATTCTATAAGGGACTGATCGATGCCGATGGCTATGCGATCAGTACGCCTACCTACGCAACTTCCCGATTTGTGCAAAATGACAATTTACTTTCCCTGGAAAGTGTTTCGGTCTTCTATCGTTTCAAAGATCAGTTGACCAAACGCTGGCGGATGAGCAATACTAAAATATCGCTGTATTCCAATGATGTTTTTCGCATGTCTTCGATACGCCGGGAACGTGGCCTTGACTATCCTTTTGCACGCTCATTTACACTTCAATTATCCACCAGTTTTTAAAAAGCAACACCGATGAAAATCATTTACAACAACAAGGCTTATAGTGTATTGCTTATTATAGGACTGGGTATTTTAACTCAATCCTGCAACAAATGGCTGGATGTACAGCCCAGTACACAAACAACCGAAGAAAAGCAGTTTTCGTCCGAACAGGGATATAAGGATGCTCTGATCGGAATCTATCAGAAAATGGCGCAGGCAAACAGTTATGGTAAAGAGCTTAGCTATGGATGCCTAGATGTGCTAGCACAGCTCTATCAGAGTAAATCCAATGCCAATACCGATACCTACGGGCAAATGGCAAGATATAATTATACTGATGCTACAGTTAAATCTACATTGAGTAGCTTATGGACGACACAATACAGTACCATCGCTCAGGCCAATTATATCCTCAAAGATATTGATGCCGATAAAGGACTTTTTACCGGAGTAAATTATCAGCTAGTTAAAGGTGAGGCTTTGGCGACCCGGGCGCTACTTCATTTTGATCTGCTGCGTCTTTTTGCTGCGTCACCAGTAGGAAATCCTACGGAGGATAGTCCAAGCATCCCGTATATGACCGCATTTACGGTCAACCCGGGCAAGGTTCTCCCGCGAGCCGAAGTACTTGCCTTATTGGAGAAAGATCTGAAAGAGGCAGAAGCATTATTGGCTGTATATCCGACAATAGACCAGATTAAAGATAATGCTGCGAATACCTCTTTGGAGGTCTTTACCATGTTTCGTCAAAACCGACTGAATGTTTGGGCCGTTAAAGCCCTACTGGCGAGGATCTATCTGTATCGGGGCGATAAGGTCAATGCGCTTAAATATGCCAAAGAAGTAATCGATAGCCAAAAGTTTGAATTTGTGAACGGCAATACCAACACCGTGAATGCAGCAAGTACCACTTCCAATGCGATTTTTAGCACGGAGCATATCTTTTCGATTTACAAATCAAACCTAAAAGAGCTATCGGACCGTTATTTCAAAACAGAAGCGGGCGCTCCTGAAAATGAGGATTTATTTACCACGTTGACCAACCTCAATAGCTGGTATGAGATCGCTGTTGCCGGACATGCCATTGATATCCGTGGGCCACAAGCTTCAAACAGCCGTTGGAATCAATTTAACGCCACAACAGTTTATAATACGAAGTATTATGTCGGCAACAATGTGACAAATGTTAATCAAAAGCTGGTTCCTGTGATCAAGCTTTCGGAGATGTATTATATTGCTGCAGAGGCGAGTGAAACGTTGGAGCAAGCCCTGAGCTATCTCAATAAAGTGCGTACAGCACGTTTGATACCAACTTTATCTGCGAGTACCATCAGTACGCCTACATTGCTAGAAGGTGAATTATTTAAAGAATATCGCAAAGACTTTTATGCTGAAGGGCAATTATGGTACTACTATAAGCGCAAAAACTACAGCACACTACAAAATACCGTTGGGGGTACCATGGATAATAGCAAATATGTTTTCCCTTTACCGGACAATGAAATTGAATTTGGCCTGAACTAGACAGCATGATGAAAAGATTATTCACCTTTATTGGAGCATGTGCTGCTCTGCTGTTCACTTTACTCGGATGTAAGGAGGACAATAAATTGATGTTCGATGACAGTGATCCCAAAGTTTACATTGATAAGCGTTATGCAGGGACACTGGTAGATAGCGTAAACTATAGCTTTGCCTTTCAATCGAAAGATATCCTTACGGATACCGTTCAAATTCCACTTCGGATTATTGGCTTGCCCCGCAATATTGACCGTCCCGTAGCCATTGCACTGACGGCAGGTTCTACAGCAAAAGAAGGTTATCACTTTAAGCTTGAGCATGCTGTAATTCCGGCCAATGCATCTGATGGTCTTGTAGACGTCATATTTTTTAGACGTGCAGGGCTCAAGGATAGCGTCGTTACGGCTGAATTAAAAATTATAGCAAATGCTGACTTTAAACCTGGATATAACGATAAGGCCGTATCTGCAGTGCTCGACCGATTGACCTGGCGTTTCACCTTAACCGATAAACTGGAAAAACCAAGCATTTGGGATTCCTATTGGAAAAATCTGTTTGGAGACTATTCCAATACGAAGATCCTGTTTTTAACACAGTTGCTCGATTATACTAATTGGAACCAGGGAGGATTGTTTCCACAGGATAGCAATCGGATGCTGGCTCAGGCACGATTAGGTATTTACGAATATGAAAAGGCCAACGGCCCGATGTTCGATGAAAATGGTAACAGGGTGATTATTCCCTAACTGAAATATTATGAAAAAAATAAAATTATATCAGCTATTATACCTGACTCTGATAGCACTGTTAAATTTCTCCTGTGCAAAAGATGAGGGTAACTACAGTTATACTGTGCTGGATAAGGTTAGTTTTCCTGAAGAAAAGAGTGACACGACAATCTTTATCCAACAGGGGAAGGCTTTGACGCTTTCACCACAGGTTACATACGATGGGGATGCGAATGACCTTTCCTATGAATGGTTTGTCTACCTTAATTCGGCAAGTGCAAGTTATGTACAGGACAGTACTTTGATTGCTAAAACAAAAGCGCTGAATTATACGGTTTCTCCAGATATTTTTGTACTGGGTGAAAATTACAAATTGACTTATAAAGTGACGAATAACAAAACCGGAATCGCTGTATTTCGTTTCTATCAGCTTGCGGTTCAGGATTTATTTACGCAAGGCTGGATCTTTTTGGAAGACCGCAATGGAAAAGCTGATCTTTCCATGATTTTGCGGAACGGTACATTATACCATGATATCTATAGTGGAAGGAATGCAAATTACCCTATTGCTAATCCCAAAAGCTTTAGCATATCGCCCCAATCCATCTCAGACGGAGTGGCACAGGATGGTAAGAAATTTTACATCGTTGGGGCCAGTGATGCCATTGAATTGGATGGCAATACCATGAAGAAACGTTTTGACTATGCGTATCTATTTTTTCAGGCTCCAGCAACGATCAAACCCGAGTATATCGCTTGGGGCGGTGCTGGGGGTAACAATCTTGGACTTTTGATTAACGACGGTAAACTGTATCCCAATATGGTCGGTGGTTTTCCCGGAGCAAAAAAATTTGGAGCTGAAATGAAGTCTTCAACGCATGAATACACGTATAATCTAGCGGCTCAACATATATCGGGCGCTAATTATTCGGATACCTACAATGTTTTTGTATTTGATCGGCTGAATAGGTGTTTTTATGCAGTTACTTCCAGCAATCTCAATGCTTTTGATGCAGCTTCACAGAATACAGCACTCTTCGACATGAATAATGTGGGTATGGATCTAATTAAACTGGATTCCTCCAATGTAAGTACTGTCCGCAATGCGATTATGCGCACTACAGATGGTTCTGAAGCCTATTTGCTGCAATTTCGAACCACGCCAACCGCTGCTGAGCCAACTATAAATGTGGCCAAACAACACTTGGACGCTCCAGGATTGACTAAAGCAGCCGACCTAAGCTGTTCTACTTTATCTCCACATATCTTTTATGTAGCCGATGCAAAACTTTATCGGTATGAGGTGACCTCTAATAGTTATACTGTGGAATATCAGCTACCGACGAATGAAACTGTCAGTAAAATAAAATTTGAACGGCATGGCTATGGTCAGGGCTTGCCGCGGTTGATTGTGGCGACTTGGAATGGGACAGAGGGAAAAGTCTATTATTTTAAAGTGAGCGCGACAGGCGCCATCCAGTCACTGGATAAAACCTTCACAGGTTTTGGGAGGATTATTGACTTAGCATACAAATACTAATTATAAAACAGACATAACATGAAATTTAAATTGATGATAGGCCTTTTGTTGGCCTCGGGAACAGTGCTCGCCCAACAAGTGGACCGTGCTAAAATGGAACGTTATTATCAGATTGCCAATGGTGGAAATGCCGAACGGAAAGACTCCTTGGCAAATGCTCTATTTGCTGAATCAAAAAAATATAATTCAGAAGATGAATACCGTACGGCAATCAATGTCCTACGAACACTGGAAAAGGAAGACAAACAGCTTGCTTTGGAGAAAATTGCGACTAAAAAATATCCGAAAGGAAAGATTACACGGGAAGCATTTGTGACAAACGTGTTCTACAAAGCAGAGGAAACCACGGCTAAAGAAAAAGCTTATTTGGAGTTGATAAAAAAATGGCCAGTAGCTAATTTTCCAGGTGATGAACTAACCTATGATTATGTATTGGGATCTTTGGCAACTTCTTTCGCAAAAGATGGTAATGCTGAAAAAGCAACCTATTATTTAGGTGAGATGAAAGAGCGGTTCTGGCGAGGAAATGGCTATTTGCCAACGGGACAAGCATTATTAGCTGCTGGAGATACGGCCGCTGCAGCGCCAATTTTTAAGACCGCAATGGATGATGCTTATTACTATATCAGTTTGCCGGAAGAACAAAAAGATAATAAAGCCAGATTTGCCTCCATGGGCTATGCCAGCGCGATGTCGGCTTATGTCAATATTTTAGTTGGACAAGGAAAATATCGGGAGGCACTTGACTATATTGATAAGGCTTTGGTAGCAGCACCTGAACAAGCCGATGGGTTGGCGAAAGTGCATGCAAAGACGCTATTAGGCGTCAACCGCAAGCTTGAAGCCTACAATATCTTATCTAGGCTCTACGCCAAAGGTCAATTTGAGACTGAGCCCGAGTTGAAGAAATTGTATGGCGATCTTAATGGTACTTTAGCAGGTTATGAGCAATATAATGCCACTCTTAAGGAAGAGCTTGTTAAAAATATTCGTGAACACATCAAAGGAAATGAGGTTTTCAAGAAGGCACCTGATTTTGAATTGTTAAACTTGAAAGGTGATAAAGTCAGTTTGGCTAGCCTCAAAGGAAAAGTTGTCGTACTCGACTTTTGGGCAACCTGGTGTCAGCCCTGTGTACGTTCTTTTCCAGGAATGAAAGCAGCACAGGAGCTCTATGCGAATGATAAAGATGTACAATTTATTTTTGTGAATACCTGGGAACGCGACAAAAATTACAAAGAGAATGTCGCGAAGTTCATCGACAAAAATCAATATCCTTTTGAGGTGATTTTTGATGATCAGAAAGATCCGGAAACAGGAAAAGTGTTGGCGGGTAAATTGGGTATAAACGGTATTCCTTCCAAATTTATTTTGGATAAGGACGGTAATATTCGCTATATGCTAACAGGATCGACCCCTAATGTTGATTACATTAAATTAGAAATGCGTGAACTGATTGAATCCGCAAAAAAAGAGAAAAAAGGATAAACAAACAAAGCCCCGATATGTATTGTCGGGGCTTCGTTATGATAAATCACCCAAGCAGCCCTCCTTAATCCATCAGCTTAATTTGATCGGGATAGGGGATCTGCTGTCCCGTAGCTTTGTAGGTCGGCAACTGAGCCTTCCAGGTCCGGAGCTGATCCGAAAGTAATTTGCTGAGTTCGCTGGTTTTACCCGTCATTTTTGGGGCAAGGTTGTTGAGCTCACCGATATCTTGCTGCAGGTTGTAAAGTTCAAGCTTTCCATTTTTCATGTCGTAAAGCAACTTATAATCACCTTGTCTTA
>NZ_MKWH01000015.1:671-2931 GCF_001899705.1 Sphingobacterium sp. 40-24 | reverse complement strand
TTTTTGCTTTAAGTCCCACATTGAAAACTGGTAATTTTTAGACAACGGGACAGATAAGTAAGAACGCTCACGTCAAAAGGCGTGGGCGCTCGCTTATTCGTTGTCGGGCATACCAGTGCCTCAATGTGCGGTAAGTGTAGTTGCCTGCGCTCTTTTTTTGTGCCAGGCATCCACAACCTAAAACATTAAGGCTATGGAGAATGAGCATATTTTTTACCCCGAATTTGACTATCCTGCATCCCATCTATCTGCATTCACTCTCTGCATTGATGTTTTTATCGTATCTCTTAAAAACGGGGAAATTGTTCGTTTCAAGCCTCACGAAATAGCACACTTTAAAGAATGGCTTAATCATTTTAAGGTCAGGGACATTACGGTTAATAATGGCTTACCTCACGTTGACAGAACATCTGATTTATCTAAGTCTAAATACGGATTTTTCAATTTTATCAAAAGAAGAAAATGGGTAAAGAAAAAATAATTAAGATAGGAATGATAGACGACCACGACTTACTTAGGAAAGGTATCTGCGATTTTATACGGGACGACGATAATTTTGAAATCGTATTTGAAGCGGAAAACGGCAAATTAGCACTGAAAAAAATGGAGCAAATTGAAGTTATTCCCGATATAATGGTTGTTGATATAAATATGCCTGTAATGAATGGTTTTGAAACTGCTAAAGCATTGCTTGAAAAATATCCGCAAACCAAAATCTTGGCTTTTAGTATTAACGATGATGTGCAGGATGTGGTTAAAATGCTTAATAGCGGGGCAAAAGGGTATATCCTGAAAGGCGCAGACCCCGAAGAACTCAAAAAAGCCATCACGGTACTAAACGACGGAGGGCGTTATTTCAGTGCAGGTGTAGCTGAAGTAGCAAAAGAATATTACAAACAGTTTCCGCAATAGCAGGTTTCTTTGTTACTTTCTTTTCCGCTGAACTCACGAAAGAAAGTAATCACTCTAATCTAATTATGGGATAACGAATATCCCACGCAATAACGCTGCAACCTGTTTGGTAAAATGAAAAGGATTTGTAAGGGTGCATTTTGCTAAAGGGGATTGCACCAATTTAAAGCAAAAAGACTGCCCGACCATCGGGAGGATCTGTCTTTTTGCCGCCCGACTTTTCGGGTCAGGCGGCTTGTATTAGTTAATCGTTTTTAAATACTCGTAGTATCTTTCCGTTATATCCTTTCCTTTCCTGAAAGTGTCATTGGTATAACTGTAATGCTCTTCAAAAAACTTAACTTCTTTAGTGGTAAGGTCTATTAAATAGCGGTAATATGCGTTTATCCGCCTTTCATCCATCGTGCAATACTCTTTAAGCATTAAGAGTTCTTGCTCGCTGTTATCAAGGGATAACAAGGGCAAAAAAAGCCTTTCAACGATATAGCCCTGTTCGGGTGCGCTGCTGCTGTCGGCAACGCATACAAGGGATTTTCCGTTACTCAATTTGATGTGAAGATTTGAACGTGTCATAATTTGAAATTTGATTTTTCTGATTAAGCAATTAATTGGGTTAATAAAAATTCTTCCGTCCAAAATTCTTCGCTCGTATGCTTCCCGTATGCTGTATAGTAGCCTGTACCGTTTGCCCTTAATACAAGCCTGTAACAGTCCAGTCGGTTTTCAGGTACGGTAAACGTTTCCTGCTCTTGCTCGTCAAGCTCCACAAATATCCATTCATTACCGTTTAGCAATTCTTCAATATTCGGGTTGTCGTTTTCGCCTGTCCTATAAAAATCTACTGCTGTATCATAGTAATTCATTGAGCAGAAATAGTGATTGCCCTCTAACGGCTTAACTAATGCAAGCCGTTTTGCCTGTTCTGTTTTCCATTCTTCGGATAGGTGGATAATTGCAAACTCGCAATTATCCCATTCGCTGTTGGCTTTAACCAAAATATGTGCTGTCGCTTTATCTGATAGTTTCATCGTTCTAAATTTTAATGGTGTTTAATTGATTTTCGCTTTTACGCTCTAACAAATTGTCGAGTATTTCCCATTCGCTGTCGTACTCTGTTCCCTCAAAATGGTAGGTGTCCGTTTCCTCGTCTAATTCATAGCTGTCAAAGTCCTGGCTATCTAAACAGGTATCCGTTAGTATTCCTTCTTCAAATATTGCCTGACCATATACTAAGCATCCTAATTCCTCATAGTCCTGTGTGAAATTCACTTTGAAATGTTCGGCTATCTGCTTAACGGCATCCGTATTTGGCGACCATTTTGTTTCATACTGGAATACACCCGCACTT
>NZ_MKWH01000015.1:0-576 GCF_001899705.1 Sphingobacterium sp. 40-24 | reverse complement strand
GAAATCGGGTAATTGCCCGCAGTCGTCTTTCTGTTCCTGTTCAGCCATTGATTTGAATAGCTTTGTTATCTGTTCTATTGCTTCGGCTGTTCCCTCAAAAACAACCCAATTGTTGCACCAATTAGCCATAATTATTTATCGTTTAAGGTTATCTGTAAAAATTTGTCACTCCCGAAAAGCAGGTGTATCGCCTGTTTTAATTGCGGGTTGCATTGTGCATCCTCTGTATATTCAATCAGGCAATGAATAGCGAAAATTGAATTGTGTCCGTCAAAAAAATGGTCTGTAAACCAGTGCGGGCGTTTCCAAAGTGGTTCATTTTGTCTATCCCTTTTTGTGCATTCTGCACAAGCCTGTACCAAAATTCAGCAGTAAAAAATCCCTTTTGATACCAACCCTCACGAAAGGCGGTTTCATTTTGCAGGAAGTAGTCGCATTGCTTTTTTATAGCGTTTTGCAGGTTCTCCAGTTCTGCGGGAAACAGTTTGCATAATAAGCCCGCTTTATCGAGGTTATCCATTTTATCTAATGCTTTCATATCTTTTGTTTTTAGTAGGCGACCACCTTTGCAGGCAG
>NZ_MKWH01000014.1:0-187681 GCF_001899705.1 Sphingobacterium sp. 40-24 | reverse complement strand
ACAAAAAACAGTAGCAACCTTTCGGCTACTACTGCTTAAATTTAAGTATTTTTAATCACTGAAAATCTGTATCGTTTTTTCAGGACTAGTCAAAACCTTTGTATGTTATAAATCTTAAAAAGGTTAATGTGTCAGTGTCTCCGGAATTTCTTCTACTTCCACTTCACAAGAATCCGTTACTTCCATAAATTTAACCGGCACAACCTCATTCACCAATAATGGATCGTATAAGGTCCGTACTTTGACATAGTTTTTAGAAAAACCATGCATATAACCATCTTTTTCGTCTGCTTCAAACAAAACATCACCAGTCTCACCAAGCTGTGACTCATAAAACGCACGGCGCTTCTTCTCCGAAAGGATGTGCAACATTTTGCTACGGTCGCTGCGTTGAGCTCCCGGTACAGCACCGTCCATTTGAGCAGCAATCGTATTCTCCCTTTCTGAATAGGTAAAGACATGCAGGTAAGAAATATCCAAATCATTCAAGAAATTGTATGTATCGATAAAGTCTTCACGTGTTTCTCCCGGAAATCCGACAATAACGTCAACACCGATACAGCAATTAGGCATCAATGACTTGATAAAAGCGACGCGCTCTGTGTAAAGCTCTCTTTTGTACCTTCTGCGCATTAAACCCAGAATTTTATTGCTTCCAGACTGCAATGGCATATGGAAATGTGGAACAAAACGTTTTGATTGGGCCACAAACTCAATAATATCATTGGAAAGAAGATTGGGTTCTATCGAGGAAATACGGATTCTATCAATCCCTTCGACTTCATCCAGTGCTTGTACCAAATCCAAGAACCGGTCTTCGCGCTTACCATCCCGAATGCCAAAATCGCCAATGTTTACACCTGTTAAAACGATTTCTTTGACGCCTGAAGCTGCAATTTCTTCTGCTTGACGCACAATATCTTCGATCTTGCCCGAGCGACTTCCGCCACGTGCCAAAGGAATCGTACAAAATGTACATGAATAATCGCAGCCGTCCTGTACTTTTAGGAACGTACGCGTACGATCGCCAATCGAATAAGCCGAGACAAATTGATTGGTCTCATCGATTGGACCATTATAAACGATCGTTTTTTCCTGTTTCGTCAAATCATTGATATGCTCAATAATATTAAACTTTTCAGCAGCACCTAAGACCATGTCCACTCCGGGAATCTCTGCAATCTCTTTTGGTTTTAGCTGCGCATAACAGCCAACAATCGTAATATAGGCGTTGGGAGAGTGCTTTAAAGCTTCCTTCACTACTTTTCTACACTTCTTGTCAGCATTATCCGTTACCGAACATGTATTGATTACATAAACGTCTGCACGGCTATTGAACGCTGTGGTATCATAGCCCGCATCTTTAAATAAACGACCAATGGATGATGTCTCCGAATAATTCAGTTTACATCCAAGTGTATAAAAAGCTACTTTTTTATTCTCCATAATATTTTGCAAAATTACATTTTTTTTCAGTAACCCCTCTTATCATTTTAAGTTTTGACTTTCTCGTTATAAGGATTTTCCTTAGTTTTGACTATCTTGAAAGGTTGAATGCACCGGCGTCTTATTACGGACAAACTAAATTAGAGCCGGACATGATGTATTCAAATATTCCCCGATTGAGAATCAGACACATAAAATAGTGCTATTCGTTCTGTCCAGTTCGATTATAGCATTGATATTTGGTATTTAATAATTACTTTTTACAGATGAAACAATATTTAGATTTACTCAGACATGTATATACGAATGGTGTTGTAAAGACAGATCGTACGGGCACAGGTACCAAAAGTGTCTTTGGATATCAGATGCGTTTCAACCTTCAGGAAGGTTTCCCTTTGGTAACGACGAAGAAATTACACCTGCGATCCATTATCCATGAATTGATCTGGTTTCTTAAAGGTGAAACTAATATTCAGTATCTCAAAGAAAATGGCGTAAGCATTTGGGACGAGTGGGCTGACGAACAAGGAAATTTAGGCCCTGTATACGGATCACAATGGCGCTCCTGGCCAACACCCGATGGCCGTCATATCGATCAGATCACACAGGTTATCAACCAGCTAAAAAATTCACCGGATTCACGCCGTATTATTGTATCGGCATGGAATGTTGCCGAAATAGAGCATATGGCATTACCTCCTTGTCATGCCTTTTTTCAGTTTTATGTCGCTCCGGCACAACCTGAAAAAGGTATCTTAAAGCCGCAATTGTCCTGTCAACTCTATCAACGTAGTGCCGATATATTCTTGGGCGTTCCTTTCAACATTGCCTCTTATGCTTTATTGACGATGATGGTCGCACAGGTTTGTGACATGGAAGCCGCAGAGTTTATCCACACCCTTGGCGATGCACATATCTACAGTAATCACTTCGAGCAAACGGAGCTCCAATTGAGCCGCGAGCCAAAAGCGCTACCCCAGATGAAAATAAACCCTGAAGTAAAAGATATCTTTGATTTTAAGTTTGAAGATTTTGAATTGTTAAACTACGAATCCCATCCACATATCAAAGCTCCGGTGGCCGTTTAACAAGAAAGGTACCTGATTTTGTAATATATTTTAGCGAACGAATAATCACCTTATATCAAAAATGAGCAACCCAACGATCACATTAATCGTAGCTGCGTCGGAAAACAATGCCATCGGAATCGACAATCAGATGCCTTGGCATTTACCCAACGACTTTAAATATTTTAAGAGAAATACCGTTGAGCACTCTGTCCTAATGGGCAGAAAGACTTTTGAGGCCATAGGCAAAGCATTACCAGACAGAAGGAATATTGTCATTACACGTAACGCGAATTTCCAGGGAGAAGATATTGATGTTGCCAACAGCATCCAAGAGGCACTCTTGTATTGCCGGGATGAACGTGAGGTATTCATCATTGGTGGTGCAAACATCTATCAACAAGCCCTTCCACTGGCAAATAAGGTACTTCTGACACGCGTGCACACAACCATCAAAGGTGACGCCTTCTTTCCTGAATTGCCGTCAGAAGAATGGGAATTAGTTTCCTCAGATTCGCATCAGGCCGATGACAAACATGCATTTGCTTATACCTTTGAAGTTTATATGCGAAAATAATTCCATGTTTACGACTAGCAAAACGCAATAGGATCATGGAGCTTTTTGCTTCATGATCCTATCACCATTAAAAGCTATAGAAGAGCTTAATCGACAAGACTAAACAGGCGCGACACTTTGATCTAAAGCACATGCAAAAATACCTCACCCTAATTCTTACTCTATTCATGTCAGATCTATACGCTCAGAAGATAGATACTGTTTACCTGGAAAAATTACTCCAAAGTCATCCCGATCTATTTCAAAACATATTAAGTCATCCGACGAAAAATGAAATACAAATTCTGTATACACAGATTGATCGTGACAAATCCAATAAGCCACATTTCAGGTCCTATAGCTATCGACTGAATCCGAACTGGTATTTTTATCCCGCAAGTACAGTGAAGTTGCCGACAGCAATTCTGGCTTTGGAAAAAATCAATGACCTGCATATTGCCGGTCTCAGCAAAGATACCCCACTACGCATCGATTCTGCTTTTGAAAAGCAGACTAAGGTTCTTGTGGACGAATCCGCCGCCAATGGCCTTCCCTCTGTTGCTCAATATGTTAAAAAGATCTTATTAACCAGCGACAACGATGCCCAAAACAGGCTTTTCGAATTTATTGGCCGTGCAGAACTGAATGCGAAACTAAAAAAATACGGCACTAATTACAGCCGCATTGTCAACCGTCTTGCTATTGGCGACAAAGGCATATGGGCCAAACATACTAACCCCGTCACCTTTTATAAGGGGAAGGATATTATTTATAAACAAGAAGCACAGTTCGATCCCAAGGATTATACCATCGAGCTGTCCAATACGCTTCAGGGGAAAGGTTACATGAACGATAAAGATGAACTTGTTCATGAACCCTGGAGTTTTGAAGGATTAAATGTATACGCTTTGCAAGATCAACAGCTGATATTGAAGAAGCTGTTATTTCCCGAAGCATTTCAGCCTCAAGAAAGATTCAATCTGAAAAAAGATGACTACGCGCTCCTCTATGATTATATGTCGCGCTATCCCTTTGAATCGGATTTTCCAAAATATGATCCAGCAGAATTCTGGCCAACGTATAGCAAGCTCCTTTTTTATGGCCGTGAAAAAAATGCGATCTTAAATCCCAACATCCGGATCTTCAACAAGTATGGAGATTCCTATGGCTATAATATTGATAATGCCTATGTCGTCGACTTTGAACATGGCGTGGAATTTATGCTCGCCGTTGTTGTACAGTCCAATGAAAATGGCATCTACAACGATGGACGCTATGAATATGAAACAGTAACCTATCCTTTTTTAAAAAATATCGGCCAGGTAATTTATCAGGAGGAGCTGAAAAGAGTTAAAAAGTTTAAACCTGATCTATCGAAATTTGATTTCAGAAAATAAAACACAAAAAAGGCTCTCAGAAAATTGAAAGCCTTTTTTGCGCATCGTCATCGTGGCGTATTTTTATCCCCCTTGGCTAGAAGGCTGCTTATGCGAATGATCAGCGGGCTGTGGCTGGGAAATGCAGTATGTCATCATCGGAATGTATGCTTATCCGCGCTCCAGCCATATAGTCCCTGCCTCAAGTCCTACTGAGATAGAGCAAAACTATTTCGATTGTAGAGCCGTTTCGATCAACTCCCCGTAAAAATCCCCCTCCTTCATTCCAAAAGCCCGTACCTGCTGCGGAATAAAGCTTTGTGGAGTCTGCCCGGGAATGGTATTAATTTCGATAAAATAAAATTTATCGGTATCGTTTTCCAAAAAGAAGTCCACCCGAACCATACCCTTACAGTTCAATCTCACATAAATTTCCCTTAAAATACGTGCAGCGCGCTCCTGCTCTTCCGTAGTCAGGTCTGCTGGTGTAATCTCTTCGGTCAATCCAGGTACATACTTGGCTTCATAATCAAAAAATTCACGTGTAGTACGAACTTCGGTAGCCGGCAAAACAACGAGTTCGCCTTTTGAATTCCTAAAAATTCCCTCGGAAAATTCGCGTCCAGTCACAAATTCTTCAACAATAACCTGTTTCCCGGTATTCTCTGCATCAAAAGCTTTATCAATCGCTTCCTGCAGTTGTGCCGATTCCTTTACTTTGGTCATTCCGATACTACTTCCACCGGCATTAGGTTTCACAAAATACGGCAGCGAAAGATTGCTTTCGACGATTTTAACCGCTTCCGGGCGTTGCGATTCAAACAATAAGACCGATTTTGCCAAATGCAATTCCGGGATATCCGATAAAATCGCTTTTGTATACCCTTTATTCATAGTCAATGCCGAAGTCAAGGCATCACATGAGGTATATGGAATATCTAATAAATCAAAATAGCTCTGAAGTCTTCCATCTTCTCCAGGCACACCATGCACCATAATAAATGCTAAGTCAAAGCTTAAGATATCTCCGTTCAATGGAAGTGTAAAATCTGCTTTTGAAATCGGATGCCGCTTACCGTCCAAATCTTCATAGTACCATGCTTCTTTGGTCACTGTAATCAAATATATATCGTATTTGTCGTGATCAAGTTGAGAATTGACAAAGGCAGAACTTTTAAAAGAAACTTCAGCTTCTCCTGTATAACCTCCAGTTATTAATGCTATTTTTGCTTTCATAAATTTTAGCGATTCGAATAGCAAATATAATTTGCTATACACGGAAAAACGAATAATTTTGTGAGGAATAATTTTATTTAATCATTCTGCAAACTTGGCTTTAATATTGCGGTTCTATGCAGAATTAATTTTTATCAAAACAGAGAAATGTCCAAAGTCGTACAATATCTTCAGACCCCCACTTTTAGGAAAAATCTTATTGCCGCTTTTATCGCGATAGTATGTCTATTCCTTTTCGTTTATGTTGGACTGAAAATATATACCAAACATGATGAATCTATAGCCGTTCCTAAAGTGAAAGGCCTTCATATCAGTGCTGCCATTCAGGCGCTGGAAGACGCGGGGCTGGAATATCAAATTGACTCCGTCTACCAGATGGACGCCAAACCAGGAATGGTCATCGAGCAGGATCCCGAACAAGGATTTCATGTAAAATCGGGGCGGACTATTTATTTGACCATTATCACACAAGTTGCACCTGAAGTTGCCTTTCCGAATATAAAGGATAAAACATTGATCGAAGCAACGGCTATTTTGAAAAACCATAACCTTAGAATCGGAGACACTTCTTATGTCGCCGATATCGCTAGGGACATCGTATTGGATGCTCAATTTGCTGGACAATCAATCCGTAACGGGCGCATGATTCCTAAGGGTTCACGTATAGATCTAGTTTTGGGAAATGGACTCGGTGCTAATGAAGTGGAAATACCCAACTTAATTGGTCTTCCATTAAACGAAGCGAAGTTTGCCCTATCTGGAGCTGGTCTAGGCCTAGGCACAGTGACTTATGATCCCAATGTAACGGATACAGCCACCGCAGTAATCAGTGTACAATCACCAGGAATAGAAAAAGGCTTAACCAGCTTAGGGGCTAAAATAGACATAACGCTCTCATTGACGGCACCAACAACAACTACAGGTGCTCCAGCTGGAGGTACGCCAACTCCTAAACCACAGGCAAACCAAACACAGGTTACTCCGCCAGCAGCAAAAGCTCCGGTTCAGTCTAAGCCCGTTGCTCCAGCGAAAAGTACCACAACAAATACGCCAGCAGCTAAATCGACAACAACAAATCCAACTGCAGGGCAGAAAAAAGAAAAAGAAAGTAAAGGGAATAGTCTTGGCTTTTAAGTGTATTGACTTAAAAATGAAGCTGCATGGCATAATCTCCATTATGATGGATTAGCGTTTGTTGCAGATTCAGGAATTGTATAAAATATAAAGATGAAACCGATCCATATCTGGGCGATTTCATCAACCATTGACCGCTAAAGGCTGTATGAATGCCCTTAATAGCGAACAACAAATGAATAAAAAATTTTAGCATGGAAAATAAAAAAGGAATACCAAGTTGGTTAAAAATCATTGCCCTGATCGTTATCGTTGTCGGAGGTTATTTTGCTTGGACATTATATAAAGCATTTTATGCTTCCAATGTATCGGGAGAGAAAAAATACCTGTACATACACGAGGGCGAAAAATATGAAGATGTATTGAAATCAATCAAGGATTCAAATCTTGTGGATGACATCGCTTCCTTTGAGCGTGCCGCACAATATAAAAAATATGAGCAAAGTGTAAAACCCGGACGTTATCTGTTAAACCCTGGTATGAACAATAGACGCTTAGTTGGCAATTTGATTGGTGGCTACCAAGAACCTGTAAAATTCAGATTTTCCAATGTGCGACTGAAAGAGAATATGGCCGCACTCCTTGGTAAAAGTTTTGAGGCAGATTCTGCAGAATTTATCGCGGTACTAAATGATGAGGCTACAGCACAGAAATATGGATTTACAAAAGAAAATCTGATTGCTATATTTATCCCCAATACCTACGAAATTTATTGGAACACCAATCCCGAAAAAGTAATTGCTCGTTTTGATGATGAATGGAAAAAGTTTTGGAATGCAGATCGCACGGCAAAAGCAAAAGCGCTTAACCTGACACCGCAACAAGTCAGTACATTGGCTTCTATTGTCAAAGGTGAAGCCTTACACCAGGATGAAATGCCCATGATCGCCGGATTATATTTAAACCGCCTCAAAAAAGGCATGTTATTGCAAGCTGATCCTACCGTGATCTTTGCCAACAACGACTTTACCATTAGAAGGGTATTGAATAAGCACCTTAGAACAGACAATCCTTACAATACTTACATCTATAGGGGCTTGCCTCCAGGTCCTATTTCAATTCCAAGTATTGCTGCAATTGATGCGGTCTTAAACTTTAAGCAACATGATTATATTTACATGTGTGCTAAAGATGATTTTTCGGGCTATCATAATTTTGCAAAAACAGAGGCTGAGCATTTGATCAATGCACGTAAATTTCAACAGGCATTGGACGCCAGAAATATTAAAAAATAATGTTTGTATTTGACCATCAGATTCGTGTCCGCTATGCAGAAACAGACCAAATGGGGTATGTTTATTATGGAAATTATGCTGCATTTTACGAAATAGCGCGGACTGAAATGCTGCGGAGCACGGGGATATCGTATAAGGAGCTGGAAGAAATGGGGGTCATGCTCCCCGTTACGGAGATGAAAACAAAATACCTAAAACCGGGCAAATACGATGATTTGATCACGATACGGGTAACAATCCGCCAGAAACCTGCCGTCCGTATTATTTTTGAATATGAACTGTTCAATGAAAGCGGAGAACTACTCAACCAGGGCGAGACAACTTTGGTCTTTGTCAACATGGAAAAAAATAGACCTTGTATGCCGCCACAGGTTTTCTTGGATAAGATGAGTAACTATTTTAATTGATATGGGGAAAATCCACCAATGGCTATTAAATATTGAACCTTATTTTAGATTAATCGAATGGAGTAAACGTGTCGTATTACCTGGCTTTGGCTCGCTACCACTCTATACTGTGGCCGTATTTTTCTTTCAGGAGCTATCGAGAGATTCCATTGTCAGCAAGGCTTCTTCCCTTTCCTATAGCTTTTTATTGGCCATTTTTCCGGGTATCATTTTTTTATTTACATTGATCCCTTATATTCCGATCAATAATTTTCAGGAACAGTTGCTGGACTTTCTGGCCGTGGTTATTCCCAAAAATGCTTTTCTGGTTGTTGAAACCACTTTGGAGGATATTATTAAAAACCAAAATGGTGGATTACTTTCTTTCGGTTTTTTATTTGCGGCCTATTTTGCAACCAATGGTATGGCCTCTCTGATGAATGCCTTCAATAAGGCTTCCCTCATGACGGAAAGAAGGCCATGGGTCAGAAAACGTTTGCTTGCCTTAGCCTTGGCTTTCCTAATTATTTTTGCGTTAACAGTTGGGATGACAATATTTACCCTAGCTGGCATTACCATAGACTACCTCAAGGAAACAACAGGTATAAAGTCGAGCTTCTGGGCCATTCTACTTAAAGTAGCCCGATGGTTGATAATATTTGCTATTTACTTTTTCACGGTAAGCTGTATTTACAAATTTGGTCCTTCCAACTCCAATAAATGGAAACTCTTCAGTCCCGGAGCTTCTATGGCTACCATTTTAGCGATATTGACGTTTTCCATATTTACCTTTTATATCAATCATTTTGGTGCATATAACAAACTCTATGGATCCATTGGGACACTGATCGTCATTATGCTCTGGATTTACCTGAATACGCTTATTTTATTATTGGGCTATGAGCTTAATGCAGCAATAGCGCTGTCTAAACAAACCATTGTTATTGCCAAACCACGCATTTTCAACTCTTTTAAGAGAGACGAATAGGTGTATAAAATTATTTAAAGCTTCATTTACCCCGTCAGGTTGGCAACAAATGAACGGTAGAAGACGCTAAACGACCGTTCGAACAGGCAGCTTTACACGTCTAAAGCAAAAGGCCTGTATAACTGAAAGTCTTTCAATAAAATAAGAAAAATAAAATTTTGCATTTAAAGTTTTTTTGTACCTTTGCAACTCCTACAAAGTAGGAAAAAGGAGAAAATTAATTAATGGCAAAAAAACAAGAAGCAGAAAAAGAATTAGCAGCGAAAAACGCAGAGCTACAAGGTGCTGACACTAAAGTAGTGAAAGACACTGAAAAAATTGAATCAGAAGCTGATTCAAACTTAATCGACGAAATCAAATCAAACACTTGGATCACACCAGAAGGTGAATTTGACTGGGATGCAAATGATAAAGGTTTCGGAAATTATAGCGAAGCTGAACGCGCTAAACTTGAAGCACAATACGCAGATACTTTCAACCAAGTTAACCAAGGTGAAATTATTGAAGGTACTGTAGTTTCTATCAACAACAAAGACGTAGTCTTAAATGTTGGTTTCAAATCTGACGGTTTAGTTTCTTTATCAGAATTCCGTGACTTACCAGAATTACAAGTTGGTGACAAAGTTGACGTATTCGTTGAATCTCAAGAAGATGCTAACGGTCAATTAGTACTTTCTCGCAAACGTGCTAAAACTCAAAAATCTTGGGAAGCTATCAATGAGGCATTAGAAAATGATGCAATCATTACTGGTTTCGTTAAGAGCCGTACTAAAGGTGGTCTTATCGTTGATATCAAAGGTGTTGAAGCATTCTTACCTGGATCTCAAATCGATATCAAACCTATCCGTGACTACGATGTATACGTAGGTAAAACAATGGAATTCAAAGTTGTGAAAATCAACCACGAATTCAAAAACGTTGTCGTATCACACAAAGTATTAATTGAAAACGATTTAGAAAACCAAAAATCTGAAATCGTTGCTAAATTAGAAAAAGGTCAAGTATTAGAAGGAACAGTTAAAAATATTACTGATTTCGGTGTGTTCATCGATTTAGGTGGTGTTGACGGTTTATTGCATATCACAGACATCTCTTGGGGTCGCATCGAGCATCCAAAAGAAGTTTTATCGTTAGATCAAACAATCAACGTTGTTGTATTAGACTTTGATGACGAGAAAAAACGTATCGCTTTAGGCTTGAAACAATTATCTGAGCATCCTTGGGAATCTTTAGATACTGCATTAGAAGTTGGTTCTAAAGTTAAAGGTAAAATCGTAACAGTTGCTGATTACGGTGCTTTCTTAGAAATCATCCCTGGTGTTGAAGGTTTGATCCACGTTTCTGAAATGTCTTGGTCACAAAACTTACGTTCTCCACAAGAGTTCTTGAAAGTTGGTGATGAGATCGAAGCGCAAATCTTAACGTTAGATCGCGATGAGCGTAAAATGAGCTTAGGTATCAAACAATTGACTCCAGATCCTTGGAAAAATATCACTGAGCGTTACCCTGTAGGTTCTAAACAAACAGCTGTTGTTAAAAACATGACTAACTTCGGTGTATTTGTTGAATTGGAAGAAGGTATCGATGGTTTGATCCACATCTCTGATTTATCTTGGTCTAAAAAAATCAACCACCCTAACGAATTCACTAAAGTTGGTGAAACATTAGATGTAGTTGTTTTAGAATTGGATGAAGAAAACCGTAAATTATCTTTAGGTCACAAACAATTGGAAGAAAACCCTTGGGATACTTTCGAAACGATCTTTACTGAAGGTTCTATCCACGAAGGTACTGTGATCAAAGTTGGTGACAAAGGTGATATCGTAGCTTTACAATATGGTGTTGAAGGTTTCTGTCCTTCTAAACACTCTGTTAAAGAAGACGGTTCTTCATTGAAAGTTGATGAAGTTACTTCATTCAAAATCATCGAGTTCAACAAAGAGAACAAACGTTTGGTAATTTCTCACTCTCGTATCTGGGAAGAAGAGAAAGAAGAAGCTCGCAAAGAAGAGTCTAACAGCCGTAAAAAAGACGCTAAAGCTGAGTCTTCAGCTGTGAAAAAAGTAAAAGATTCTGTTGAGAAATCTACTTTAGGCGACTTAGACGTATTAGCTCAATTGAAAGAGCAAATGGAAAATGATAAAAACGCTAAGTAATTAGCAATTTCAATCCATAAAAAGCGGCTGTTCCAAAAGAACAGCCGCTTTGCTTTTATAGGGATGCTTTTGTAATTTTGTAGCAATAAACTTTATTGTTATGTCATTCAAATCAGCCTTAATCAACCCCACCGAACTTCTGGAATCATTGGGACAGCATACAGACATTGTCCTCCTTGATTGCACCATCGACAAAGTTGGCCAATCCATCAAGGACGCCAAGTTCGAAGTACTACCCCATTCTCAATTTTTTGACATCGAAGGGAAACTTTCGGATTCTACTTCTAAATTACCCCATACCCTTGTATCGGCAGAAGTATTCGAACGGGAAATGCAACGCCTAGGAATCAATCAGGATAGTACCGTCGTGTTATATGACAGATGGGGTGTTTATTCAAGCCCAAGGGCATGGTGGATGTTTAAGGTCATGGGTTTTGAACAGGTATTTATTTTAAATGGTGGCGTTCCCGCTTGGAAAAAAAGTAAATTACCGCTCGTAGACCAGTATGCAGCTGGCGTAAAACCCGGTAACTTTAAAGCCCAATTTCAAGCCAACCATTATGCTGACAAAGAATATATCTTAACACATTATCGGGATGCTCAAGTGAATATTTTTGACGCCAGAAGTAAAGGTCGATTTAGTGGTTTAGTCGCTGAACCTCGAAAAGGCCTTCATGGTGGACATATCCCCCATTCCAAAAACCTCCCTTTCGAAGAATTACTTGATGGAATCGTTTATAAACCCCTTGGTGAATTGAAACAGCAATTTGATCATTTTAATACTACCGGAAATGAATATGTGTTCTCCTGTGGATCGGGTATCACGGCTTCAATCTTAGCATTTGCTTCTCATCTTGTTGGTCACGAGCAAATCCGCGTATACGATGGCTCTTGGTCAGAATGGGGTCGCGAAGAGCTCAATCTACCCATCGAAAAATAGTTTAAAACAAGGTGTTCCAAGAATAGAGATTATCCTCCAAGCGGATTTTTTCCGCATCGAGGAGATCGCGGATGATCTCTATTCTTTTCTTTTCTGTACCTATTGTCAAACTAGCCACCAAATCGTGAATGTTTTTAGCGCCAGCGAGCAAAGTACTTTTGATTTCTGCTTTTATATCTGCGCGCTGCTTTTTCTGATGATTACGGATCAGACACAAATCGCATACTTCACAGAACCCTGCATTTTTTTCTCCAAAATATAACAACAGCGACTGACTGCGGCAATTGCTACGTTCAATATAACCGATCATGCCATTGACTTCTTCTTCTTTCACCTGATGGCGATCGCGAATAAAAATATGATCGATATGCAGGTGTTTGTAATCGACGCGCTTCTGCAAAAAGGTCAATTGTGGCGCATCTGTAGAAGGCAGATAACTCGCTATTTCCAATGACTCTAACGACTTCAATAGCTCGACAACACGATCATAAGGCAGACCCAACTTACGTGCAAATTCGTATTCATTAATGAGGATATAGTTTTCAAATACACCACCATAGCTGCGTAAAATAGCCTTAATGAGCTTATCATATTTTACATACTGCACCTGAACTTTATACAATTCGGCGCTATCAATTTCAAATTTAAACCGTGAGGGTATTGTGACAGCTTCGGACAAAACCAACCAAGTGTCCCGCTCCAGAAACTTCAGCGCATTCATAACAGGAACCAATGGCAGCTGATATTTTTTGGCAAAAGCAACAACATCAAAATCTACAGTCACTCCTTCTCCAGCACCATAGGGAATCTGAAAATGATTACACAGGTAATGATAGGTCTGTTGAATAAATGGAATATCAGGGAAGCTAGCTTGCAAATTATCGACAAGCTTCTGCTCATCTGTCTTTTGATAAAGAATAACGGGATAGGCCTTCTTGCCATCTCTTCCTGCCCTACCGGCTTCTTGATAATAGGCCTCCAGTGAATCGGGCAAATCGAGGTGAATCACAAAACGCACGTCAGGTTTATCAATTCCCATCCCAAACGCATTGGTAGCTACAATAACGCGAACAACATTTGTCATCCACCCTTGCTGTTTCTGATCCCGTTCCTGCCCCGAAAGTCCGGCATGGTAATAATCTGCCGAAATGCCGTTATTGACCAAAATACGGGCTATCTCCTGCGTTTCTCGCCGGTTTCTGACATAGACAATACCGGATCCGCCCAACTTATGTATAATCCGGACCATACGTCCCATCTTATCCTCTTCTTCAATGGCCATATACGCCAAATTGTCCCGGAGAAAGCTTTTGACAAATACATTTTCTTTCGGAAAGCTCAGTTTCTGTTGTATATCGCTGATGACACGCTCCGTTGCGGTCGCTGTAAGGGCTAGAAAAGGCACCTTGGGATGCAGTTCCCGTAATTTAGCAAGTTCTAAATAGGGCGGTCTAAAATCATATCCCCATTGAGAAATACAATGTGCTTCGTCTATCGCAAATAGATTTACATTCATAAATCGTATGCGCTCCCTTACTACATCATTGTACAATCTTTCAGGAGAAAGATAGAGAAATTTTATTTGCCCATAGACGCAATTATCCAAGGTAATATCCACCTCCCTCTTCCGCATTCCAGCATATATTGCGACCGCCTGAATTCCATTTTTTTTCAAATGTTCAACCTGGTCTTTCATCAATGCGATAAGCGGTGTAACGACAATACAAATCCCTTCTCGCATCAAGGCAGGTACTTGAAAACAGATCGACTTCCCTCCGCCAGTTGGCAACAAAGCCAAAGTATCTTTACCTGAAATGACCGATTGAATAATTTCTTCCTGCAGGGGTCTAAATGAATCGAATCCCCAGTATTGCCTTAAGATTGATATACTATCTTGCGTCATAAATTCTCCTTATCCCAAACATACGCAAAATTATCTTTCATGAGATAATTCTGTATTCCCAAACTATCTAACGTACGTTGTATATGCTTGGATTTTTCCTGTGAATTGGATCCATCCAGTATAACAAGTTTTGGTCTAATTTGCCTCAATAATCGGGGTAAACCATTTAATAAATTTTTCCTAACGATAACGAGGTCAGCATGTGGCATAGTTTCTACGGCATGGCACAGAATAGCGATTTTACCCGAGGGCAGCGTAACAAGATAGTTTTTACGCTCCTGGCCATGCAAAGCCACAAACTGAACTTCTTCTTTCGTCAATAATTGAATTTCTCTTCCACATGCATATTGCAAGCCCCGGGCTTGCAAAGAATCAAATGTGCTGTAAATGATACCGCGCCCACCTTTGAAATAACCGATCGTCAACTCTTGTTTCGTATTATAGACCCGAAATCGTTCTGCATCTTTATTTTCTAAGCGTTTTTGCACAGTGATCAATAGCATTCCAATTGCACAGCATCCCCCTAACCAAACGTATTTTTTATCTTTCCACTGAAAAGCATATAAACAAGAAAACAGTGCAAAATAGGTCAAAAATAGGAGCTCAAGCCCCATAGGATCAACTTTTATTGTTGAAAAAGCCCAACGGTCAATACATTTCAAACCGTATAAGATGAAAGCAATGAGATGCTCCAAGAGCAAACCCATTAAATCGTTAATCCCCTCCATTGGATTAATTGTCATGATAAAACCGAGATACATCGCTAGGGTTGAAGGAAAATCGACTAATAAGTTGGCTACCAGAAAATAAGTTGGGAATTGCCCAAAATAATAAAGACTCAGTGGTGTTGTCAGTATTTGCGCAGCAACAGAAACAGCCAATGTATCTCTCAAAAGCCGCAATATCGGTCTTTTGACCGGAAGGAATGCTTCGACAAGCGGCGAGCATATCGTCATACCCAAAACAGCTAAAAAGGACAGCTGAAAACCCACATCAGCAACCGCCCTTGGAACGATCAACAGAATCAATACTGCGGCAGTAATAAGCGAATTGAGCGTTGAAAAGCCTCGTTTAAAATGCTGTGCACAGAGTACAAAACTAATCATAATAGCCGCCCGCGTAATGGGCGGATCAAGCCCTGCAATAAAAGCATATATCCAGATCATACTCCATAATAAAATTAGGGGCAGCCATCTGAGACAGGAAGGCCAGGCAATTTGTTTGAAAATAAGGGATAAAAACCCGAATAAAACAGCAACATGCATTCCCGATACACTTAACACATGTATCGTTCCCGTATTGGTGAAGGCCTGTATGCTTTCGGCACTGATATCGCTCCGCGAACCATATAATAAAGCTGACACAATAGCAAAGTTCTCATCCCCTTTAATATGGGGTCGAAGCTTGAGCAAAAAATATCTTCTCATTTGTAAAGCGAGCGCAATCAACGAAAAAGTCGTTGTTTCTTGCCGGCTGATCAGCTTGTACTGACCAGAGACTGCGAAAAGTTCATGATAGACATGCTGCCTTTTCAAATACGCCCTATAATCAAACTCCATTGGATTGAATGGCGGAGCTATTTCCCGGGGCTGACCTTTTAACCACAATAGGTCACCAAACTGCAGCGTATTCTTATGGCTGGATTTTAGCGATAACATGAGTCTACCTGTCGTTTCTATAAATTCACCTTTTTGGTAAGCCCCTATTACCTCTGCCGAAAACCGAATGATACCACGCTTCACTTTGGGCTCTTCAATAACTTTGACCACATAACGATCTGTCATTATATCGGAGAAATGACCGATTGCAACCAAAGGGTCCTCGCGCCAAAATTGGAAGATCCCAAATAATACAATAGATACATAATACCCGCAGGTATACCCGTATTTGCGAATTGTACCATTAAAAAAATAACTAATTATCGTTAACAGAGTCATCACAACCAATACCTGCTGTATATATTGAAAAATAGGGCGCGAAATCGGTATTTTAGGAGCGAAAAGAAGTGTCGCAATATATAAAATAGCTATTTTAAGAATTGGCAGCCGCTCTAATCTTTGTGTAAAACTCAGCTCTTTCATAACTGCCACCGCAACTGTACCTTAACCTCGGATTTTCTATTGCCCTCAATCTGGTCTAATCCAGTCCCGATATGCTCTCGTCCCGGATAATAATAGACCCCATATTTGGTCCATACCTGAAGATGGCGACTTAATCGATACTGTAGGTTGAAATACATTCTCCATCCCCTTGTATTGTACATTCCAAACCCAGATGCATATAATACGTCTCGCTCATAAGCATAGATCCGATTGTCATAACTTGCCGCATCGAAATACGCAATCCGCATATTCGACTGCAATTTTCCAGTGGTAGACTTCCAAAGTATATCCTGATAATACATATATCCGAAACTATTTTCCTGATACTCTTTTTGGAATAAATTGGCTTCTACCCGGGAGCGAATAGTCCATATTGAACTTAGGCGGTATTGAAATTCTATCCTGAACTGCTGTTTGCCGGTATTCACAAGCCCATGCTCGGTTTGCCCCTCTCCCTGGTAGTTCACTTGTTTCAATCGGTTGCGATAGCGCAACGAAAGTTGGCCTTTTTTGTACCACATGTAACTCAGCTGGCTAAAGAAATCGGCGCCTGTAGATAGCGTATCAGCCTGATACTTTGCTCCTGGAAAACGAAATACATCGGCATAATTCGACCAGAGCAATTTTCTTCCCAGTTGATAGGTAAGTCCCAAATAAGCACCCTGTTCGTTGGAGCTGTTATCCGATTCACCAAATCCTTGTCCATAAAAAGTATGAAAATTCTTCTTGTAGTCCCGAAGCAATATAACCGATGATAAACGTGGATGTAAACTTATGATAGCTCCTGTCAATAATGCTGAACCGCCATCGATACTATTGGCATATTCACCAAATAAATACGTATTTCGAATCGTATAGTTTACATATAAACTTATATTTCGGAGCAAATCACCTTCAAAGTCCGCCTCTTGCCGTATAGCATTGCCTTTTGTTTTAAAGGCATTCAATTGAGTCTGATTGAAATGAATACCCATTTTGATCCGTTTATAGCGCCACAATAGATTCAGTCCATAGGCTAGTTGAGATGCGGCATGACGGTATTGCTGTTCGGTTGCTGTCCGATGCAGTCCGGTACTCGCGATTGTTGAAATCGTAGCAGGAGAAGCGATACGGTTAACTTTTCCATCAATGGATCGATAGGAGACATAGGGTGTAACCTCAAATTGACCGATCTGTAATGTCCCGGCAATGCCCCGCATAAAATTTGCCTCATTTAAGGAAGTATATGACTTTACTCCAATCCCTTGTCTTGCTGTATGCTGTACCAATCCCCCTTTTCCAAAATTCAAACCGTTCCACATACTGAGCCCTTGTCCGAATTGCAAAGCATAGTCGCCGATTACGATATTCCTGAAACGGCCAAAATTCTTTATCGATACACTTAGGCTATAGAAATCAAATCCCATTTTTTGTTTATCCCTAAAAAAGGGCTCCCCGGCATCTTTCTCCATATTGACCGCTAATTGAACCACAGCGTTCAATTGGGCTCTATACCTAAAAGCATAGCGATTGGCATCGCCGAGATAATGGGATTTCGTCGTATCGACAATACGGTACCCTTTTGCTTTTTCGAGTGTCCGGGCATATCGTACCGTAAATTCCTGTTTAAAATTTCTCGATTTCAGGGTTTCAAGAGGAGATCCGGGGCCTACCCTCACAAAAGGTAACAATAAACTGATTATGCGATCATTAAATCCTTCAATAGCCTGTAATTCGAGTACGTCAATAAAATTTCCTGAAATGGTCCTATGCTCCAGTAGACGCTCGATCAATAAAGGGTCCAAAAACTGTAATTCCGTAAGTTCTCTTCCATCCGTTTTGTTGAGATCGATCGGGTGTTTGAGATAATGATACCACTTTTCAGTGAATTCACTCAAATCAGCATCTGCTGCGAGCTCATCCGATAAGCTTTCAAATAAATCTTGGAGATCGATTTTTTCATTTGTTTGCGCCAAACAGGTTATTCCAATAAAACAACCTATAAAGAGCAAAATTTTGCTACAATATTTCATAATAGGTTTTAATTAATATTGGCTAAATGCTAGGCGATGAACCCTTTATCCCGGCAGAAAAACGATTCACTCCTATGAAATTAGGAAATATAAAAGAATAAAAAAAGCCTGATGAAAAAATTTCATCAGGCTTTTTTTATTCTTTTATGATCAGATCAATTAAATATCAATTTTCGCATAACGTGCATTTTTCTCGATAAATTCACGACGCGGGGCAACTTCGTCACCCATCAACATCGAGAAGATACGGTCACATTCAGCTGCATTTTCAATTGTCACCTGTCTTAAGGTACGCGTTTCAGGATTCATGGTTGTATCCCATAACTGCTCAGCATTCATCTCTCCAAGACCTTTATAACGTTGTACGTGTACACTATCTTCTTTACCTGATCCTTTCAAACGTTGAATCGCATTGATACGTTGGTCTTCATTCCAAGCGTACTCATGCTCTTTCCCTTTTTTCACCAAGTATAGCGGCGGTGTAGCGATATATACATATCCTCTTTCGATCAATTCCTTCATGTATCTGAAATAGAATGTCAGGATCAAAGTTGTAATGTGGGACCCATCCACATCGGCATCGGTCATGATGATGATGCGGTGATAACGTAACTTTTCAAGATTCAGCGCCTTAGCATCTTCGGCTGTACCCACACTGACGCCTAAAGCTGTAAACATGTTTTTGATCTCCTCATTTTCGTAGATCTTATGTTCCATTGCTTTTTCGACGTTCAGGATCTTACCACGTAAAGGCATGATCGCCTGATGTTTTCTATCACGACCAGACTTGGCAGTACCACCCGCAGAATCCCCCTCGACAAAATAGATCTCACATTTTGTAGGATCATTGTCTTGGCAATCGGCCAATTTACCAGGAAGTCCGGAGCCTCCCATAACGGTTTTACGTTGTACCAAATCACGGGCTTTACGTGCAGCAGCACGTGCTTGAGCCGCAATGACAACCTTTTGAACGATAGATTTTGCCTCACGTGGATTCTCTTCCAGATAAACGCCTAAGATCTCACCTACGGCAACATCTACAGCCCCCATGACTTCAGAGTTACCTAATTTTGTTTTGGTTTGCCCTTCGAATTGAGGTTCTGCAACCTTCACTGAAATTACTGCTGTCAATCCCTCACGGAAGTCATCACCTGTAATTTCTACTTTTAAGTTCTTAAGCAAGCCTGACTTGTCCGCATACGCTTTCAAGGTACGAGTCAAACCACGACGGAAACCTGCAACATGTGAGCCACCTTCAATTGTATTGATGTTATTCACATAAGAATGGACATTCTCCGAATAGGTATCGTTATACTGTAAAGCCAGTTCAACAGGGATACCTTGTTTTACGCCTTCAACATAAATTGGTTCTGGAATCAACGACTGACGGTTACCATCCAACAACTTCACAAACTCTTTCAGACCGCCCTCTGAATAGAATGTCTCTTTCTTTTCAGAACCGTCTTCATTTTCTTCACGCTCATCATTCAACGTCAAACTCACACCTTTATTTAAAAAGGCAAGTTCACGAAGACGATTGGCCAATGTATCGTAATTATAAACCGTTGTCTGCGTGAAAATCGTCGCATCTGGATGGAATGTTACAATAGTACCCGTCTTATCCGAAACACCAACTTCCTTCACATCATATAAGGGTTTACCTATTTGGTATTCTTGCTGGAAAATCTTTCCATCGCGATGAACCTCGGCCTTCAAAAGAGTAGACAGCGCATTCACACAGGAAACACCGACACCGTGCAGACCACCAGAAACCTTGTATGTATCTTTATCAAATTTACCTCCGGCGTGCAATACGGTCATTACAAGCTCTAGAGCTGATTTATTCTCTTTTTTGTTGATGCCTGTAGGGATACCACGACCGTTATCCCGGACAGAAATCGAATTATCTTTATGGATAGTAACGAAGATATCTGTACAATATCCCGCTACAGCTTCATCGATTGAATTGTCAACTACCTCGTATACCAAATGGTGCAATCCTTTTACACCGGTGTCACCAATATACATGGATGGACGCTTACGAACCGCCTCTAAACCCTCTAATACCTGAATATTATCGGCCGAATAGGTGGATGCATTTTTATTTTCTTCGCTCATTGAAAACCTCTTAAATGTAATATTCAAAAATACGAAATTTTGGCCGATTTATCAAGTCCATAAGGAAGTATTGAGCCTATATTCCGAATTATAATACCAGGGATAATTTTACTTTTTTATTACTAAAAACTAGAATTTCGATTTTTTTATGTTAGGTTTGTTTTCAGTAATAATTTGCAAATAACAAAAAAATGAACACTATATTTTCAATTGTATCGAAAGTTTCCTTTGGCCTTTTATTGGTTGGAACTATTGCATCATGTAAACAAGGTGCAAAAACAGCAAACGAACCTGCAAAAAATGATTCCAATACGGTAAGCAAGGAGAGCCAGGGAAGTAACAAAGATAAAATCGTCTATTTAAATTCGGATTCACTTTCTGAAAAATATCAATATTTTAAAGACATTAAATCAAAGCTTGAAAACAAAGTAAAGAAAGCACAAACAGATCTGCAATCCAAAAGTACTGCGTTCCAACGGGAAGTTGCCGAATATCAAAAAAATGCCGCTACAATGTCTGCTCCTGATAGACAAGCTACGGAACAAAAACTGGCACGTAAACAAGATGAGCTTGCACGTTTAGACCAAACAGCTTCTTCTTCCATTGCAAAAGACGAGTCTGAAGAATTCAACAATGTCTATAATAAAATTACTGAATTCCTGAAAAAGCATGCTGCAGAAAATGGCTACAAGTTGGTGCTGACTTATTCGAAGACCAACCCAACTGTATTGTATGCCGACCCATCTTTGGAAATCACGAATGAGGTAATCAAACAGTTGAACGAAGAATATAAATCTTCAAACAAATAGAAGATCATCACAATTAAGGAAAGCCATCGACTAAGTTGATGGCTTTTTTTATTTTCTTTCTTATCTTGTCCTTACTAAAATTAGATTTATGGTCAGAACGATTGTTGAAAAAGAAATCGCAAACTACGAATGGATAGATATAGCTGAGCCAACTTCAGAAGACTTCGCCTTCATCAAAGAGCGCTTCAATTTGAATGAAGCTTCGATCAAGGATTCCAAAGAACCAGAACATCTACCTAAAATTGAAGAATTTGAGAATTATACTTTTGTCATTCTTCGTGTCATGTCGGACAATTTCAAAGAAAATTCAGACAGTATCGGAGAAATCACCGATCGCCTGACCATCTTCTATGGAAGTGATTTTGTGATTACGGTACACAAACGTCGCATCGAGTTTTTAGAAAAACTTAAAAATATTGAATTCACGTCCATCAAGACAAAAAATAGCCGTAAACTGGCTGTATTTATCACGACTGCAGCTGTATTTACCTTTAGCCAAACGTTAGAGCAACTTTCCACACGAATCGATGCTTACGAAGAATTGATATTCCTCAAACGCATGAAACAACAGCCGATACTGAAAAATCTTTATTTTATCAAAAGGCAGATTGATGTTGCGCGAAAGGTCATCTTTCTCTACAGGGAGGTCGTCGAGCATTTTCATTCTTCGTCAAAAAAAGATGTCTATACCCGGGATTTAAAAGATCTGCAGGTCCGGACATCAACCTTGTACGAAAACTTATCAGAAAATGTAGCTCAACTGCTTAATGTGTATTTCAACATCTCATCTAATCACACCAATGAGATTATGCGTATCCTGACAATTTTCTCCGTATTTTTTATGCCCATCACTTTTGTGGCAGGAATTTATGGAATGAATTTCAAAAATATGCCCGAACTTGAATGGTACTATGGATATCCAGTAGCCATGGGGATCATGGTGGCCATATCCCTTGCCATTTATCTGTGGTTCAAAAGAAAAGGTTGGCTATGATAAGCCAACCTTTTTCTTTGCCGTAGTAACCAAAAAATCTTTAAGATAGAATGGCTCGAAATAAGCAACATCCTCAAACTCTTTCCGCTGAAATTTATCAAAGGCCAACGTAGACAGAAAAGCCGCGGAATCATCAAATCCGCTCAATACATCCACTCGATCCGTTACGTTGAACAATTCTTCAAATTTATCGGCACCCGAACCAAATAAATGGACACGATTGTAGTTCAGCAATAATTCATTGAAATAATCGAAATCGATAATTTCTGCTGATGTTGCTTTCACCAATGCAGCATTATGGTCATAAACAGCCGTATACACTTCCATACGACGGGCATCGATCATGGGAAGATAAGCATCACCTGCTGTTAAACCAAACTGCTCCTTATACCCAAGAAACAAAGCTTCTAACGTATTAATAGCGATTAAAGGTATATCTAACGCATAACAGAGACCTTTGGCCGTAGATACCCCTATACGTAAACCTGTATAAGAGCCCGGCCCCATGCTCACCGCCACAGCACTTAAATCCTGTATCGTTCGGTTAGTCTGTTTAAGGACTTCGGCGATCAAAATAGTCAATTTAGCTGCATGAGCATTAGGTTCATCGAGATCGAGAACCTGTAACGTTTGACCATTTTCACTCAAAGCAACCGAGCAAATCGTGGTTGAAGTATCAATTTGTAAAATTAAATTATTCATCGTCATTATAGAAATCAAGGTACAGGATCATGCCCGTGGCCGCCCCAGGGATTGCAACGTGCAATTCGTTTCAAAGCCATCCACCCACCTTTGAAAGGACCATATTTCAGAATCGCTTCCTTACCGTACTGAGAACAGGTAGGTGTATATCTACAATTAGCGCCTAAAAACGGTGAGATAAAAACTTGGTAGAAACGAATAATAGCCAAGAAAATAAAACTAAACAAGGGTCTAATCCCCTTTTTCCAAATAAACTTCAGCACATTCATCCTGCAATTTTTTCAGCATTTTATTCATTGCGGTGCTAAACACATCATACGCTAAGATCTGCTTGCCTACATATTGAATAGCTAGATACAAAGTTACATTATGTTTCAACAAAAACGGAATCAAATCATTCGATTTTTGTAAACGGTAACTCTCACGCATCATTCGTTTAATCGAATTGCGATCAACTGCTCTTTTGAACCTACGTTTGGATACGGAAATAATAGACTGACTGGAGGGAATATCGTCAGCCTCATTGTTTTTCTCGAAGATAAAAACAATTCTAAATGGATACAAGACAAAAGAAGAACCGCTTTTAAAAAGCGTATCAATACGCCTTTTCGCACATAACCGTTCTTCTTTTGTAAATGTATTTTTCATACGATGACTTAATCTTATTAGAAAAAGCTCTTATAAGCGGCCACCGATCCTTGTCAAAGATTAACCTTTGTGACGGTATTCGTCAGACACTGTAAGACGTTTTCTACCTTTAGCTCTACGTGAAGCTAATACTCTTCTACCGTTTGCAGAGCTCATGCGCTCTCTAAAACCGTGTTTGTTTCTTCTTTTTCTTTGCGATGGCTGAAATGTTCTTTTCATGACGCTATTATGCTAATTTGTTCTTACTTCAATTAATACAAAACTCCCCAAGAGGAATGCAAAAGTAAAGTTTATTTTAGACAAAAACAAACAATATTACGAACATTTAAAGTTAATGTAAAACGGATAAGCTAATTTATTCAGCTACAGCTTCAAAAAACAATTTTTCAACTACCGTAAAATAAAAATCAGCACAGTTTGACTGTGCTGATTTTTATAAATGAAGTATAAACCCTGCCCTATTTATTTTTCAGAATATCTCTGATCTCAGTCAAAAGCGTTTCTTCTTTTGTCGGTGCTGCAGGGGCCGCCGGAGCTGCTTCCTCTTTACGTTTCAACGAATTTAAAGCCTTAATAACACAAAAAATACAGAATGCTACAATTAAAAATTGAATAACCACATTAATAAAGTTTCCATAATTAATAGATACTTCAGCTTGTTTAGTCGCTTCATCAGCAGCTTTCAAAATCAATTTTTTGGATGAAAAATCAACACCCCCAGTTAAATAACCAATGGGTGGCATGATAATATCATCAACCAATGAGGTAACAATTTTACCAAAAGCTCCACCAATGACAACACCGACAGCTAGATCTACTACGCTGCCACGCATTGCAAACTCTTTAAACTCTTTTAAAAATCCCATATTTAAATTTTTTAGTCTATGAATTATGACAAAACTAATAATTGTCACATAAATCTAATTAAAATATGCTAATTTTTTATCGTTAAACTCATATTGTGCTATATTTTCTAACCCATGTCCTATTTTATAAAAAAGACATGTACGCCGCACCCCACTAATTTTTATTAACTTTAATTTCTTATATTTGCCCGTTAACTAGTAAAATATCAAGATATATTGTATATTGTTAGTACTTTATTTCATACAGTAATTAAAGCCCAGCATCAGATAGCATATCTATGAAAAAGATTCTTATAGCAGACGACCACGGCATTGTACGATTAGGAGCCTCCGTTATTATTAAAGAAACTCTTCAAAAAGCAGAAATATTCCAAGCTGAAACCTTTGACGAGGTTCTTGAAAAAATAAAGGTAGAGGATTTCGACCTATTATTATTGGACATTAATATGCCGGGAGGAAATAATATACGTGTCGTTGAGGAAATCCTTCAAATTCGGCCAAGCATTAAAATTTTGATTTTCTCATCTTATGACGAATCACTTTATGCTTTACGTTATATCGAAGCCGGAGCAGTAGGCTACCTAAACAAAACAACAGCTATGGCTGAACTTTCCAATGCTATTTTGGCTATTCAGGATAGAGGAAAGTATATGTCGAGCAACGTACAGGACCTATACATTCAGAAATTGACGCAGAGTAAGTCTGAGCTGACAAAACTAAATCCGTTGGCACGTTTGTCAAATAGAGAGGTGGACGTTGCTAAACAATTGATAAAGGGACTGGGGATTATTGAAGTATCTAGCTTGTTGGACTTAAGCCCTTCAACAGTGAGCACGTATAAAAGCAGAATCTTTGAAAAACTCAATGTTTCTAATATTCCTGAACTTATCGAACTGTTCAGAATACACTCCAACAACTAGTCATTTTGTTGGAGTGTATTTTTATCATACTAAATTAACTCATCCATCGTAACAACAGGAACATCTTTTACGTTCAGATCTTTTAAAGGTTGAGATTTCTTATAAGAATACCCCACCTCTGCTTCTAAATCCCATAGCATCGGTGCCAAAAAGTTAAGACAGGTTGTAAAACCTTGAACCGTTGCAGAAAAATCACCCGTGTCTTTCGAGTTTTTAGCTTCATTTTCGATCTCAAAGGGACCACTGAAACCACGCTCTTGCAATAAGTCAACAAACCCGCGCCAATCCATACTGTCAGATCCGCCAAAGCCTGGCAACATAGCTTCGTAATGATGTCTATCCCAGTCGTGGCCCGGTATACTTACATTCGCTTTTTTAGCCAATTCGGCGTCAACATGCTGCATGGGATACATCCCGCCCCAATCAATACGTGCAGCAGTCTGTAGATTACGCGTAGTCTTCACATGTATACGTTGTAAGCGCGTGATGTCCGTATTACGAATAACGTCTATTGGGTTTGTATTTTGCCAGACATCATGTGAAGGATCATAGATCTCACCATGAGCCTTACTTGGTATCATCGCATACATTAATTTACGAGCAGCAAGCACTGCTGGAAGATTGTTATAGGTAGAGCTATAACGTGATGAGCGCCATCCTTCCATTGGGCAGTTCTCATAAAGGATCGTTACACCTAAACTCTCTGCATAATTAACAATGGGCGCAAATACACGCTTGTATTCTTCAAGATTTTTCTGAAATCCATCAATTTGATTGCCCAATTCATGATTGTAGCCCACAAATGTCCCTACCTTAACGTTATTTGCATCACCTCCCAGCAAATGTGCAATACGGATCAATTTCAATAAATGATTTTGATTCTTCACTCGTTGCTCAGGATCTCCGCCAATCATATTTTCAAAAGCACCAAGCGAAAGTTTTAAATCAGCCTGATTGAATAGC
This sequence comes from Sphingobacterium sp. 40-24, assembly GCF_001899705.1. Taxonomy (NCBI): domain Bacteria; kingdom Pseudomonadati; phylum Bacteroidota; class Sphingobacteriia; order Sphingobacteriales; family Sphingobacteriaceae; genus Sphingobacterium; species Sphingobacterium sp. 40-24. The sequence continues at coordinate 161,124 of NZ_MKWH01000014.1, read as the reverse complement.
TCAATGATTTCCCTCGCTTTTGCAGGAGTAAAATCATCATAATCCAAATGCGTTGCGGTATGATCTTCACGGGTACCATCTTTTCTAAACACACAAAGGTCTATCCCCCCTGCTCCGATTCTTTTGGTCGTCTGAATCAACTCTGGTAAGGATAATTTATCAAATGCAGAACTCATTACCCATACAGGGTTATTTAATTTTGTCGTCATAGCTTGTATAATTGTCTTATTTCGGTATTTAAAGATACTAAAAAAGCCATCCGATTGGATGGCTTTTTGTTATTTTATGGTGAATCAATTAGTCTACATTATCATGTAGGAAAGAATTGTTCGGTCTAATTTCAGTATTTCCGTCTTCAAAGGAAAGTGTAAAACGAGACACCTGAGATTGTGAAGAATGCGGTGTATCTTCCAATGACATTTGTTTCCGCTTATAAGCAGGCTCGTTTTCCAACTCATGTAGACCATTAGAAGATTTTAGTTTCATGCTCAATTCTTTAAGACGCAAGATGCGTTCTTTTGTACGAACCAGCTGATCTTCAAACGAAACTTGCTCTTCTTCTACCTGAGGGACTTCTACTTGCTCATTTGTTGTACTTGATGAAAATGTAGGTTTTTCCTCATATCCTGACGCAGAAGGAGCTGTGTAAGAATCAAACACTGTTGGCATCTGGAATTGAAACACTGACGGTGAGGTTTTCAACTGAAAATCACTATCTCCAAATGTAGTTTCCTCTTCATAACCACCATCAAAACCCAAATCATGACGTATTACCTGTGGTTCCTCAACAGCTACCTGTTGTTGTACCGCATTTCTGGGAGAAGTGAACAAGTCAGATTGCAAATTATTTGGAGTAGAAGTATTTGTAGAAGGTGCTGGTGTATCCACACGTTGAACCGGAGTTACGAAACTATTCGTAGCTGGAACTTCTCTTGGTGCTACCTGAGAAACAGGTTTGATAAAAGAATTAGCCGGTTCAGCAGTTAAGGGCATAGACACCTTTGTATTTTCACGTTCTTTATCACGTTCTTCAGATGTTTGAAAACCAGTGGCAATAATTGTTACTGACAATTCGTCTTCAAAATTCTCATCAATACAGTTACCCCAGATCAAATCTGCTGACAAACCAGCTTTTTCCTGAATGTAATCCGTAATGATCGCAACTTCATCCATAGTTACTTCTTTCGTTCCAGAAGTAATATTCAATAAAATATAGCGAGCACCTTCAATCTCATTGTCTTTCAACAATGGAGAAGCTAAGGCACCTTCCACTGCACGTAATGCACGATCTTCACCTTCGGCAACAGCATTTCCCATTATGGCAACACCACTATCGTTCATAACAGTGCGAACATCTTTAAAATCGACGTTTACATAACCAGGGATAGTTATTATTTCGGCGATACCTTTTGCCGCGGTAGTCAATATATCATCTGCTTTTGCAAAAGCCGCAGTCATCGTCAAATTACCAAAGATCTCACGAAGGCGGTCATTTGAGATCACAAGATAAGAGTCTACATATTTACGTAATTCCGAAAGTCCTTCCTCCGCTTGTGAACGACGGCGTTTACCTTCAAACGTAAAGGGCGTAGTTACAATCGCAACAGTTAAAATACCCAATTCTTTGGCAGCTTTCGCTAATACAGGACTAGCACCGGTACCAGTACCACCGCCCATACCAGCTGTAATAAACAACATCTTGGTATTGGTACCCAACATACGTTTGATATCTTCAATACTTTCGATCGCTGAATTTTCACCTACATCAGGATCTGCTCCTGCTCCCATTCCTTCGGTCAGACTTATCCCCAATTGAACTTTATTTGGGATCGGGCTCAATTCCAATGCTTGCGCATCAGTATTACACACGATAAAATCTACCCCACTAATTCCTTGTTTATACATGTGGTTTACGGCATTGCCGCCACCACCACCAACCCCAATAACCTTGATTATTGAAGATTGTTCTTTTAACATTTCAAACTGTATTGACATAACTTATCCCTATTTAACTTACAATGAAGATGATATCAAAACGAATCAAACCCACTATATGTAATGTAATAATAATATAATTTCAACAAAAGTTTTCCACATTTGTTAAATTGTGGAAAACTTCAACTATTGTGGAAAACTTACTTCTTATCTAAAAAACTTGCGTCATCGATTTCATTACCGTCTTTGATAAAACGTTTGAACCATGACAATAATCCTTGCTCCTTTTGTTGCTGTTCAGAAACTTCTTTTGTTGTCACCGTAGCGGCCTGCACTTTTTTAGATGGGGCGTGCATTTCTCTCCGGCTATCTTCCTCTTCCTCGTGCGACTGGATTCCCTTGATCAACAAGCCGATACTTGTTGCATACAACGGACTTTTCAATTCTTCAAACAACGGTTTTGGTAAAACCTCGTTCTTAGAAAGATATTCATTCGGAAATCCGATACGACAATCTATTCCAGTAATATATTCAACAAGTTGTACCAAATGTTTTAATTGAGCACCACCACCGGTAATCACAATACCACCGATCAGTTTATTTTCATATCCAGAAGATTTGATTTCATAATACACGTGCTCAATAATTTCCTCCATTCTAGCTTGGATGATATAAGCTAGGTTTTTAACAGAAATTTCTTTTGGTTCACGACCTTTTAATCCGGGCACGCAAATCACCTCATTTTCTTTGTTTTCATCAGCTAAAGCTGATCCAAAGCGAGTTTTCAACAATTCAGCTTGGGAACGCAAAACAGAACATCCCTGACGGATATCTTCTGTGACGATATTACCGCCTAAAGGAATCACGGCTGTGTGACGAATAATTCCTTCATGGAAGATGGCAACATCTGTGGTTCCACCACCGATATCTACTAATACAACACCAGCATTTTTTTCGTCTTCATCCAATACAGCTTCTGAAGACGCTAAAGGCTCGAGAATCAATTCAGCAACTTCCAGATTGGAATTATCAATACATTTTTTGATGTTTTTAATATCAGTTACACGTCCCGATATAATATGGAAATTTGCTTCAATACGACGCCCCGCCATACCGATAGGTTCGCGAATCCCCGGCTCGTTATCTACCGTAAATTCCTGTGGTAAAACATGTATAATTTCTTCTCCTGGAGGCAGTACCAGTTTATACATATCCGAAATCAGTCGTTCGATATCGCGTCGAATGATTTCGTCGTCACCATCGGTTTTGGTAAATATTCCACGGTGTTGAATACTTTTGATGTGTTGGCCAGCAATTCCCACATTCACCACTTTAATATCCACATTGGACTGTGCTTCGGCTATCTCAACAGCCTCTAAAATACTTCCCACAGTTTTCTGGATATTAGCAACTACTCCGCGGCTTACACCGGCAGAGTCCGCTTTCCCCACACCTAATAATTCAATTTTGTTTCCTGAGCTACGTCTCCCAACCGTAACACAAATTTTGGTAGTACCAATATCGAGTCCCACGATAATTGGGTTTTCTCTTTCAATTTCTGCTGCCTTTGAGTTCATAATTTCCTGTATTGTTGCTGTATTACTATAATGTATTATTTGCTACTTTTTTTGTTTGATCGCCTGAAAAACTCCAGTTTCCTCGTTTTTCACAGATGATCTGACCTCCATATTTCACATTGACAACACCGTAAGCATTTATACCTACCTTTGGCATGATCTGCGTATAAAAGGTCTTTAATAATTCAAATTTTTGTTCCAATGAATCTGCCGATCCAACAATTAATTGCTGTGTCCCTACACGAGGTACAAGTTCAATATCCTTATCCGAGTTCACATATATCTGCACAACCTGATTACTCCATAATTCGTCATTTTTGATAAATTCAACGACCTTAACCAAATCTTTAACCAATGGTGTTGCTATGGTATCCAGTGCTTCATTATATCCTTCTGCGATATTCCCTGTTGCAACCATGATGTGCGGTATATACTTCAACGTTGTCGGTATCTTCAATCCTTTGGGGTCAACATAAAACTCCTTTCCATTTTTGTTGATGATCCGCATGACAGCCTCGCGCTGATTAATATTAATTCTGATCGTACCATCCATATCGGCATGTATACTGGCATCGGACACATAAGGTAATTTACGTAAGGTTTTTTCAACTTTCTGAAAGGGAATTCCATTGACTTTCTTTCCCACGAAACTACCATAGTTATGTTCTATTAACTTAGAGATATCCGCCTGATCAATAAAGGCTTCTGTACCTTCAATGACAATCTTAATATCTTTACAAACTTGCTGCTCATCACGTTTCCCCACAATAGTCATAATCACGACGACAACAATTACACCTATAAAAAATAGTGTAAAGTAGAGGACACGATTCCATTGTATGTTACGTAATTTTTTAAGCATGCTCTAAAATTGCCTGTAACGGTTTAACCAATTTGTCAATATCACCTGCCCCAACTGTAACAATCAGTTCCGGCTTTTCATCGCGTGCAAATTCCAAGACTTCTTCTGCAGTTACAAGCTGTTTTTCCGCTGCCGTAATTTTATCCAATAACCAACTCGAATTGATCCCTTCAATAGGAAGCTCCCGTGCAGGATAGATTTCCATTAACAACAGCTTGTCAGCCATGGACAATACCTCGGCGAAACCATCCACAAAATCCCGCGTACGCGTAAATAAATGCGGCTGAAAGACCACATTTAACTTTTTCGTAGGATACAATTTCCGCATCGAAGTTAAAAATGCACGCAGTTCCTCTGGATGGTGCGCATAATCATCAATATACACCGCTCCAGGTTTACGGACAATATATTCAAACCTTCTTTTCACGCCTTTAAATGTCGTCAACGCTTTCTTAATAGCTTGGTCTGCAATCCCAAGTAAACGGGCTACCGCAATCGCAGCTACCGCGTTTTCAACATTGTGGATACCAGGGATACCTAAATGAATATCATCTATTCGTCCGTTGGTATCTTGGTAATCAAAAAAGAACTCTCCATCGCGTACATGCACATTGGAAGCATATGCATCAGCGATTTCATGGCCTGAATAACTGATTTGCCCCTCAAACTCGAGGCCTTTTTTTATAATACGTGTACCTCCTTCAACAACTTTATCCAAGAACATTTGGAACGATTCAAGCAAATGGCTCCGATCGCCATAAATGTCCAGATGATCCGCATCAGAAGAAGTTACTATTGCGATATTGGGGTGAAGTGTCAGGAATGAACGATCAAACTCATCAGCCTCAACCACAACTGTATTATTATTTCCATAAAGCACATTGGTACCGTAGTTAGAACTGATTCCACCCAAAAAGGCCGAACAGTCGTAGCCCGAATCTTTCAATACATGTGCCACCATTGTAGAAGTTGTCGTTTTACCATGTGTACCAGCAACCGCTACTGTAAATCTACTTTCACTAATGATCCCCAAAACTTGAGATCGTTTATAGAGCGTATGTCCTTGTGATTCCAAAAAAGCTTTAATCTTCGAATCTTTAGGAATAGCCGGTGTAAAAATGACTAATGTCTCCGTCGTAGGTACGTTAAAAATAGCATCAATCGTGTTAATATCATCCTGATAGGAGATCGCGATCCCTTCCTTGACTAAGGTTTTAGTCAGCTCAGTTTCTGTACGGTCATATCCATTCACCTCACAGCCCAAATGCTTAAAATAGCGTGCAAGGCCACTCATGCCTATACCACCTATTCCGATCAAGTAAACTTGTTTTATTGCATCTAGATTCATACTTCGTCTATTTTTTTTAACCAATTTATACACCTCCTCGGCAATCTGCACGTCAGCATTCAACTTACCGAGTTTTTTAATATTCCCACTTAATTGTGCGACATGATCTGCGTCTTTTAATAAAGTTAAAGCAGCAGGTATTAAGTCTCTTTGTGCATCACTATCCTTCACCAGTAATGCAGCGCCTTTATTGACCAATGCCATTGCATTTTTGGTCTGATGATCTTCGGCCACATTGGGTGAAGGCACAAGGATAACAGGTTTTCCAACCACACAGAGCTCAGAGATGGTACCGGCTCCAGCACGGCTAATAATCAAATCTGCCGCAGCATAAGCATAATCCATGCGCTGAAGAAAGGCCAGCATCTTGATATTACCTGGAAGTTTACCTGTCAACTCCGCCTGTAGGTTTTCAACATAGAAACTACCGCATTGCCAAATCAGCTGCACTTCTTCCTCCTTTAGCTCATTCAGGTAAGCAACAACACTTTCATTTAATGTTTTAGCCCCCAAACTACCGCCGAGTACCAAAATTGTTTTTTTGTGTGGATCTAACGCAAAGAACGCTAAGGCCTCCTCTCTTTTTCCCGCTATCGCAATAGACTCGCGTCTTATTGGATTGCCGGTGAGCAATACTTTGTCCGCAGGAAAGAATTGCTCCATCCCCTCATAAGCCACACATATTTTTGCAGCCTTAGCACCAACTTTTTTGTTGGTTACACCAGCATAGGAATTCTGTTCTTGCACGACTGTTGGCACCTCCAGCTTATTGGCCATCATTAGCAATGGACCTGAAGCAAAACCACCTACCCCTACAGCCACATCCGGTCTAAAATCCTTAATTATGCTTTTTGCTTTATTTAAACTTTTCATAAGCTTAAACGGCAAAAAGATATTCTTCCACAGCTGCTTTCTATTGATTCCCTGAATGTCGAGTCCAACAATCTTATATCCTGCTGCGGGCACTTTATCCATTTCCATCCGGCCATTGGCACCCACAAATAGAATTTCATTTGCAGGATCCATTGCCTTCAACGCATTTGCAATTGAAATCGCCGGAAAGATATGTCCTCCGGTTCCACCACCACTGATAATTACGCGAATTGCCATGCTTAATTTATTATTATGCAGGAATAGATCCTATAACCACTTTTTTCGGTTTAGGCTTTTCATCCAGCTCTTCTTTACCTTTTAATTCTTCAATATTTCTACTCACACTCAGGATGATTCCCAAGGCGACACTCGTAAATAAAATCGAGGTTCCTCCCATACTCACTAGTGGAAGCGGAACCCCCGTTACTGGTCCCAATCCGACGGCAACAGCCATATTGGCCAAAGCCTGAATTGTCAAACTAAATCCCAAACCCGCAGCCAGAAAAGTACCAAAAGCTTTGGGACTCATCGTGACAATACGTATACATCGATACATAAATGCCAAATACAGAAATAGCAGAATCACCCCCCCGACTGTTCCATATTCTTCAATGATAATCGCGTAAATAAAATCGGAATAAGGGTGCGGCAACACATTACGTTGCACACTATTTCCCGGTCCTTTTCCAAAAAGCCCACCAGTTGCTATAGCAATTTTCGCATTGTTTGCCTGATAATTTTTATCATCCTGGAAGGATACCGTTTTATCCACTTTTTCAGTATGAAAAAAAGATTTTACCCGGCTGATATAAGTCGTTCTACGGGGACCAAAGAAGATAACCATCATAAGGAGCACCCCTCCGCCACAACAAACAATGGCAATCTGCTTAAAACTAATCCGTCCGATCAAGAGCAATAAAACACTCACGCCAAACAGCATCAATGCGGTAGATAGATTGGCCAAGGCAATCAGAATAAACACACCACACACCGACCCCATAATGGGTAAGAACGATTTTTTCACATCTTTGATCTCTTCCTGCTTCCGGGATAACATCCTTGCAAGAAAGACGATAAGTGACAACTTTGCTAAATCCGATGTTTGAAAGGTCAAACCTATACCAGGGATAGTCAACCAACGACTAGCTTCATTAACTTTACTTCCGAACAACAGCGTAAACAACAATAAAGGGATTGTAATACCCATCATTATTTTGGATATACCCGCATAATACCGATAATCTAACTTGTGAGAAAGATACATCAGGACAAAGCCTATGGCAATGATAGAGAAATGCTTTAACAGATACATTTCAGTCCCTTTCCCTTCTTTATAAGCCAAGGTACCCACCGAACTGTATACAGCCAAAAGTGACCATCCCGATAAGATAATCACAATGATCCATATCCATCGATCACCCTTCAATTTAGACATTATATTCTGTAGCATATCCTTCCTCCTCTTATTGGGTTACACCATTTATAATTCCATTACAGCAGCCTTAAATTTATCGCCACGATCTTCATAATTCTTAAACCAATCAAAACTAGCGCAAGCAGGAGACAATAAGACGGTATCACCTTTTTGAGCTAAGTGGGACGACAATACCACGGCATCTTGCATGGAGGTACTGTTGACAATAATCTCCACATCTTGTTCAAATGCTTTATGAATTGCAGCCGTATCTTTTCCTAAACAAACGATAGCGCGCACCTTGTCTTTGACCAAATCAGCAAGCATACTGTAATCGTTTCCTTTATCCACGCCACCCAACAACAACACGATTGGTGTAGAGAAACTTTCCAAAGCATACCATACCGAATTTACATTCGTCGCCTTTGAATCGTTAATGTAATTTACACCGCCGATACAGGCTACATGTTCAAGGCGATGTGGAATATTCACATACGATCCCATACTTTCTTTCATCACTTGATTTCTCAATTCCTGCACTTTCGCAATTAACCCAGAAGCCATGCTATTATAAATATTATGCTTCCCCTGCAATGACAATTCCTCAGCTCTCATAGTGAATGTATCGTTATTTGGTGTATTAATAATTATTGTTTTGTTGGCATTTAAATAAGCCCCCAATTCAACAAGTTGTTCTTGTGTAAAAGGCAAATAGGTCCCTTTACTATGATGTCTTTCCAATCCTTTAACTGTTTCCGGATCGTCCAGGCAGTATATAAAATAATCCTTCTCCGTTTGATTCTGAATCATTCTGAATTTTGAATCCACATAATTTTCCATTTTATGGTCATAGCGATCCAAATGATCAGGAGTAATATTCAGTATAACAGCAACATCTGCTCTAAAATGGTACATATCGTCCAGCATAAAGCTCGATATTTCCAATACATAGCAATCGAACTGTTCTTTAGCCACCTGCAATGCAAAGCTTTTCCCGATATTACCTGCCAATCCGACGTTTAAACCGCCATGCTTAAGCATTTCATAAGTCAACATCGTCGTCGTAGACTTTCCGTTTGACCCTGTAATACAGATTAATTTTGCATCCGTATATTGCGCCGCAAATTCAATTTCTGCAATCACAGGTATATTCTTTGCTCTCAATGCAACGACCAATGGTACGGTCGCTGGAATACCAGGGCTTTTTACAACCAGTGCAGCATTCAAGATACGGCCTTCGTCATGTTGACCTTCTTCGAAAGCTATTCCCTCCGCTTTTAGTTGTTCCTTATAGTGGTCTGCAATAAGCCCTTTATCTGACACAAATACATCAAATCCCTTTTCTTTCCCAAGAATCGCCGTTCCAACACCGCTTTCGCCTGCGCCTAAAATGACCAAACTTCCAGATTGAGGATAATATGTTGTTGCAATATTTGACATCATTATCTAATTTTCAATGTTACAATAGTAAGAATGGCCAATATGATTCCTACAATAACAAAACGTGTTACAATTTTCGCTTCATGATACCCCCTCTTCTGAAAGTGATGGTGCAATGGTGACATCAAAAAGATCCGTCTACCCTCACCATATTTCTTCTTCGTGTATTTGAAATACGACACCTGAAGAATAACCGAAAGGTTTTCCAACAGAAACACACCACACAAAATTGGGATCAATAATTCTTTCCGGATCAAAATGGCAAAGGCAGCAATAATACCGCCGATCGCTAAACTTCCCGTATCACCCATAAAAACTTGAGCAGGATACGTATTATACCATAAGAAACCTACGCAAGCGCCAACAAATGCCCCAGCGAAAATCACGAGTTCTCCGGAATTGGGGATATACATAATATTGAGGTAATCTGAAAAGATCACGTTACCCGACACGTACGCTAAAATGGCTAAAGTAACACCAATGATAGCGGATGTACTCGTGGCTAAACCATCGATACCGTCCGTAATATTTGCGCCGTTTGAAACTGCCGTAACGATAAAAATAACAACAACTAAAAAGACGATAAAAGTCAGATAATCGCTCTGTAGTCCAAATATTTTAAACACCTTGGCATAATCAAACTCATTATTTTTATAAAACGGAATATTCGTCTTCGATGATTTTACGTTTTCAGCGTAGGTCTTCTCACCTGTACCTTCATTGATAACCACTTCAACAGGCTTGGTAGAGGTTGGTTTATCGACCCCTTTTCGAACTACGATATCTGGATGAAAGTACATCGTACAAGCAATTATTGCTCCCAAGCCAACTTGTCCAACAACTTTAAACTTACCAGCTAAGCCTTCTTTATTATGTCGAAAGACCTTGATATAATCATCTAAAAATCCAATTGCGCCCATCCAAAGTGTTGTCACAATCATGATAATCACATAGATATTCGTCAATTTAGCAAATAACAAGGTAGGGATAAGAATACCTGCAATAATGATGATCCCACCCATTGTCGGCGTACCAGCTTTCTTTTTTTCTCCTTCAAGCCCCAAATCACGAATTGTCTCTCCAACTTGCTTATTATGCAAGAATTGAATCAATTTTCCCCCAAAAACCGTGGTAATAATCAATGAAGAGATTACAGCCATAGATGTCCTAAAAGAGATGTATTGAAACAAACCCCCTCCAGGTATATGAATATATTCGCTAAGCCACGTAAAAAGATGGTACAACATATTTCTATTGTTCGTTAAATGTATTCTCTAAAACTTCTTTATCATCAAAATGATGTTTTACACCATTTATATCTTGATATTTCTCATGCCCTTTTCCTGCAACTAGGATAATATCCCCAGGATTAGCCAGCTGATATGCTGTCCTTATCGCTTCCTTACGATCAGCTATAGAAAGCGTCTTCGCTTTTTGGTCTGCTGCCACACCGGCTTCAATATCTTTAATAATCTGATAAGGATCTTCTGTACGCGGATTGTCGGACGTAATCAAAAATCGATCACTATAACGCAGAGCCGCTTCAGCCATTTCAGGTCGTTTAGTTTTGTCCCGATCGCCTCCGCATCCCAATACGGTAATAATTTTTTGTTCTGGACGTCGCAATGAACTTATGGTCTTCAATACATTTTCAACTGCGTCAGGAGTATGCGCATAGTCCACAATTCCAAAAACACCAGAAGTCGATTTCATCGTTTCAAACCGTCCCTCTGCCCCCTTCAAGGTACTGAGTGCGGTCAATACTTTCACCGTTTCCTGCTCAAGCAAGATAGCGGCACCATAAACCGCCAAAAGGTTATATGCGTTGAAATCGCCGATCAATTTTACCCATACTTCCTGTCCATCAACACTCATCAACATACCATCGAAATGGCTTTCGATCACCTTTGCTTTAAAATCCGCTCCAGAACGTAAGCCATAGCTTTTCCGATGTGCCACTGTATTTTGAAGCATGACCTGACCATTTCTATCGTCAGCATTCGTCAAAGCAAAAGCATTCGCATCCAGATCGTCAAAAAACTTCTTTTTCGCTTTAATATAGTTATCAAAAGTTTTATGGAAATCCAGGTGATCATGCGTAATGTTCGTGAATATTGCACCCGCAAACACCAAGCCTGCAATACGTTCCTGAACGACAGCATGCGAACTAACCTCCATAAACGCATAATCACAGCCATCATCAACCATATCCCGTAACAATTTATTCAATTGAATAGGGTCTGGTGTTGTATGCGTTGCTGGTATAATCTTTGTTCCAATTTGGTTTTGCACCGTAGATAATAAGCCTACGTGGTAGCCTAGCTCAGTAAACAGCTGAAACAACAATGTGGCTACTGTCGTTTTACCATTCGTACCGGTCACCCCAACAAGTTTCAACTGCTCAGCAGGATTTTCGTAGAAATTAGCCGCAGCAACCCCTAAAGCATAAGCAGAATCAGCCACCAAGATATAAGCGACAGAGTCTAACGTCTCTTTGGGCAACTCCTCTACAATAACGGCTCTTGCTCCCGAGGTAATTGCCTTGTCTACAAACAAGTGACCATCTGTTTGAACACCCCGCACTGCGATAAACAAACTTCCCAACTCCACTTTTCTGGAATCAAAGCACAAAGAGTGCACATCAACCTCTTCGAGGTTCCCTACAACCTGCTGTACAGGGATAGCATGCAATACTTTTTTTAAATCCATCATTTACTTAAGTTCTAAATTTATCGCCGTTCCAAAAGGCAGTTTTTGCCCCGCGGCTAACGACTGTATTCCAACTCTTCCTTTTCCCGTCACGTGCGCCTTAAATCCGGCATTCTCCACAACATATAAAGCATCCATCAAACCCATGCCAACCACATTCGGAACAATTCCTTCTTTATATTTTAAATCCATAAATGGCACGCCTCGTGTAGAGGTATCCACCTCTCCCCGGGCAATTGTATCCCAATTCACGGTATTAATTCCCAACCTATCGTACACTTTTTTACTAGCTTCCTTCGAACCCTGCAAAGTCAATGGCATTCTTCCGCCTACATTGACCGCTTTAAACGTCTTTTTCCCCTCCATTTCCATATCGTTTGCATATACCATGTCTGCAAGTTCTTTAAACACGGGCCCTGCAATCGATGCACCATAGTATCCATTTCTCGGGTTACGGATTACCACAATAATGGAATATTTTGGATCTTCCGCAGGAAAATACCCCGCGAATGAAGATTGATATCGTCTGGCACCGTACCCCCTCGAACCATCAGCCATCTGTGCTGTACCTGTTTTACCACCAGAGCTATATAACGGACTAGCAACACTTCTACCTGTTCCTTCAGTCATAACACCTTCCATCATTCCCCTCACCTCTGCTAAAGCATGATCCGAAGCGATCTTTTCGTTAATCACTTTCGCTTGAAACGTTTGAATTGTATTTCCTAAATGCCGAATTTCCTTAACAAATAGCGGCGCTATCAACTTTCCGTTATTTGCGACAGCATTATAAAATGTCAACGTTTGCAATGGTGTAATTTTCATTTCATAGCCGTAAGCCATCTGTACCAACGATAACCCACTCCAGCTTTTGCTTTTCGACGTTTTCACCAAAGGCACACCTTCCCCGGGAATCTGTAGATCGAGCGTCTTACCAAAACCAAAAGAATGTAGCTTTGATGTAAACTGATCCGGGTTATCTTTATAGGCTTGATATACAAACTTCGTAACACCCACATTCGACGACTCCTCAAAAGCCCTTTTCGCTGAAATTATAGACTTCTTAGGCGCATGTGAATCACGAATCGTATGCTTATAAATTGGCCAGTTACCATTACCAATATTGACAGTTGTACTCGAGTCTATTTTCTTATCATCGATCAAAGCCAGATAAGAAGCCAACTTAAATGTTGAACCTGGATCTGCACTTTGTGCTATTGCAAGATTGAACTTTTCACGGTAGACTCCGTCTTTATCGCGCATAAAATTAGCCACCGCACGCACCTCGCCTGTTTTCACCTCCATCATCACGACACAGCCCTCATCCGCATTACTCGTAATCATCTGCTTCTCCAGAGCCCTTTGCGCCATATCCTGCATATTCACATCAATAGTAGAGATAATATCAGACCCATCAACCGGGGCAACCTCAATATCTTTGTTAACAGGAATCCATACCCCACCAGCAATACGCTGCATTAACCTCTTTCCGCTTCTTCCGTCGATATATTCGCCATATGCCCCTTCCAAACCAACATGAATATTTTCTTTCACATTTTTATAACCGATGGTTCTCGCAGCGAGATTGACAAAAGGTAAAATACGCTTATTCTGCCTATCTGTAATCAAACAACTTGGAAAACGTTCTTTATTGACACGTGCAGATTTAAGTAAAGGGAATTGTTTTACCCGCTTTAAATCTTGGTGTGACACATTACGTTTGAGCAACAAGTAGCGCTGCTTTTTATTCCGTGCCTGTTTTAATAATGTCAAATACTGCCGAGATGATTTATCTTTAAAAAAATCAGCAAGTTTAATAGCCAAGGAGTCAACTTTCAAATTGAAATACTCTTCATCTTCTTCGGGAATCGCCATTGCATCAAAACGAAGCTCATATTCAGGCACCGAAGTAGCCAATAAGCTTCCGTCATTTGAATAAATATTACCACGAGCAGCTTCCACCTCCCGTTCCTGAATAGAAAGGCTATCCGCTAAAGCTTTCCAATGCTCTCCATCGACATACTGCAACTTGGCCATTTTTCCAAATACCAAAAACGCAAGTAGTACGATAAGCCCAAAAGCAAAATAGACACGCACAAGAATCGTATTTCTGATACTCATAACTCTTCCTATTTATCTTCTTTATTCTCTATAACTTCAACCTTGATCGGTGGTTCCACACGCTCTTTCAACCCCAAAGAATCGACACGTTTGGCAATTTCTGTCTGTGTAGACATTTTCATCAGTTCGGCAGAGAGAGACTTATGATCCCAGCCCAATTCCTTTACCTCTTTACTCACTTTATCGATACTCCGAATAGTTCGCTCTGCAAAATGACGATTGGAAATATACAGTAACATCAGAAAGGCAATAAAAGCTCCGAAAGGCAAATAATGCAATATTTTATTTAACGAAAGGTCTCCAACGGTAAAAAGCGTTTTAATAAACGCTTCTGTTTCTTCCGCCTTTTCCTCGACAGTTTCTTGCAGTTCCTCCTGAACTTCTTCACTCAATTCTTTCTGTCTTATCGTATTTCTGCTCATCCTCTCGCTCCATTTTTAAGACAAATTCAACTTTTCAGCAATACGCAGTTTCGCACTGCGCGATCTATTATTTATCGCCAACTCTTGTGCAGATGCCGTAATTGCTTTACGGCTCAACACATGAAATGGCTTAATTTCATTTCCAAAAAAATCCTTTTCAACTTCCCCTTTAAACTTACCTTTGGCCATAAAATTCTTAACCAAACGGTCCTCCAAAGAGTGATAGGACATCACAGCCAATCGGCCCTCAACACGGAGTACATCAACTGTCTGCAACAAAAATTCCTGCAACGCCTCCAACTCGCGATTCACTTCGATACGAAGAGCCTGAAATACCTGCGCATGGTACTTATGTTCTTTACCCTTTGGAACCATACGTTGAATCACCTCTTTCAATTCAGCAACAGTCTGGATCGGCTGTGACAAACGCGCAGTAACAATTGTTTTCGCAAGCGATTTAGCGTTCATGATTTCACCATACATACCAAAAATACGATGCAGATCCTCCTCCGAATAGGTTGCCAAAAGCGACTTTGCATCCAAATCGCCCACCTGATCCATACGCATATCCAAGTCTGCATCAAAGCGAATAGAAAAGCCACGATCTGCAGCATCGAATTGATGCGAAGAAACACCTAGATCTGCTAAAATACCATCTACAGAACGTACACCTTCCAAACGAAGGCTATTCTTTAGAAACCTAAAGTTTTGGTGTATCAACGTAAAACGAGGATCGTCAACTGCATTTTCCAATGCATCCGGATCCTGATCAAAAGCAAACAACTTCCCCTTCGGCCCTAATCTCTTCAGAATCTCTCGAGAATGGCCACCACCACCAAAAGTCACATCCACATAAATACCATCCGGCTTAATAGCCAAAGCATCCATGCATTCTTGTAACATTACCGGAACATGATATACATTCTCCATACGCTTATAGTCCAAAATTAATATCTCCCATTACCTCCGCAGCCAAAGATGATATATCCTCTACACCGCCATCACCCATCAATTCCTCATACCCTTCTTTTGACCAAACCTCAATCTTATTAAACTGACAAGCCAAAACCAGCTCAGTGCTTATTCCTGCAAATTCCAGCAAACTTTTGGGTAACAAAACACGACCCGCAGCATCCAATGTCAATTCCGTAGCGCCACGCGTAAAAGCACGGACAAACGCCCGAACTTTAGGATCGAATTGATTCAATTTCGCCAGTTTAGCCGTCATCAAATCCCACTCTTCTCTTGGATAAAATACAAGATGTTTCTCAAAACCGCGATTCACCACAAGACCATCCCGCTCTACATGAGGCATTTGCCTCTTGAGCGCAGCCGGTAACACCATTCTTCCTTTGGCGTCTAACTTGCATTCGAATTCTCCGATCAACTGAGTCATGTCGTCAATTATCCTATTCTAATTTAAATGTAAAAGTATACACTTTCTCCCACTTTCCCCCACTTTATAACATAAAAAAGTTTTCCACATCAACAAATCGCTACAACAAACAGAAGTCGACTTCAAAAAAAACACATGTAAAACCTTATTTACAAGCAGTTAAAAGCCAATTTTCCTGAAAAATAAGCTATTACGCCAGAAGTGATTTTTTGCTCTTTTTTTTATCAAAATCAGCAATGAATTGTAAAAATTTCCTCTTTAGAAATTTAATTTTAGCCAATTTTTGTCGCAAAAGGGGGCAAAGTGGGAGGAGTCAAAAACAGAAACAAAAGATGTGGCAGAAAGTGGGAGAAGGCTCCTCAAATAACCTGAACAGAATTCGTTATTGTCGAGTAAAACCAATAATTTTGCGTCAAATATAATTTTCATAACGATATGCACAGAACACACACTTGTGGAGAATTAACACTAGCTGACTTAGGGAAAACGGTTACCCTAAGTGGATGGGTTCAAAAATCGCGCGATTTGGGCGGTATGACTTTCATCGATGTTAGAGACCGATATGGTATCACACAATTAACGTTCAATGCAGATGATGATGCGTCCTTGCGCGCAAGTGCCCGTGAGCTCGGAAGAGAATATGTCATCAAGGTAACTGGAGAAGTTATCGAACGCTCTAATAAAAATGCTAAAATCTCCACTGGAGATATTGAAATCAAGGTTTCAAATCTTGAAATATTAAATGCCGCTAAATTACCTCCTTTTACAATAGAAGATGAAACAGATGGTGGTGATGATATCAGAATGAAGTTCAGATACCTGGATTTACGTCGTAATCCTGTACGTGAGAACCTAATTTTACGTCATAAGACCTCTCAAGAGGTACGCCGTTATCTTGACTCCCAAAACTTCCTGGAAGTAGAAACCCCCTATCTGATCAAATCAACTCCAGAGGGAGCACGCGACTTTGTCGTACCTTCCCGTATGAATCCTGGAGAATTTTATGCGTTACCACAATCCCCACAAACCTTCAAACAATTATTGATGGTTTCAGGTTTTGATCGTTATTTCCAAATTGTAAAATGTTTCCGTGATGAAGATTTGCGTGCAGACCGTCAACCAGAGTTCACGCAAATAGACTGTGAAATGTCTTTTGTAGAACAGGAAGATGTGTTAAATATCTTTGAAGGTCTTGCAAAACATATCTTCAAAACAATCAAGGGAATTGACCTAGGTACCGTTCCACGTATGACTTACGCAGATGCGATGCGCCTATATGGATCAGACAAACCAGATATCCGTTTTGGAATGCAGTTTGTCGAACTAAACGACGTTGCCAAAGGAAAAGGTTTCCCTGTATTTGATGCAGCGGAGCTAGTGGTTGGTATCAACGCAGAAAATTGCGCGCATTACACCAGGAAACAACTGGATGCATTGACAGATTTTATCAAGCGTCCACAGATTGGCGCAACAGGCTTGGTATATGCGCGTGTGAATGAAGACGGTTCAGTGAAGTCGTCCGTTGATAAATTTTTCACACCAGAACAACTGTCGGCAATTGCAGAAGCGTTCCACGCGAAACCTGGCGACCTATTGTTAATTATGGCTGGTGGAACAGACAAAGTTCGCAAACAACTCAATGAATTACGCCTTGAAGTTGCGTCACAACTTGGTTTCCGCAACAAAGAAACCTTTGCTCCATTATGGGTTGTTGATTTTCCACTATTGGAATGGGACGAAGAAAATGGCCGTTACCATGCCATGCATCATCCATTCACTTCACCAAAACCGGAAGACATCCCACTTTTAGATACCAATCCTGGAGAAGTAAGGGCAAATGCCTATGACTTTGTTTTAAACGGTGTAGAAGTAGGCGGTGGATCAATCCGTATCCACGACAGAGACCTTCAATCGCTCATGTTCAAACATTTGGGATTCAGCCCTGAAGAAGCAAAAAAACAATTTGGATTCCTGATGGAAGCCTTTACCTATGGGGCTCCCCCACACGGCGGATTGGCTTTTGGCTTTGACCGACTCGTATCCTTATTGGCAGGTTTAGATTCCATCCGCGACGTGATTGCCTTCCCAAAAAACAACTCGGGAAGAGATGTTATGATTGACGCACCGTCAACCATTCACCAAGAGCAACTGGACGAGCTAAGCTTAAATATTGCGATAAAAGCATAAATTATTTAACTCGATTTTCGAGAAACAATTTATTAACAGTATATTTAAAAGTTGGTAATTTTTACCAACTTTTTTTTGTGAAAAATTAGCAGATTAGATGGCAGAGAGTACCGCTAATACGTTTATTAAGGAAAGTGCGCAAAAAGCATTTGACACCAAACACCGCGATATTATCAATTACAATATCGACAAATACAGCATGGCTTTCGAAAAAGGCAAGAGCAAATTTGCGGACCTTGAAAATAGTAAGATAAAAGCGAACCTGATCAAATGGAAGGTCATGGAAAATCTCGATCGCTATTTGTTGCAATTTGAAGCAAACTTCACGGCTCGAGGCGGAAAAGTAATCTGGGCCAATGATGCTACGGAAGCCTTGGACGAAATCTATTCGATCATTGCACGTAAAAAAGCAAAATCTGTCGTAAAGTCAAAATCGATGGCGACAGAAGAGATTGAGCTTAATCATTTTCTGGCTTCCAAAAATATTGAAGCCATAGAAACTGATCTTGGCGAGTATATCATTCAGCTGCTGGATCAAAAGCCCTATCATTTTGTTACACCGGCCATGCATTTGAGCCTGGAAGATATTGCCAAGCTTTTTCACGAGAAATTTGACACACCACTAGATGCATCTGCAGAGCAACTTACAATGAAGGCCCGTGAATTACTTCGAGATCGTTACCTATCGGCAGAAATTGGGATTACAGGAGCCAATTTCTTAATTGCCGAAACTGGAAGTATAGCAATTACCGAAAATGAAGGAAACGCCCGATTGACATCGACCTTCCCCAAAACACATATCGCCGTCGTTGGAATAGAAAAAATCATTCCCAATGTACAAGATTTAGAAGTCTTTTGGCCACTCCTGTCCACACATGGCACGGGTCAAAATCTAACAGTATACAATACGCTACTCACTGGGCCAAAACAGCCTTATGAATCAGATGGGCCCGAAGAAATGTATGTTATACTGCTTGACAATGGCCGCAGTAAGCTCTTAGCGCAGAAAGAACAACGTCAGGGTTTGTACTGCATACGTTGTGGCGCCTGTCTGAATGTATGTCCAATCTACCAGAACATCGGTGGACATACCTATGAAACGACTTATCAGGGCCCAATTGGATCGCTCATATCGCCACATTTAAATGGCATGAAGGAATTCAAACACCTGAGCTACGCCTCCACACTCTGCGGAAAATGCACCGAGGTCTGCCCCGTGGGTATTGACATACAGCGCATGCTTCTCGTTAACAGAAAAGATTCAGTTGATCAGGGTCTGGCAACAAAAACGGAACAAAAAGTCTGGCAGTGGTTCACCTACGGGATAATGCGAAGAAAACTGATTGATTTCTTTGGCGGAAAACTCAAGAATTTCTTCCTCAAGAAATTCTTTCAGAAAACCTGGGGAGATCAACGGGAGCTACCAAAATTGGCAGACAAATCTTTCTCTAAACAATGGAAAGAACATCAAAAAAATAAAGAATAACAAAAAAGAAAGAGGGAACCAATGGTTCCCTCCTCTACTAACACTCACCACTATTTAATATGAAAACTATCCTTGTTTAATTGTTATGAAGCTTTTACTTCAGCATCATTTGTTTTATTCACTTCTCCTTTTCTAAAGTCCTTTCTTTTCAGCTGTCTGTCTCTTTTCCAATGTTCTTTGTGCATTTTACGATTTTCAGCATAGGAATCCTTTAACGTTTTTTGTTGCTCTGGAGTTAACATTCCCATCATTTTTTCATGTTCTGCCACACGTTGTTTTTTCACTTTTGCTCGATATTCTTTGCGTTCAGCAGCTAATTTCTGATGGTCCTTTGCTTGCTTCAAATTAAAAGCATAGATATCTTTACGCTGTTTATCTGTAAATTTCAACTTTTGATCCATGCGATCAGTTTTCATTTTAGCAACTTCCTCTGGAGTTTTATTTTTAAAACTATCGTGCATTCTTCCTGTTTTATGTTTATGCATAGAAGCTTGCACTTCTTTCATTTCTGGTTTAACATCTTTTTTTTCTTGAGCGAAACCGGCTAACATCAATCCAGATAGCGCCAAACTTAACATCAACTTTTTCATTTCTTTATTTTTTATAAAACCAACAATCATTCTTTTTAATAAGTACTCATTTTCAACTTATTTATCAGTAAGAGTCGTCTCGGCTATCGAAAGTTTAATTGATGATCTGTTAAATAAAGTTAAGAAGCATTTATTGGGAGACAGCACTTAAACGGATCGGTAAAGTATACGCTACACGTACTTTAAGCCCATTTTGCACTCCTGGTTTCCATTTTTTCGCTTTCTTCAATAAGTTTATAGCAGCATCTCCCGTACCAAATTTCATATCACGTTTAACAGCAATATCTGTCAGTGATCCATCTTTCTCAACGACAAAAGAAACCTCTATAACACCCGAAACTCCTTGGTCTAAGGCCTGTTGTGGAAAGTTGTAATTCTCGGCGATCCACTTCATAAAAGCAGGCAGTCCCCCCACAGGTGTTGGCATAATTTCTACTGATGTAAATGTATTGTTAGCATTATCATCAGTTCCGCCTCCCGATAATGAACCATCTTTATAACCAGTAATATCACCATCTCTTTTTGAAGAACCAAATTCACCGCGCGCAATATATGTCCCCGATGGACTTGCTTTCAATGTGATCCTTGAGGTCATTGTATTGGGGTTTTTCAACTCATCCTGACTCACAAGCTCTTCGGTAACTCTGCTCGCTGCGGTCACTTTTATATCGGGCATCCGAACCAAATCAAATTTGGATACATCTTGGGCAACCTGCTGCGGAGCTTTTTCCTGCATCATAACAGGTTCTTCAGGAACGTCCTCTTTTTCCTCCACCTTCTTTTGAATTTCTTCCAGCATGTCGGGTCCAATATCTTGTACTTCATAAATCACGGTTGGAACAGTTTGCTTAAAATATTTATTATATGTATAGGATCCTGCAATCAGCAAAACTGCAAAAGAAACAACAATTCCTAACCCCATATTTGTTGCTCTATCAGAGAGATTTCGCAACTCGTAAGCACCGTACATTTTGTTGCGACCAGCAAAAATAACGTCCAGCCATTCTTTGCGGTAGATATTCAATTTAGAGTTCATCATAACATTAAAGTTTAAATCTTTTCATTATGATGAGCGAAAGCCTTATATTTCACAAAAAAATTCAAAATACTTATGAAGTCACTTTTTTCAGCTATTTTTCTACTTACATTGTATGCTTGCGGGAACAATCAAAATCAATCCAAAACTGCAATCAAGCACGAAAACAAGGAAAAGACTATTTCGCCATATTTTGGTTTTTTAAACCAACAAAAAGATTCGCTTATCGCTTTACCTATGGATCAAGCGATGGAAGGACCTGAAAAATATAACTATGTGATTGTGGAAAATCAGGTAAGCCCGCTTGAATTTGTTCAGAATAAAATGGACAACAAAGAGAGTAACGGAAGACAGACCGCCCAGAACTTTGCGAATAGCGAAGGGTCATTGTTTAAAATTAGCGATGCGATCAAGTCTGGCGAATTTGGTATGCTTGTCAACAAAGCTTTTATAGATCAGTATAAAATTGAGAAATTTACAAAAGTTCAAAAAGAAACTTCTCCAGAGATTAAGGAGCAGCTTGAAAAGAAATACAATAGGAAGATTAATAAAAGTACTACAGTTGCGATCCTCAGTGATCAGTCCGAGTTTAATCTTACGGTGTTTGAAAATCAACAAGACTCTGCTTTAGCTGTATTTTCCTACGCAAAGGACGAACAGCTGATCAATTTGGATTTCCCGGCTTTATACGATGATATCAGCACTTGGCGTGTTGATGATGGCGGTCAGTTTGACAACGAGGCTTTTCAGATACTAACCGTATTGCGTTCTGAGCAAGGAATTAGTTTTATCAGCATTTTTTGGGGTGCTGAGGGTTATGAACTGAACTTTTACCAGCCAAAGAAAAATTTATTTACCTCTGCGGCACAAGCTTATGGGTACAGTTCCCCCTTATAAATAAACAAGTTTAAGTTTCCCCGGCACCGAAGGACAGTGTGCGGGGAAACTCATATACCCGTATTAACTACAGATGCATCCTAGCCATAGGAGCAACGTCCTGACCAACGAAATCTTTCTTTAAAAACTTGTGATAACCTGCAATAGCAATCATCGCTGCATTATCGGTACAATATTCAAATTTTGGAATAAACACCCTCCAATTGTATTTCTCGCCCATTTCAATTAAGCTTTGCCTCAGGCCAGAGTTCGCCGAAACGCCACCCGCGATGGCAATATCCTTAACACCAGTTTCCTTTGCTGCCTTCTTTAATTTATTCAGTAGGATTGATACAATACGCGATTGTACACTAGCACATAAGTCGGCCATATGGTGTGTCAGAAAATCTGGGTTCTGCTTCAATTGATCTTGAACCAAATACAATATCGCAGTTTTCAATCCTGAAAAACTAAAATTAAGACCTGGAATCTGTGGTTCGGGCAGCTTATAAGCGGCTGAATTACCTTCTCTTGCAAATTTATCGATAAGCGGTCCACCGGGATAAGGTAGATTCAGGATTTTAGCTGTTTTATCAAAAGCCTCCCCTGCCGCGTCATCCAATGTTTCTCCCAAAAGTTCCATTTCAAAATAATCTTTCACCAATACAATTTGCGTATGACCCCCAGAAACAGTAAGACATAAAAACGGAAAATTCGGCTTCGGATCCTCAATAAAATGAGCCAGGATATGCGCCTGCATATGATTTATGTCAATTAAAGGGATATTCTGTGCAAGTGCAAATGATTTTGCAAATGATGTTCCAACCAAAAGTGCACCTAATAATCCAGGCCCCCGCGTAAAACTCACTGCATCTATTTGATTTTTGCTTACTTTTGCTTGGCGAATGGCTTCTTCCACTGTTGGAATAATATTTTGTTGATGAGCACGTGAAGCAAGCTCGGGAATCACTCCACCATATTTTGCGTGGATTGCCTGAGTTGCAATAACATTTGAATGAATTTCACCGTTAATACAGATAGAAGCGGAGGTTTCATCACAAGAGGATTCAATCCCTAAAATAATAGCCATAGCTTGAGGTAATAAATTTTAATACAAAAGTATCAAAAAAATAATTAAAATAGTGTCAATAGTCCTTGGTAGTATATTCATTATACTGCTTGCATTGGCGTTATCACTACAGTTGAAACCGGTACAAAATTATGTTGCCCAAAAAGCTGTCGACTATTTATCCAACGAACTAAACACCAAAATAAGCCTCAAAAGCATCTATTTCAAACCTTTTAAATCTATTGTAGTAGAAGATTTTCAACTCTATAGTCCACAAGGAAAAGAAATATTAAAATCAGGAAGGTTAGAAGCCAACGTCAACCTTTCTCAATTCATTGAATTGAACAAAATTGTGATCAACAAACTAACCATTGAAGATACCGAAGCCACTTTTGAGCAATTTCAGGACAGCTCCAATATCTCATTTTTAATCCGTTACTTTAACCCACCTAAAAAAGAAAAAAAGAAAAGTTCAAAAAAAATCATCTTCGATATAAAGGAACTGATTATTAAGAACAATACATTTAGCTATGTTAACCATAGACGTAAGCATTACAATAAAGTGGTCGATTTTGGAGATTTAGGTATTTCCAAACTTAACGCCCATTTTGATAAGATAAAAATAGATTCCAATCAAATTTCGGCGAACATAAAGACATTCAATCTGCGCGAAAAGAAAGGTCTAGTGATCAAAGGTCTTCTTGGACAAACGACAGTAAGCAAGACAAGCATTGAACTCAGCGAGCTTATGCTAGCCACCAACCGTTCTACATTCAAAAATTACATCAAGCTTAGCTACAACAGCTTTGACGATTTTTCGGACTTCATCAATAAAGTTCATGTAAAACTTCGTGCTCGGGACTCCCGTATTCACTCCGAGGATATTGCTTTCTTTTCCTCTCCTATGCACCAAGTCAAATTTGACGTGAATATCAAGCGCGCAAATTTAGAAGGAACGGTATCTTCCATCAACGCATCACAGGTCGATTTAACAATTGGAAAAAAAACCAGTTTGGCAGGTAAGCTTCAGATTATCGGTCTACCTGATATTGACAAAACTAAATTTATTGTTCCCAGTGTAGTAATTTCATCTGAGCACAAAGACTTAAATGACGTTATTAGCGATCTCGGAAATCTAAAAAATTTTAAACTCCCTGAAATTGTCCAGATATTCGACAAATTTTCATTCAAAGGTAGCCTAAATGGCCTATACAATAAATTTAAGACCAAGGGAGTATTCACGACTGCAATCGGTAATGTTGAGGCGGACGCCTTATTGGATATCCAGAAGGAAATAAAATATGCGGGAAATTTTCAATCTAAAAAGTTCGATGTAGGTAGGATAACAAAACTAAAAGATCTGGGAACTACAGGCTTCAACCTACAGGTTGACGGAACAGGTACCGACCCCAAGAAACTGAGCTTAAAGATAAAAGGAGATCTCAGCAATTTCAATTTCAAGAATTACAGCTATCAATATATACAAATTGAAGGAAATACAGCTAAACAGTTAGTTCTTGCTTCAGGGCAAATATATGATCCAAATTTAAAACTACAGTTTACCACAGATATCGATTGGTCTTTCAAACCCAACTATCACCTGGATGCTGATATCCAACAAGCTAATCTAAAAAAACTCAACTTCTTTCAGGGGGATTCCATCAATATTATTAACACGAAATTCCACACCAGTTTAATTGGGGACAACATCAATAATATTACCGGTGAATTTAAATCAGACAGTGTCAATTTCACTTCCTCTAAGGGTCAATTCGTCATCCGCGATATCAATTTCCTTGCCGAAGGAGATGAAAATGCACGCTCCCTTACCTTGCAGTCGGCTATCGGACACATTGATCTCAAAGGAAGAATAGACCTCAATACAATCGTTCCTTATTTTAAAGCTTTAGCCATGCGATACGCTCCGGCAATCGGGTTTGAAAACAACATTTTTAATCGCCAGGACTTTGACCTGAATATTAATATAACTTCTTTTAAACCAATCGCAACATTCTTCCGAAAGGACATTGCTTTAGACAGCGGCGCTACACTCAATGCAAAATTTGAAAGTGAAAAACAAACGGCCAGTTTTAATTTTTACGCACCCGAATTCAAATACAATGGTATTCGACTAACTCACCTGATTGTGGATCAAAATGCCAATTTGAAAAATATGGAATTGCAGACCTCCATCGATCGCATCAATTTCACCGACAGTACCTATATTAAAAACGTCAATATTTCAAATACCTTGGCAAACGACAGTTTACAATTTAACATCAAAATGTCGGAACTTGAAGCAAGCAATAGTCTGGATCTTAATGGCGTCATACGCTTTGCCAATGCCAAACCTGCTTATATCAATTTCTATCCATCGAATATCTTAATCAATAGAGAGCGGTGGCTTGTCAATAATGATGCGCAATTGAAAATATCGAAAGGAAAATGGTACTTTGAAAAACTGACGCTGAGTCATGACGAACAAAAAGTTCATATCGATGGCATCCTGTCAAACGAAGTCAGTGATCAGATCAATCTCAAATTTCAGGACTTTAATCTTACATCCTTAAACGGTATTACCAAGCCCCATGGTATCAATCTCTCCGGCAACTTAAACGGAAATATTGAAGTTAATTCTGTATTCAAAGCTCCATTTGTTGTAGCCAATATAAAAACTTCACCTATCCTCTATAACAATATTCCCATCGGCTCACTAGCCCTGAGTGCCAACTACGACCCCGAGAATCAACTGGTAAAACTAGACAGCAAGATAGAGGAAGGAAATAAATTAATTCAGTTACAAGGTTCCTATAACCATTTAAGTGAAAACAATAAGCTTAATCTCAAAGCTAAACTCGTAAACACAGATGTGTTTGTTTTCCAGCCCTTTTTACGAAGCCTGGTATCCAATATTCAGGGCAAGGTCAATGCAGACCTCGATATCGAAGGCGATATCCTGAACCCCAAAATTACAGGTTCCGGAAAATTGGATAATGCTTCGATGGTTATCAATTACCTCAAAACACCCTACCGACTTTCTGACGAAATTGCGGTTACCAATAACCGAATTTTTCTCACAGGGCTAAAAGTATACGATCCCAAAAACAATATAGCAACCATTGATGGCGTTGTAGATCTCAACAAACTGAGTGATCCCGATATCGATGTAACTGCAGAGACGAAGAATTTCCTGGTATTAAATACCACAATAAAGGACAATAATGTATATTATGGTACTGCTTACGCTTCGGGCACTTTTCAGTTTAAAGGACTAACGTCTGCCATGAATATCAATATACGGGCTAAATCCGAAGAAAACACCGTTATTAACATTCCCTTTAATAGTGCCAGTACAATATCAGATACGGACTTTATCTACTTTATTGAGAAAGACTCGACCAAAACGAAGAAAAACGTTAAGAAACGAGATTTCAACGGTCTGACGATGAATATGGACCTCTTGATCAACCCGAATGCAGAAATAAATCTATTCTCCAGTATGGGCGAGTTATCAGGAAGGGGAAATAGCAATCTCAACATGCGGATATCTTCATTGGGAGATTTTGAAATGTTTGGGGATTTTATTATAAACAGCGGAAAATTCAATTTCACCGCTCAAGATTATATCAACAAGATTTTTGATCTCAAAGAAGGCGGAACAGTACGATGGGCGGGAAACCCAACTGAAGCGAACATTAATATCAATGCCATCTACCAACAAAGAACAAGCTTAGCACCGTTGTATAATGCTGCAGGCCGGGAAGAAAACCCTGAACGTGTATTGGCACAGGCCGATATGATCCTAAAAGGGCAGTTAAGTCAGCCGGAAATCACGTTTGACATCAACTTTCCACAAAACCCCGGAGTTAAGGATGAACTGCAGGGATACTTTTCAGATGCCAACAATGTCAATCAACAGGCGCTTAGTCTAATCGTGAGACGAAGTTTTACACCTGGCACACAGACAGACTTTGGTAAAGAAGTCAATAACACTTTGCTATCTGCAGGAACTGAAATAGCATTCAACCAAATCAACAACATCATAGCCCAATCGCTAAACATCAATTTCTTTGATATTAATATCAAATCTTTAAATGACGCATCTGCCTCACTACGTTTATTCAACGACAGACTTGTTTTGACAGGCGGTATCTCCGACCGTAGAAGTCAGGCGCTAACAGATTTGAATGTGTTTTCGGATCGGGTATCAACCGATGCCGAGGCTATGTTTTATTTAAGAAAGGATGGACGCTTGGTCCTACGTGCTTCCAATCGCCTAAATACACGCAACTTTCTTCTTAGCCCCAATGACGGCGAATATATTAGTGCTTTCGGACTACTCTATCGGCAAGAATTCAACACCTTCTCGGAGTTCTTGAAAAGGCTATTCCCTTTTGGTAAGAAGACGATTACAACAGCTCCTGTTGAAACAAAGAAAAGCAAGGTCAATTAAGCTTGCTGAATAATCCCTTTGCTATTTCAATAGGTCTCTTGCCATTCCAGTAGGCTTCTTTCAATTCTGGCAGTCCACCTTTAATCCCAACCGCATTGCGCCTATTCTGAGCTCCGCCTCGATTCCACCAGTCGACCTTTTCCAGCGTCATATAACTTCCTATACAGGCGATCTGTGGATGAGCTGAACAACTATAAACGAATAGTGTATAGTCCGCTACCGGACTGCAATAAAAAAGTCCCTCCAAATAAATGGAAGGACTCTTTTTTTATTTAAAAAATTCGCTTATGCTAATTTCTCGAATTCTTTGTATTCAATGTCCGTAGCGTTCAATTTCACTAAACCTTTCAAGTGATCAAATACTTTTAAAGCTTTAGCTTCTTCGAACAAACGATTACCTTGCTCTCTATCTTGCAACAATTGAATTGCAAATTGGTTCAACTGCTCATCAGAAGGTTCTTCGTTGATGTTATACATCTTGATTTGCGCGTAAATACGTTCTTTTGCTAAATTGATAACTTCATCATATTTAACTTCAAGACCATTTTCAGTAACAACGCGGTTTTCGATGATTGTCCATTTCAAGTTGTTCAAGAAGTCAGCAAAACCTTTGTTCAATTCTTCTTCAGAAATGCTTGGGTTAGTTGCTTTCAACCATCTTTTCAAGAATTCTTCAGGGAAAGATACATCAACTTTCTCCATACCAAAAGTATACATATCATTACGTAATCTTTGATCTGAATTTTGTTTGAATAAGTTCTCAACTTCTTCTTTCACTTTTTCTGTGAATTGAGCTTCTTCTGTTACTTCACCTTCTGCGAATAATTTATCGAAAAATTCTTGGTTTAGATCAGCTTCCTCTAAACGGTTGATATTCTTAACAGTCAATTCAAATTTAGTGACGTCTAAAGCAGTTGCTTCCTCTTCAGTGATACCTAAGATACGTGCTAAATCTTCAGTTTTGAATGCTTTTTTAACATCAATCTTAACAACATCGTCCTTTTTAAGACCAACTAATGATTTTTTGATCTTAGCATCTTCTACGATATCTGTGCGGATAGAAGTTGTTTTTTCTAGACCTTCCTCTTTATCTTGTTTCAATGTTGCATATAATACATCACCTTCTTCAGATACTTCTGGATTAGTCATTTTTCCATAGCTACGACGCAAGTTCTTGATACGATCTGCCAATGTCTCTTCATCAGCTTTGATTTCGTACGAAGTAAATTCAGTCTCAGCAGTAAAAGGCAATTCAAAAGCAGGAGCAAGACCAATTTCATATTTGAAGTTGAAATTGTCTTTATAATCCCAGCTGTATTGTGCATCATCTTCCAAAGGAAGTGGTTGACCTAAAACTTCTAATTTATTTTCAGCAATATAATTGGTGATTTTCTCATTCACTAATTTATTGATCTCGTCAAATAAAATAGATTTACCATAAGTACGTCTGATATGTCCCACAGGAACTTGACCTGGACGGAAACCTGGTAATTTTGCTTTTTTAGCTTGCGCTTTAATCTCTTTGTCGACTTGAGGATTATAATCTTCAGGTGCTAATGCGACGTTGACTACCGCATTGATTGCATCTACATTCTCGTGTGAAATATTCATACTCTTTTTAGCTATATCGCATTCATAAAAAAATCCTCCCGAGGTTTTAAGTTCGGGAGGACATCAAGTGCGGAAGAAGGGACTCGAACCCCCACGCCTTGCGGCGCCAGATCCTAAGTCTGGTGCGGCTACCAATTACGCCACTTCCGCATTAGGATTTCTTTTGATGCCACAAAGATAGAAACCAAACCTATATCCTGCAAGTATTTTCTACTCTTTTTTTTATTTTTTTTCAATATTCTCCCAACCCCTTGCATAATTCATTATTATTCATTTACTTTGAATATCAAAGTACTTTTATGGAACAGAAAGATTTATTTAGAGAACTTGGACAGATCAGATCATTAATGGAAAAATCGTCCAAATTTGTTTCAATAAGCGGATTATCAGGTGTACTCATGGGCTGTTATGCTTTGCTGGGAACACTATTGGGATACTATATTCTACAGCAACCCGAAAGTACCGCGCTACTCTTGGGCGAAAATCTGAATAAGCCCCTACTGTTTTTAATGATTGCGCTCATCGTCCTCTTATCATCCCTGGTGACCGGCTGGCTAATGGCACGTAAAAAAGCGAGAAAAAATAAGCAGTCGATTTGGAACATTACAAGCAAATCTCTTTTATTTGCAGTTTCAATCCCCTTACTAACGGGTGGCATGATTTCCTTGTTGTTTTTTGTCCAAGGCTACTACCAGCTGATTGCTGCTATGCTCCTGATCTTTTATGGACTGGCACTGGCTGCGGGTAGCATATATACCTTTGCCGAAGCAAAAGGCCTGGGTATACTGGAAATCTGCCTGGGTTTGATTGGTATATGCTTCCCGGACAACGGCTTATTATTGTGGGGATTAGGATTTGGTGTGCTACACATCATCTATGGTTTTATCGTTTACAAAAAGTACGAATCGTGAAATTAGATCTTTCCTTATATGACAAAATATTTGAAAACAGAGTTCGCCTCCAAATTATGAGTGTTCTCGCTGCCAATGAAGAATATGATTTTAATTCATTGAAAGAATTGTTGGATGTAACCGACGGTAACCTTGCTTCCAACCTAAAAACATTGGAAAAAGAGGAATACATTAGTGTCGAAAAAAGCTTTGTAGACCGGAAGCCGAACACCCGATACAAAAGAACGACAAAAGGACTTAAAGCCTTTGAAAATCACCTTATTGCACTTGAAAATTTAATAAAGCAACAATACAAATAATTTTTTTATTCATTTACTTTGAAAATCAAAGTACTTTTAAAACATGATTAAATGAAAGGAATTCGATTAAAACTGATGCTGCACCTCTATAATTGGTCTTCCAAAGTATATGCAGACATCTTTAAATGGAACAAAAAAGCTTGGGGAATATCTAAGGCAGATTTTATGACCTACCCCGTTGGAAGCATCGGCCATAATCTGGGGCTCTTTTATGAAAGTAAAGGTTTCGATGTCATGCCCAAACTGGAAAATCACGATGTATTTCATATCCTGACTGAAACCGGAACAGAGATACAAGATGAAATTGCCATGCAATTCCTCTTACTTGGTAATGGAAAGATCAGCCTCTATCTTATGGCAATGATTTTTATTGGCGGAATCTTATTTCCCGAGCATTTCGGTTATTACAAAAGACATTTTCAGAAAGGTCGATCGCTCCAAAACTTCCATCATTTAGAATTTAAAGAAATCCTTCATTGGCAATTAACGGAGCTTCAAATTGCCTTATACAGTAAAAATATTCAAATAGATTTAAACAACTAAAATCATGGACTACAACAATTCATCACCGATAGAGCAATCGTCATTTTTTGAGAAAATCAGTAATTCCACTGTCCTAAAGTTATTTGTCATTTTCTTTCTTTCCCTGATATTGCTCATTCCACTTTCGTTAATAAGCGATTTAATCGAAGAACGGAAAAATAGGGAACAGGAAGTTTCTGGCGGTATTGCATTAAACTGGGGAAAGGAGCAGGTTATTTCCAGTCCTGTGTTGGCTATCCCCTATCGCGAGACTATACCACTTTCTGCCGAAAAAGCCGAAAAATCGAACCTTAGAGAGGAGCTGAAATGGATATTTGTCTTACCCAAAACATCCAATATTACAACCGATATAACGCCACAGCATCTCTCTCGAGGTATTTATAATGCCGTAGTTTACAACAGCAACATCACATTAGATGGTTCTTTTGACAAAATATCCCTAGAAAAACTCGAGATCCCAAATGAGCAAATTGACTGGAAAGGCAGTAAGCTTATTTTCGGCATCCAGGATTTTAAAGGCTTAGGCAAGCGCCCATCCTTGAATTGGGATGGCAATGAATTGACTTTCGACCCAGACTTTAATAATCTCAAATTATTTACGCAAAATTTAGTCTGTCCTGTACCTTTGGATCCGCAGAAAACAGACAATCGTTTTAAGATAAAACTAAATCTAAAAGGATCCAAATCATTGAATTTTCTTCCGCTGGGTGATCAGACAAACATCCAGGCTAAGGGTAACTGGGCTAATCCAAGTTTCACAGGTGCATTCTTACCGGGCAAACGTAATACCGAAACCTCCAATTTTTCGGCTTCCTGGGAAATCCCTTCTTTCAGTCGGAAGCTGCCGCAACAATGGACAGGCGATGCCCGTTCGATCTTTCAGTTCGATAACAACCTCGAAAATGGAAATGAGGGCAATGAGCAAAAGCCAGCACAAGCCGTCAGCACTACAATTGCCTCTGCAAATAACCTATTGGATAACGCAGACATGATTACAATTAACTTCCTACCAGATATCAATAACTATCAAAAAACAACACGGGTCGCCAAATATGGTATTTTAGTTATCATCCTGACCTTTACTTCGCTCCTATTCACCGAGGTGATCAAGAAAAAACGGATCCATATCATCCAATATATTCTGATTGGAGCAGCGATGGTTCTTTTCTATACATTGCTGCTCGCGCTATCCGAGCATATTGGATTTAATCTAGCTTACTTAACGGCTTCAGTCGCTACAGTTATGTTGATTGGCAGTTTCATTAAATCAATTACCAAAGACCAGAAATCGGCGCTATTGCTGAGTTCTATTCTGGCTTTATTTTATCTTTTTATCTATATCCTCATGCAACTTCGGGATTATTCCCTTATCGCTGGAACAATTGGCATCTTTATCATTTTGGCGATTTTGATGCGCGTTTCAACAAAAATAAACTGGTATCAATTTGATAATAGCCATGTGGATCAATAAACAACGTCTTCAACTTTATTGGGTATTAATTCAGATACTATTAAAAAAATAAGGATTTACAATTCTAATAGGCCATTTCTAAATGAAAGAGATGGCTATTTTTTTACTCGACTTAGCATTTATGACCAAATTCTGTAACTTGCGAAGAAATTTTTCAGCGGCATAGATATGTTTAAACAGATGAAAAAACTTACAATACTTACATTAGCGATTATGGCGTGTAACCTAAGCAATGCGCAAGAAAGCAAAGACGGAAAAAATAACTCCAAATTAGTGTCGGAATCGCCACAACCGATCAACCCAACTACACTTTGGGACCTTGGTCGTGTTTCGGCCGAAGGACTTTCTGCAGACGGCAAAACATTGGTATACGGTGTTTCCAATTATAATCTGGAGAGCAATTCAAGTGAAAAAAATCTCTATACAGTTTCACTCACAAACGGGACTGGCAGTCAGTTCACCGACCAAAAAGGTGGTGAAACAGTCGTTCAGATCGAACCAAATGGCGACGTCATTTATTTGTTAAAGGGGCAGTTATGGAAGAAGAACCTATCGAAGGCTGAAGCAGTTCAATTGACGAATGGCGATATTGCTTTAGAAAATGTCAAGTTTTCTCCTGATGGAAAACAAATACTCTTCAGCCAGTCCGTGCTCGTAAAAAAATACCACAGCACAGATAAATATCCCGAACTACCAAAGTCGGACGCTTATATCTATGACAACTTAGACTACAGACATTGGGATACCTTCAATGATGGCAAATTCAGTCATCCTTTTGTGGCGAGTTATATTGATGGTAAAGTTGGCGAGCCGGTAGACCTATTAAAGGATCAAGCTTTCTACAGCCCTCAGGCACCATTTGGTGGCGCAGAAGATTTTGCCTGGTCTCCCGATAGCAAGGCAGTGCTCTATGTCTGTAAAAAGAAATTCGGAACAGATTATGCTGTCAGTACCAATACCGATATTTATCGCTATGATCTCGCTAGCGGAACGACGTCTAACCTGACAGAAGGAATGAATGGGTATGATACAGCCCCAACCTATTCTCCCGATGGGAAAAGCCTAACGTGGCTCAGCATGAAGACCGATGGTTATGAATCGGACAAAAATGACATCATGCTATTTGATAAGAATAGCTCGATTCGACTTAACCTAACAGCACATTGGGATGGTACCGTCAATAGTTTTATCTGGAGCAACGACAACCGGAAAATCTATTTTACAGCTGCAACGAAAGGCACAGTTCAATTATTTGAACTTGAAGTACCGACCAATATCAAAGCTAAAAGTTTACCAAAAATACATCAAATTTCAGAAGGTGACTTTGACATCACCGGTATTGTAGGCCAAGTAGCTGACAAATTAATCGTTAGCTCGACAAAGTTTACCCGTGCAACAGAAATCTTCAGCTTTGATCTAAAAACCAAATCTTTAACTCCGGTCACTAAAGTCAACGATGCAAAATATGCAAGCATCAGCGAAAACAAAATTGAAAAACGTATCGCAAAGGCATCCGATGGAGCAGATCTGTTTTCATGGGTAATCTATCCGCCAAACTTTGACCCTGCAAAAAAATATCCAACCATACTTTACTGTGAAGGCGGCCCTCAATCTGCCCTGACGCAATTTTACTCCTTCCGTTGGAATTTACAATTGATCGCATCACAAGGCTATATTGTCATCGCTCCAAACCGCAGGGGTATGCCTGGCTGGGGTGTAAAATGGAATGAAGCCATTTCTCAGGACTGGGGCGGTCAGCCAATCCGGGATTACTTGACAGCGATAGACGATATCTCCAAAGAATCCTATGTAGATACAACTCGTCGTGCGGCGATTGGAGCTAGTTATGGTGGGTACTCGGTTTATCAGCTAGCTGGCGTGCATCAAAACCGTTTCAAAACTTTCATTGCGCACAATGGTTTATTCGACATGAGAAGCTGGTACGGTACCACAGAAGAACTCTTTTTTGCCAACCACGAACTGGGTGGGGCGTACTGGGATAGCAAAAATGAGAAATCCTATACCGCATTCAACCCCATTGAAAAAGCAAATAATTGGCACACGCCAATTTTAATCTTTCAAGGCGGAAAAGATTATCGTGTTCCAATCGGACAAGGGTTAGCGGCATTCCAATTGGCTCAACTCAAAAAAATTAAGAGCCGCCTGGTCTATCTACCTGATGAAAATCACTGGGTACTGTCAGGACAAAACGCACAAGTTTGGCAAAGAGAATTCTTTACCTGGCTTAAGGAAACTTTATAACGAGATGTGCAAAATCCGCTTGTAAAATCAGGTATTTTCGCAACTGACAAAGTCGGCCTTCACCTGTTTAAATTCCAAAAAGCGTTACTCAGGGAGTGGACATATAAAAACAAAAAGCCTGCAATATGCAGGCTTTTTTATGTATCCTATTTGATCTGATTGCTAAATCTATTTCTCGCCTTTTTTTCCAAAGATGGAAAGTTTGATATATTTCCCAGGTTTCTCTTTCACATCCTTCATCAAATTATCCATTTCCTTTGAAGCATTATTGAGATTATTATATAACGCTTCGTCATTTAACAATAAACCAATAGATCCTTTACCACTATTGATTTTTCCCGTGATCTCCTGAAAATCATTGACTGCGGCATTTACTTTGTTCATGGTATGTTCAAAATCCAATCGGGCGGCCTTATCGGTAATATTATTCAGATTAGACATGATCGCATTGATTTTCTCGCCATTTTGTGAAAAATTGGATGTAATTGATTCGAGATTGGCCATGATTCGATTGAGTCTCCCCTTTTCATCCCCCACTAGACCTTCGACATCTTTGGTGATGCCTTCTACATTTTTCAAAGAAGTGGAAATGCTATGAATACTTCTTTTAAAGTCATCCTGAAACTGTTTGTCTAAGACATTATTGACAACCGATAATGTTGAATCCAGTTTAATGGTAATTGTTTCGATCCGTTTTTGAATGGGTTCAACCTTATCCATAATATTCGGTTGGACACCTGAAGCTAAAAAGTCCCCATCCTTTGCCAATTCCTTACTGTTGCCCATTTCGAAAACAATGGCCTTACTTCCCAACAAATCTGTGCTTGAAATCCGCGCAATTGTATTCTTTGGAACGTCATAATGGGAGTGTATTTTGAACTCTGTCTTAATTTTGCCATCAGGTAGGAGAATCATTTTTGATACACGACCGATTTGATAACCATTTACTAAAACAGGTTTTGATGGAGTTAGGCCATCGACAGCTTCATAAGTTGTGTAATATGTGTTGTCGCTGCTAAAAACATCATTTCCTTTTAGAAAGCTATAGCCAATAAATAATAAAACTATCGCAACTGTTGCTAATATGCCGACTTTTGTCTCGTTTGAAATTTTCACAAATAATCTATTTAGTAATGATCATTAATTTAAGTTTAAAACAGCATAAAAGCAAATCTGTTTAGCGTTCTACAGAATTTTTATAAATTTTCAGAGCCGAAACTAAATTATTGACAATTTCCTGTTGCCCTTCATCAGACAATAGGTAGCTCTCTTCTTCTCTATTACTAATAAAGCCAATTTCTGTAAGCACAGCGGGCATACCTGCTTCAGCCAATACAGCTAAGCCTTTCTCCCAGAATCCTCTACTATATCGCCCTGCCTTCACATACTCACCTTCAATCATCTGCGCCAGACGAATACTTTTTTCACGGAATCGGTTTTTCATCAAGGAGAAGATGATAGCACTTTCAGGGTCTTTTGGATCAAATCCCTGATAATTTTCTTTATAGTTTGATTCCAGTAACAAGGACGCATTTTCACGAACTGCAGCATCTTGCTGTCCCAAACGATGTGAACCCGAGACCAATGTTTCGGTACCATGTGCGCTAGCACCACTGGAATTACAGTGTATTGAAATAAATAAATCTGCTTTATTGGCATTCGCCAAGCGAATACGTTTGTAAAGCTCAACAAATTCATCCGTCGTTCTCGTGTAGATGATCTTGATACCCGGAATATCTTTCTGAATCTGCCTGCCCAATTTTAACGCAACTTCAAGGGCTACATTTTTCTCCAACGATCGCCGCCCTTGTGCTCCGGTATCTTTACCGCCATGGCCCGCATCAATTACAATCGTTTTTATTTGGTAGTCTGGAGGCACTGCTTGCCCATTGTTTAATTTGAAAGAATTCAATAAAAAAAATCCCAAAGTAGCAAACACAACGCTACACCATTTTCTAATTCTTAAATCTGATTTCATTGAATAATTATTTGCTCTACTATAAACGAATCAAAATGCGTCAATATTATTTCTTTAATAGATAACGATATTTAACATATTTTCTATTGCTTTTTTGACTAATTTTGTCTCTCGAAGTTTAACATTATTTCACAAAAATAACATTTGTCTTTAATTTTGAAGTCGTTAATCAACATTTTAACACTATTTATCATTCTTGCAATGAGCAATGCTAGCTTTGCTCAAAGTAATATTCCATTAAAACAGAACGGACTTCAAGGTAAAGATCCTATTTCGGCGACCAGTAAATCGCAAGATACGAGTAAATCCAAAACTGCAGATACGACCAAATCTGTTAGCGATACCACCAAGAAAAAAGGAAGTGGCTTGCAGGCCGAAGTGAGTATTATTGCGGTTGACTCGCAGAAATCTGAAGTTGCCAAGAATATCAGTCACCTTTATCGCGGAGCAAAGGTAAAGTACCAAGATTTTGAACTTTCTGCCGATTATATCCGTCTTGATCGAAACAAGAAAAAGATTTTTGCTTCTGGGATCTACGACAAAAGTGGTAAATATGTAGGGCGTCCTATTGTCATCATGGGTAATGGTGAATCACCGAAAACAGTAGATTCACTCTACTACGATTACGAAAAGCAAGAGGGAAATACCTACGGTATTATGACCGAAGTTGATGGTGGATTTATCCAGGCCAATGTTGTTCGAAAGAATATCTACGACGAAATGTCTATTTACAAGGGATTATATAGTACCTGTAATCTACCCTATCCGCATACCCATTTTGGAATTCATATCACCAAAGGAATTGTCACTAAGAACCAGATTATTTCTGGTCCGGCCTACCTTGTCGTGATGGGTGTACCGATGCCCGTGGCATTTCCATTTGCATTTTTCCCAAAACCAGATAAAAGAGCATCCGGGTTTCTCTTCCCTTCTTTTGGAGAAGATTATACCAGAGGATTCTCCATGCGGGATATCGGTTGGTATTTGGCCTTCAACGATTACTGGGACAGTGAGATTAGAGGTTCCTTGTATTCTAAAGGTTCGTGGGAAGCTTCCATCAATACGCGCTATACCGTCAACTACAAATTTAACGGTGGTTTTAATATCCGTTACGCCAATACCAAAACAGGTATTGAAGGAACATCCAATTACGGCTCCAATAAGGATTTTAACGTCACATGGAACCATACCCAACGGCAGGAAGCCAATCCAGGAACATCTTTCTCTGCAAGTGTTAACTTTGGTACAAGTTCTTTCTTTCAAAATACCGGAACCGGAAGTACACAAAATACCTATGAAAATCTTGCCCGTAACCGTATGGGATCGTCCATCAGTTATGGAAAAGTATTTGCCGATGGTAAGGTAAACCTCACGGCCAGCTTAACGCATAATCAGGATATGGCTACGCGCAGTATACAGATGAGTTTACCAAATATCAGCTTAAACGTATCCTCTTTCAATCCATTTGACAGCAAAGACCGTGTCGGTGAACAAAAATGGTATCAACGCATCAATGTCGGTTATAGTTTCCAAGCGCAAAACTCGGTCAGTACCATTGATACATTGTTGTTTAAACCAGGAGGTTTCAAAAAATTCCAAAATGGTTTCCAACACAATATTCCAATCAGTCTATCACTCAATGCTTTTAAATATTTCCAGTTCAATACCAGTGTAAACTATACCGAACGTTGGTATTTACAAAGTACGCGACAAAGCATCGACAATACCGCTGCAGGTTATAAACAACGTATCGATACCGTTCAGGGATTCAATCGTGCATACGATTACTCGGTATCGACCGGACTTTCGACCAAGGTTTATGGTAAT
This sequence comes from Sphingobacterium sp. 40-24, assembly GCF_001899705.1. Classification (NCBI taxonomy): domain Bacteria; kingdom Pseudomonadati; phylum Bacteroidota; class Sphingobacteriia; order Sphingobacteriales; family Sphingobacteriaceae; genus Sphingobacterium; species Sphingobacterium sp. 40-24. Next base: position 122,428 of record NZ_MKWH01000014.1, on the reverse strand, counting down.
TATTTCCCTAAAATAGGTAACCTTAAGCAGATCAGACACGTTGTTACACCGTCAATCAACCTGAACTATAGACCCGATTTTTCGGATCCAAAATATGGTTTCTATCAGCATTATAACGATCAATATGGAAACAGAAATGTATACTCAATCTTTAGCCAGGGTGTCTACGGTTCCCCTTCCGCAGGAAAATCTGCGGGGATAGGTTTTTCCATTGACAATAATATCGAAGCAAAGGTCAAAAGTAAATCTGACACCACGGATGGCGGTATGAAGAAAATCCCTATTCTTCAAGGTCTGACGTTCAGTGGAAATTACAACTTTGTTGCCGACTCGCTAAAGTTGTCCCCAATTACTTTCTCTGGCCGTACAGCTTTTTTCGACCAAAAGATGAATGTAAACTTCAACGGTACATTTGATCCTTATTCGGTCAACGAAAATGGTGTCCGTGTCAATCGCTACGCCATTAAAGACGGTAGCCTTGCGCGCCTGACAAACTTTGGTCTTTCCTTTGACTATAGTCTGAATCCTAAGGCTGCGAAATCACGTAATAACAATATTGATTCTTTAAGAAAAGAAATGACAGGAGCGGGTATGACTCCCGAACAGGCACAAGCCTTAGCTCGAATCAGCTCAGATCCAAACGCATTTGTGGACTTTAACATCCCATGGAACCTTGCGGCATCGTTCAGTTTCAATATGGCAAAATCGTTCAACTCCAGTACACGAAGAATGCAGAGCCAGATCACAAGCACATTGAATTTACATGGCGACTTCAGTGTTACGCCAAAATGGAAAGTCACCTTTCAATCGGGGTACGATTTCAAACAGAAGGAAGTGGTCATGACCTCTTTCAATATCTATCGCGATCTGCATTGTTGGGATATGTCATTTGGCTGGATGCCTTTTGGGCGGTTCCGAAGCTACAACGTCACCATTCGTGCCAAGGCATCGATCTTACAAGATCTTAAGCTCACAAAAAGAGCCAGTTCAGGAGGCAGTTATTTTTAAAATAACTGCTTTTTTTTTGAAATGTTATATTCATATTGGCCAAAAAGAATTTTCAGTTTCTTTTCAAAAAACTTCTTCCATCAAATACATCTTAAACATTTCGTTGAGCCGCAATTTTATGTAAGTTTATATACTGAATCTTCTGGGATTGAATTTTCATTTTTTAGGCGCTAGCGCATGGACATTTTAACACCAGAAGATTGAGAAAATCAAACACGATACATACCCACATATGTATTTTTCACCGTAGGGATGTGTCGCATAATTATTTTAAAGATGAAAGCAGAGATTATTACCATAGGCGATGAGATTCTCATCGGTCAGATTATTGATACCAATTCAGGCTGGATTGCCAAACAACTGCTCCAATTCGAAGTCGATATCGTTCAAATGACATCGATCCCTGATACAGAAGAGGCTATTTCAACGACATTGAAAGAGGCTTCAACGCGGGCAGATCTTATTTTAATCACTGGAGGCCTGGGCCCGACGAAAGATGATGTGACAAAAAAAACGGCCGCAGCATATTTTGGAACCACCTTGATCCGCGATGAGCATGTACTTCGGCATGTGACCAACATATTTGAATCGCGCAATCTAACAATGCTCGACATCAATCTACAGCAGGCCGATGTTTTAGCAAATTGTGAGGTCCTATTTAACGACTATGGCACCGCGCCCGGCATGCTGGTCCATCAGGACCAAAAGAGGTTTATTTTTATGCCTGGCGTGCCCTTTGAGATGAAATTTCTGATGGAAAAACATGTGCTGCCCCTATTAGCCAAACAGGATCCTGACTTATTTATCTGTCACGAGACCATTTTGGTTGGCGGAATCGGAGAATCATATTTGGCAGAAGAAATAAAGGATATCGAAGCAGAACTTCCTTCCAGCATAAAATTGGCCTATCTACCAACCTTGGCCTTTATCCGATTGAGACTCTCTGGAAAAAGCAGGAATAAATCTGACATTATGCTCCAGGTTGCCCTTTTTAAAACAAAGCTACTCCATCGTTTACAACACTATGTCATCGCGGACTATGACACAAGCATCGAGCCCTATCTGATTAAAGAGCTTGGCCGCCGAGGTGCTACATTGACTACTGCAGAAAGTTGTACCGGGGGTAGCCTCGCCGCTTCAATAACCGCGGTAGCGGGAAGCAGCACGATATTCCTTGGTGGTACCATCCCCTACTCCAACGCGTTAAAACAACAATTGTTGAACGTCGAGGAAGAAACACTAATCCAATATGGAGCAGTAAGTGAGCAGACTGCTATCGAAATGGCTTCCGGTTCAAAAAAGGCATTTTCTTCCGACTATGCTATTGCGACAACTGGAATAGCGGGGCCAGGTGGTGGAACAGCTGAGAAACCAGTTGGCACTATTTGGGTGGCTGTTGCCGGGAAAAAGGAAATTTTAACCAAGAAGTTTCAATTTGATAACGACAGACTGATCAACATCGAACGTACCCGTATGAATGCTTTATTACTTCTATGGAAGTTGCTTGTAAAAGAAAAAGAACAGGATACACAATAAAGTAAAATAATATTTCAAAAAACACGTTATTTAAGGAATAATATTTTAAATTGTTGAAAGTAAACCACAATTTATTTAACTTCGTTTTTCTATAACGAGATTGCTAAAAAATATGGCTTTATATAAACTCTTGCTCCCAAAAATGGGAGAAAGTGTATCCGAGGCAACAATCACAAAATGGTTAAAACAACCTGGTGACCTGATTGAGGAAGATGACACTTTATTGGAAATTGCAACTGACAAAGTTGATTCAGAGGTACCTTCCCCTGTAAAAGGTGTTTTAAAAGAGCAGTGCTATACCGTAGACCAGACTGTCCAAGTTGGTGAAGTCGTTGCAATTATAGAAATTGAAGGCGAAAATGAAGAACCTGCGATTCAAGCACAAGAAAATATCGCTCCTTCAGCGGCAACTCCCGAAGAGATCATAGCATTGAACATCCCAGGTGTAGACCAGCTGCCCAATGTAACAGCTGAAATTCCATCTTCTTCATACGAAAATGCCCTTCGCTTTTATTCACCTTTAGTGAAAAATATAGCACGCCACGAAGGATTGTCCCAGGATGAACTTGACCGTATCCAGGGTACCGGAGCAGAGGGAAGAGTGACTAAGGAAGATATTTTAACGTATGTATCGCATCGGGATTCCTCCTCAAAATCGACAAAAGCCATTCCGGCAGAGCACACGAATACTAGCACGGGCATGGGTACGGATTCTCCAAAAATAACCTCCGCCGCTCCGTCGCATGTTCACACCGTTGCCAATGGCAGTGATGAAATCATTGAAATGGACCGTATGCGGAGATTAATAGCAGACCATATGGTCAAAAGCGTACAGACCTCTCCCCATGTATGTTCTTTTGTTGAGGCAGATGTCACCAATTTAGTTTTGTGGCGCAATAAAGTTAAAGATGCCTATAAAAAACGCGAAGGAGAAAACATCACGTTTACCCCTTTGTTTATCGAGGCTATTAGCAAGGCTCTCAAAGATTTTCCATTGGTCAATATATCGATCGACGGTTACAATATCATCAAGAAGAAAAACATCAATATTGGTATGGCTGCAGCATTGCCTAATGGCAATCTCATCGTTCCGGTCATCAAAAATGCTGATCAATTAAGCTTAGTAGGGTTGAGTAAAAGTGTCAACGACCTCGCACAACGGTCACGGGCGAATAAATTGAAGCCTGACGATACCCAAGATGGTACATTTACATTCACCAATATCGGCGCTTTCGGTAATATTATGGGAACGCCTATCATTAACCAACCGCAAGCTGCAATCTTGGCTGTCGGTACCATTACGAAAAAACCAGCGGTCATAGAAACAGAGTATGGCGATATGATTGGTATTAGACATATGATGTATCTGTCACTCTCTTACGATCACCGTGCGATCGATGGTGCCCTCGGAGGTACTTTCTTAAAACGTGTGGCCGACTACCTGGAAAACTGGGATAGCAATAGAGTAATCTAGCAATCAGAATAAAAAAACGGCTCTTAACAGAGCCGTTTTTTGTTATTTAGTATATACTTTTTGTTACTTAAACATACTTTGTTCGAACTGTATTTTTTTCTTCTTAATCACCAATTGAAACCGCAGGTACAGTAAAAGCGAAGAGCTTAGCAGGCCCAGCGTTAACCCGTACCAAATCCCCTTGATACCCCAGTTAAACACGACGCCCATGAGGTAGCCGCTTGGTAGCCCAATAATCCAATAAGCGATAAATGTGATTAGGGTTGGTATATTCACATCCCCCATCCCACGTAACACTCCCAGACCGACAACTTGCGTACCATCAAACAATTGGAAAAGGCCCGCAATAATCAACAGCTGAGAAGCAATAATCACCACAGCATGATCTGAGGTAAAGATATAAGGCAAATAATCATTCAATAGCGCGAACAAAGACGCTGTAATCACCATAAAAATCAACACCAATTGATACGACGTGATGGCAAATCGTTCGAGACGAAAAAGATTTCGATTACCATAACTATTCCCCACCTTGATTGTTGCAGCAGCAGCAATACCACTCGCCATCATATACGTCATCGCGGCCAGCTGTATGGCTACTTGATGAGAAGCTTGCGCTGTCGCACTTATGGTACCCGCTAATAAGGATGCCCCTGCAAAAGCCCCAATTTCAAAGACATATTGCATAGCCACGGGTGCCCCGATCCGTACGATCTTCAACAATCGCTCCCGATCGACCAATGTCACTTTAAAGTATTGAATATATCCTTTAAATTTCTGCGATCGCAAGACATAGGTCATCATCACAGACATCATTAACACACGATCGATCAATGTACTGTATCCGACTCCCTTGACCCCCATTGGGCTGATGCCAAACATCCCTTTGACAAAGATGATCGCCAAAATAATGTTCAGTACATTCCCCCAAATAGTTACATTCATCGCTTGCTTAGTAAACCCCAGGCCTTCAGCAAATTGCTTAAAGGTGCTAAATACCATTAATGGAAGCATCGATAAACTCAGAATAAGCAAATAAGGCTTTGCCTCCTTCACCACAGCCGGATCTTGGTTGAGGTGATCGATCGCCAACATTGAACCAAAATAGACCAATGCGAATAACAAGAGTCCCGCAATAATATTTAACCAAAAGCTATTAGACAACAAAATGGCACATTCTTTTTTATTATCACGACCATTCTCCTGCGCAATCAGCGGCGTGATGCCATACGCTATCCCCAAACCAATGACCATAACAACCATAAAAACAGCATGTACCAACGAAACTGCCGCCAATGGAATGGTTCCTGCAAAATGTCCAACAATCACACTATCTGCGGTATGCACCAGCGTATGTCCCAATTGTGAGATCACCACTGGCCCCGCCAATACCATCGTACTTTTGTAATACGGTTTAAATGTTTTAAATTTTCCCAACATAATCGATTTCCCAAAAAAATAGCCACAAAAATACGAAGATATTTCCGCCCTATCGTCATATTAAAAAATATTTAGCAAAAATATAACAATTTACACCCATCAAATAACCGCACTTTGTTAAGTAATTTTTATGTTTCAAATACCTTAAAATTATCTTAAATTTACTTTTGGGTCTAAGAACTATAGAAATATAAATGTACCTTAGCATCTAGTTAGTAATCAAAAGAAGAGGAAAAAGAGTATGTACAATCCAGTAATAGCATTTCTAAACATCGGAACACAAGAGATGATCTTAATTGTGTTTGCAATCTTGTTACTTTTTGGAGGTAAAAAACTTCCTGAATTGGCGAGAGGTTTAGGAAGAGGAATACGTGAGTTCAAAGATGCATCAGAAGGTATCAAACGTGAAATTTCAGATCAAATCAATAATTTCGAGAAAGACATAGACGTTAAAACAGAAGTAAAAGAAGAAACTGTTCCTAATGATGTTCGTTTGGCTGAAGAGCAAGCTCAAGCAGCACACGAAGAAGGATCTAAGCCACAGGAAGCCGTAGAAGGTTCAGAAACAGATCAACCAAAGAAAAAATATGAATTCACAACACCTGCCGGTGTCGTCGAACATAACCCACATAAACAACCCGATTATGGCGAAGAGCCATCTCACATCACGTACGGGTATAACGATCATTTTGCTGAAACGAAAAACAACGAGGTAGAAGATAAAAAAGTTCCTGAGCAGGACAATACCAGTAAACCTGCTTAATTTTACTACTTTAGTTTATAATTAGATATACTTAGAGCTGTTGAATCACCATTCAACAGCTCTACTTTTTAAGATTAAACCGACAATGAGCTTATCAACACACGAAATTACCATTGCTAATGAGCTTTCTATTAGCGAAAAACAAGTTCGCACGACTATAGCACTATTAGACGAAGGTGCTACCGTTCCGTTTATCTCACGCTACCGTAAAGAAATGACGGGTAGTTTGGACGAAGTTCAAATCACCACGATCAGAGATCGTTTCCAGCAGCTGCGTGATTTAGATAAACGTAAAGAAGCTGTTCTTAAATCGATCAACGATCAGGGAAAATTGACACCGGAGCTTGAGCAGCAGCTTTTGGGTGCCGAAACCATGGCCAGTCTCGAAGATATCTATTTGCCTTACAAACCCAAGCGTAAAACTCGCGCCAGTGTGGCACGTGAAAAAGGTCTGCAACCTTTAGCGGATCTCATTTTAGCACAAGAAATAGGAGATTTCCTCCCCCTTGCCGACAGTTTAATAGATGAAGAAAAAGGCGTTAAGAATACAGAGGAGGCACTAGCAGGTGCCCGCGATATCATCGCAGAGATCATTGCGGAAGATGCGACAGTGAGAGCCAAAGCGAGAGCGATATTCCTCGAAAAAAGCACATTTGTTTCACGGGTAGTTCCTGGAAAGGAAGAAGCTGCACTAAAGTATAAAGATTATTACGAATGGTCTGAACCGTTGAAAAATGCACCTTCACATCGTGTGCTGGCCATGCGCCGCGGAGAAAAAGAGGAATTACTCTATTTAGATATCGATATCAATGAAGAAGAAATTCTACCAGGTATCGAATCCATCTATATTAAGGGTTCCAACGATGCCGCAGCTCAGGTAAAACTCGCCTTGGTCGATAGCTACAAACGGCTGTTAAAACCTTCTATGGAGACGGAAATTCGTGTATTGACACGTCAAAAAGCCGATGAAGAAGCCATCAAAGTTTTTGCCGACAATGTACGTCAACTACTTCTAGCCGCTCCACTAGGGCAGAAAAGGCTGCTCGCGATCGACCCAGGATTTCGTACAGGCTGTAAAACGGTTGTTCTGGACGAACAGGGACAGCTTAAAGAAAATACGGCCATCTTTCCGCATACAGGAGCCAATGGACTTGCAGAAGCAAAAAAAACAATTCAGTATCTAGTATCAAAATATGATATCCAAGCCATCGCAATCGGCAATGGAACCGCCGGTCGTGAAACGGAAGAATTTGTACGGAGACTCGGATTAAATAACGTTACCATCGTAATGGTCAATGAAAGTGGAGCCTCTATTTATTCGGCTTCCGAAACTGCCCGTGAAGAATTTCCAGATCAAGATGTTACGGTACGCGGCGCAGTATCTATTGGTAGACGGTTGATGGACCCATTGGCTGAACTGGTTAAGATCGATCCAAAATCGATCGGTGTCGGACAATATCAGCATGATGTAGATCAAAATAAACTCCAGACTTCATTGGATGATACCGTCATCAGTTGCGTAAATGCTGTCGGTGTCGAATTGAATACGGCCTCCAAACAAATTTTATCCTACGTTTCCGGTCTTGGTCCATCCCTGGCACAACAGATCATCAAATACCGGAATGAGAACGGTCCTTTTGCCTCCAGGCGCGAACTGAAAAAAGTTCCTCGCCTTGGCGATAAAGCCTTTGAACAAGCTGCGGGATTTCTTCGCATCCGCCATGCCGCAAACCCACTGGATTCGTCGGCGGTACACCCCGAGCGTTATGCATTGGTCGAACAAATGGCCAAAGACCTTGGCAAAAAAGTAGAAGATCTATTGACTGACGCTGACTTGCGAAAATCGATCCCTTTGAAAAACTATATCTCAGAGGAAGTTGGATTACCGACATTGAATGATATTCTCAATGAATTAGCGAAACCCGGATTAGATCCAAGGGAAAAGTTCGAAGCATTCTCATTCACAGATGGCGTCAATACCATTGGGGATTTAAAAGTGGGTATGAAGCTGCCAGGAATCGTGACGAATATTACAAATTTCGGAGCCTTTGTTGATATTGGCGTACATCAAGATGGCTTGGTACATCTAAGCCAATTATCGAATCGCTATATATCGGACCCCCATGAAGTCGTCAAAGTACAGCAACACGTCATGGTAACAGTAACAGAAGTAGACGAAAAGCGTAGTCGTATCGCATTGTCAATGAAAACAGATGAAAAACCTGCGCTACCCAAAAACAAAAAAAATGAACCTAAAAAGCAGGCCGAGCCACAAACGGATATGGCCAGCAAGCTCGCTGCATTGGCGAGTAAGTTCAAATAGATAGTTGTAACATCCTATCGAAAAGCTGACCGTTCGCCGGACTGCCCCTCATAAAAGTGCTTAACATTTTTTGGCGGCGCTGCGGCGACTGGTCAGCTTTTTTTTGATTCGATTAAATCCAATGTCCGTCATTCGTATCGCTGTTTTATTTTGTATCTTTAGAGGAAACAAGTTTAGACCCGTTATGAAAAATTGTACCTTACTATTCTTCCTATTTTTTGGAATTTATTTTTCTAAAATCCAGGCACAGCAACTTCACGACGGAGCCTATCTATACCAGGATGGCATCAATAAACACTTAATGCTCGTTAAAGATCATTATATCTCGTTTATAAGTTACGATGATGTCAGAAAACGTTTTCAACATACTTGGGGTGGGCCACTTGATAAACAGCCTAATCTGATCAATATCGCCATCGAGTATAATTCACAGGATTCATCTGCCATCGGCAAAACAACCCAATTGCCGTATCGGAGTGAAGCAGACTCCCTTCGCCTAAAAATAGCCAATAGCTATCATCTCTATATTAAACAGAAAAAAGTCCCGCAGGACCTGGACGCACTTTGGCGCATCACTGGTCGCCAACAAGGAGAAAAAATGCAGGATATTCCGAAAGCAGACCGCAAAACAATCAAAATATTGGTTGATGGCTATTTTCAATGGATAGCGATTAATCCTGCACAAAAAGGTTTCTATGGTACTGGCGGGGGCAATTATCAATACGATAACAATCGGTATACTGAAAAAATACAATTCTTTTCGAGAGACAATAATCGAGTTGGGCAAGAACTGGCCTTTGACGGTGAAATTGTAGATGGCAGATGGCAGCATAGAGGAAAAAGCTCGAAAGGAGACGATATTTATGAAATTTGGAGCAAAGAAATAACTGAATAAAAAAATATGACAATAGAAGAATTTCAATCACTTGAAAGTCCACTTCAGCATTGGACAGCGGTACAAAAGTCACTTTGGTATGATCTGAAAGGAAATTGGAAAACCGCGCACGACCTCATCGATCAATTGGGGGGAACCGACGCAGCACATGTTCATGCTTATTTACACCGCAAAGAAGGTGATCAATGGAATGCAGAATATTGGTATCGCCGCGCCAAACAAAATGTATACAGAGGCAATCTTGATGATGAGTGGAAAGAACTCTTCAAGTGTTACGTTGTGTAATAACAATTACCCTATTTTCGGACAGGGGCTGTTTTCTTTTATATACACATGCGGAAAGTTTGCCCAATAAAATAGGCAAAATTTTACCAAAAATTAACTCAATCCTTTTTCAAACTACTTAACATCTTTAAAAACATAAAAATATTACCAAATAAGATATAACGTCAACCAAATCAAGTGATATTACGTAACAAAAATAACACAAAGAAAAATAGTATAAAACTAACAAGTAGAATGGCACAGATATTGAATATAGTCTACTATACTTGAGAAAGTATACTTTTCATAAATTTAGGTTAATAATTGGTTAGGTTAAACACTTGAAGTTCCCCACTTCAAGTGTTTTTTTTTAAATCAATGCTTACCATCTTAACCCCACGCACCGCTTTTCTTTTTTAAGGGTCATACCGCGTCACTCCCGCCATTTTTTTCCATTAATTTCTGTCGGAACAAATGGGTGTCAAAGAGCGATCAAATTCGTCTTTTTCACAGTGCTTGTTCAGTGCTTGTTCAGTGATCGTTCAGTGATTGCTCAGTGTAGACTGAATAAGTAATGATTAAAAACTGTATAAATACTGATTGAATAGTGGGATTAGGTATACGTTGGTATTTGCATGTATCAAGATTAATATTTATCTTAACTATTTGTAATCAAGCAATTGCGATGACCATCACAAATAGTTTGAGGCCCAAATTTTCACTCAACGGTCCGACAAAGACGAACACTATGCAGCATAACTTGCGGTCGTGGATGGAAAAGTGGCCTTTACTATTCGTCAGCGTTACTATTGAAACTCAGAAGTCTATTCACCATTAATTATGAAAAGAACCACCGTATTATTGTTCCTCGTAGGAACCCTATCAAACCCCGTCCTCAAAGCCCAGGAATTCACTCCTGTTCGTATGGATAGTCTCATGTCCGTCATGGACAAAAATAACGTCTGGATGGGCAGTATTGCGATCAGCAAAGGTGATCAATTGCTTTATCAAAAGACAATTGGATATGCCGATCTGGCGCAGAAAAAGAAAGCGACCATAGATACCCGTTATGGCATAGGCTCGATCTCCAAAACATTCACCGCAACACTTGTTCTAAAAACAGCTGAACTTGGAAAACTCCAATTAAACCAAACATTGTCCGTATACGTTAAGGGTATTCCCAACGCCGAAAAGATTACTGTTCGTCAATTGTTAAATCACAGCAGCGGAGTTCACAGCATCACGGACGACAAAGATTATTTGACATGGAACACTAAACCGCAAACAGAACAGGAACTTGTCGCACGCATCATCAAAGGCGGAGTTGAATTTGACCCCGGCAGCAAGCATGTATATAGTAATTCAAACTACATTCTACTTACTTATATTCTGGAAAAAGTATGGAAAAAAGACTATGCTTCTTTATTGAAAGAGTATATCTGCCAGCCACTAAAGTTGGAACAAACCACATTCGGCCGTCCACAAAATAACGGCAGTGATCTGAGCGAATCTTATCGGTATACACAAGAATGGACCCTTGAACCACACACGGACAACTCAGTTCCGCTTGGTGCTGGCGCAGTGTGGTCAACTCCGGCAGACCTGGCCAGATTTTTCAATGCATTATTTAGCCATAAAATCATCAATGCTGCAAGCCTGGAAGAGATGAAAAAAATAGATCAGGGCTATGGGATCGGCTTATTCCAATTGCCCTTCTATGAACATGTAGGCTTTGGCCACACAGGCGGTATAGACGGTTACTCTTCTGTCGCTGGCCATTTTGATGATGGCAATTATAATGTCGCTATCATTAGTAATGCCAACAATTATACTAATAATGAAATTTTAAAGTTCAGTCTGGGCGAACTTTATAAAAGGCCCTTTCCACTTCCTGATCTTGCGGAATTACAATTGACGGAGGAAGAAATTTCAAGTCTCATTGGCGAATATAAAAGCGAGCAACCTCCTATTCAGATAAATATTACGAGAGAGGGCAACAAAGTATTTGGACAGGTCGTTGGTCAATCTTCATTTCAGCTAAAAGCGAAGGATAGAAACACGCTGGTCCAACCGCAATTTGGTGTAAAGATCGTTTTTGAACGTAACGAAAACAAAATGACACTCTATCAAAATGGAAATACACTCGTTTTAAGGAAATAAGGAGATACTGCCGTTAACTACCGCAACGATTCATGGCCCTTATTCGGCATTATCTGACATTTTTCATTAGGCAGTTATGAAGTAATATCGACATCCTCCATGCGGACCGATGTCCTCATCATCACGCAGTATCGCTAAAAGAGCAGTGGTTGAACTAAACCGCTGCTCTTTCAACTAAGGTGTTTTACAGTTTTTCTAAATAGAAATCATCACCATACACAGTACCGCTCAAGGGTTTATAGAAGTAGACCGTAGCCGTAGTATTATTGGCGCCAGTTGTAAAAGTAACCGAATTATTGGAATAGCTGGTCGTACCAATAGTCGCATTGACTGCAGTTCCACCAAAGTTTTTGACGCCGATACTAACAGACTGGCCAGCTGTAGACACTTTGGCGTAGCCTCCGAACCGATAGGTCGTATTTGGCGTTAAACCGGTCAGGTATTGTTCAATGGATGTCTCCCCGCCCGTTTCGCGGATGCATCTGCTTCCTGTCCGGGCGTCGGTGGAAACGACCGATGATCCGCCACCCCATGTTGTCCATGGATAGATGGTACCACTTTCGAAATCGCCATTGCTAAATAAAGGTAGCTTATACACACGTACATAATCAACCTGCATACTAAAGGGCAGGTCAGCATTTGTGATCGCTCCTGGCCATCCAGCTCCACCGGCCTGATTTAAAATCAGATAAAAAGGTACGTCAAATGGCCATTGTTGCGTTCCGCCACCAGGAACCCTTGCGTAGGTATATTGCAATACATTGTTGACGTAAAATCGAATGTCGTTTGGACTCCAGATCATCGTATATAAGTTGTAATCTGTCGTATTATAAGTGGCCGCTTTTGAAGCGGTGCTTCCACCATTTGCATTGGTAACCGAGCTATTATGGATCGTATGATACATCACACTTTCGTTGTTGACATGCTCCATAATATCAATTTCACCACAGGCTGGCCAGCCTCCATACGCCGTAGCCGGTTCGGGCATCATCCAAATCGCAGGCCAGGAGCCTTTTCCTTGTGTAAATTTAGCCCTCACTTCAACTTTACCATAAGTCATACTAAATTTTCCCATCGACTTAACTCCACCCGCATGATAGGCAACAGGATCTCCGGCTACAACAGCATTATCCATACGCAATACAAGATTGCTCCCGTCTTGGGATGCATAAGCCGGCAGGGAGGTCATATACTTATTCCATGCGACAGTGCCCCTGTCTGCATAAGACCATTTTGTGGAATTAAATCCCCCGTTACTATTAAACTCATCCGACCAGATCAGTTCGTAATCTGTTGTCGCTACGGCAGTAGCATTGAATAGCTTAGTCGAGGCCTTCGCCTTACTTACTTCCGGAATCGAAGTTTTTGTTGTTGTCGAGTCTTTTTTGCAGGCAAAAATAGACAGGCTAGTTGCGATTAGGCTCAACACCAGCCAAAATTTGGTTTTTCTCATTTAGTTTTGGATTATTGGTTTTAATTAAGTTTATAGCGTTATTTGACAGCCTGTGGAGCAAGCTGCATTAGAAACGAAGATTCATTTTTTTCTTTCATTCCTTCCTGTTTTAACCAAAAGGAAGAAATGAAAGAAAATGTGTATTATTTCCATAACACGATGTGCCTGATTATTTAAAATTTACTGGCACAAAGACAATTTTGCTGTAATTCTCTTTTTCAAATAGAACACCGAGTTTATTTTTATTTAAAAGTACTAAATCGGAATAAGCAGCATAATCCCCTTTCACACCTTCGGGAGCTTTGGCAACGACCTGATTGAAATACCATGTTTTGCCCTGATCTTTACTTAAACGAACGGTTAGATTGTCCCTTCTGTGGGTTGATGCAGCATTACAAACAGCCAATACATATTTCCCTTTCTTTTGCCAGGAAAGTACCGAGCCCTGGTTGACTGGATCGGCCAGATTTTTATCATAATAGGTTGTATCCCAACTGACACCACCATCACTGGAATAGGACACAATCCTCGATTTTACGTTACCTTGTTGATTACGGGAATTCATATACAGTCCTGTATGCGATATTTGCGCGGCCATGGTTTCATTTGATCCTTCAAATTTCACGCTCGCCCCTATCTTGAAGGTCTTTCCATGATCGTCCGAATAATACGAATGCGCAAAATAGTCCTTGCCATTTTCTTTTGGATTTCCTTCAGAATGGTTAGCAGGAATATAAATGCGTCCTTTATACTTACCAGAATCAAATTGTAAAGCATGCCCAGGTGTATTCGCATAGGTTCGCCAATCGTCCTTAAAGGTATATTGCGCATTCACTGACGGTTGATTGGGGCGATGTGTCTCAAGCGTAATATTCTGTGGCTTGGACCATGTTTTACCGCCATCGGATGAACTAATTGACCAACATTCCCGCAGGCCATTCCCTTTGCGCACTTCTCCCTCATGATTATTCCCCGTATTGTAAAAAAGTAAGAGACGTCCTTGAGGATATGCTGGATCCAATAGATCAACTACAGGTGCCGGATTTCCGACCTGTAAATTATCGTTGTCCACAGCGACTTGCAATGGCCCCCAGGTCTTTCCATTATCCTTACTGGTTTTATAAACAATATCCACATTACCAAAATCGCCGGCATGATCCACCCGACCTTCGGCAAAAGCAATTAACTGCCCATTTTTATCCTTTACAATGGCAGGTATGCGATAGCTTTTATAGCCCTCTTCGCCTGAAACAAACACATTCACTTCTTGTGCATGGCAGATACTGGCTAACATTGCAAATACCACCATTGTTCCTAATTTCTTCATATCGATATAAGTTTATTGTTACTTTTCTTTAAAAATTTCATCTGCATTCATGCATTATGATATACGATTTACTGCTCCCTTTCAATCGGGAGGCAGGTAAACATCCATTTTAGTGGATTTTGCCAGTCTTTCCCTTGTAATTTCCCCACAGGCAGTTTGACTACAATGGTATTCCAGCCCTTGCGCAATCGAATCATCGTAGGACTTCGGTAACTGTATCCCTCATCAATTAAGGGGATTTCAAGGTCTCCCCTTTTACCAGCACGTTGCCAATCTGGCGGAAGCACTTTATATCCATTGACCCAAAGTGTGCTCATTCGATCGTCCCAGGTCCCCAAATGTGGTGAATCACTGGCATAAGAACGCGATAGATCATTAAAACCGATCCAAAAACCTTGGTTGCCCCCTTTTTCACTCCACACTTTGCTCAGGGCATACACGGTACTATTTTCAAGTGGACGGTCAATCGCCCCTTTAACAACATCAGCCCACCAATGGCGCAATACAATGGTACCTCCGTAAAACTCGCCGATCTTTTTCAAAGCGTTAAAATCTCCTGTAGCTTCATTTTTTAAGGCCATACCCAGATCGCCTTTATTTTCCACAGGCCCGTATAATATCCATTTTTGCCTACTTTGTTGGTGGTAAGGAAAGATAAGATCATTAAAATACAGTTGTTTATGTGCAAGTAAACGCTTTTCAAATTCGACAAAATCAGCCAATCCTTTCACATCCGTTTTGATATTACTACGCCATGCAAAATCCCCTCCCCCTCGCCAGCTGCGCTCCGCAAATGTCAATAAAGCGGGGTAAACTCCATTTTGACGAAATAGATCGTTTTCATTCTTCACCGCGCGATCGGGCCATGAACATAGCGTCGCACCCATTAACTTTTCATTTTCTGCAGACTGTCCGCCCAACTGCCTATAGAACAAGGTCGTCACCGTTTCTAAAGGATCCATGTGATTGATGTACAAGTGCTTTGAATCAATGACTTCAAAAGGCGAATCATTGGTAATAGCTTTTGGGCCACCCATCCAAAGCTGCCGGATTGTGTTTGGCTGCAAATTGCCGCCGGGTTCCCAACCAATAGTTTTTAGACCCAAATCCTCCGTCCATGTTGTCATCATCGGTAAAAATTCTTGATTATGAATTTTCACCTCATCCCCCCCAATATGCAGATAAGGTAGTCCCGGATAAGTGTTTGCAAATTCCTTAACCAGTTCCTTGAGGATAGCTATGCCGCTATCGCTCTGCATATCAGTTTTAAAATAACGGCGAAATGCTGCTGAATGTCCCGGCATATCAATTTCGGGTACAAGTTGGATATGCCGATCACGACAATACCGAATTAGTTCTTGCATTTCCTCAACGGTATAATACTTTCCCTTCCAACGCTCCATATTCGTCGAGTCGGTCAAACCGGGATATTTTTTGCTGATCAGTCGCCAAGCAATATCCTCAGTGAAATGAAAGTGAAAAATATTCAGTTTATAGCGCGCCATGATATCGATCTGCTCTTTTAGCACATCCATTGACTGAAAATTTCGTCCGACGTCTACCAAGTAACCGCGCCAGCGAAAGGAAGGATAATCGGTAATGGAGCAATAGGGCAACTTGCCATCACTGCCTCTGAGTTGACCCAGAGTTTGTAAGGCATAAAAAACACCGGCACTCGTTCTGGCTTCGATCTGTATTCCCTGTTCATCTACGTCGATCCGATAAGCCTCCAATGATGCCGAAGGTAAAACCAATTCGTGATCACAAACAATGGTGATATTTTTATTCTTGAAGTTGTCGAAAATAACCTGAGTTACATTCCAATCTTTCAACAAGAGGCTTAACATCTGCCTATCAGCATTTTCAACCTCCCCTTTGATATGCACATGGACAAGATCCGGCAAACAATAACGCCCTGTTTTCCAGCTCACAGCATGGGGCATAGGAAGCAAAGGAGGTTTGATTGAATCCGGTAGACAGCATAAAGGACTGATTAAAATAAGAATAACCAGCAGACCGGATAGCAATGTACATGTAATGGACTTTTGGTGCTCCATAATCTTCTACTTAAGGGAATTAAATTCCTTTAAAGTTTGCATACAATACCATTCTTGGCGAGGGAGATGGAAAGGACCTTTAAACAAATTCCCTTTTGCAGTTTGGGCAATCTTCCCATCACGATGGAGATAACCATACCACTCGCCATTGATTTTATCGTGAAAATGATCATAGGCATACTGATTGATCTGCTGATGCCAATTTTTATATTTCTCATTCCCAGTCATCAGGTAAGCAAGTAATGTTGCGATAATCGTTTCATTCTGCGGCCACCAAAATTTCATGTCTTGCCAATATTCTTGTACTGGCTTTCCATAGACATCTCGAAAATAGAGTATACCACCATATTCTTTATCCCAGCCCCGTTCCCACATATAATCCAACATACGACAGCCTAGATCAATCAAATGTTGGTCGTTTCCCCGGGATCTAGCTTCATGTAGGATAAACCAAGCTCCTTCGATAGCATGTCCGGGATTGAGTGTACGACCGTCAATATGATCGACAATTTCACCTTCAGGTCCTACTTGTTCCATCACGCAGCGAATATCGTCCTTAACAAAATCACGTTCAATCTGTGCGATACAATCACTGATGACACGATCACAACGCGGATCCCCAATGGTCTCACGAATCTGCTGTGCCGTATTGATCATAATCATCGGCACACCTATTCCCTTCATTGGCCTTGTGGCTTCATACTTTGGTTCGATCAATTTTTCTCCATTTGCATACGCGAGGCAAATTCCCAGCAGATGTCGTGCTTCATCTGCTATCTCCTCGTCTCCAGTCGCTTTTGCATAGGCTGCAAAGGCGATTGCCGCGAAAGTCTCCGAAAAGAAATAGCGACGCATACGAATAGGATCGCCTAGGCGGTCAACATGAAAATACATTTTTCCATTAGCGTCAAAACAATGCTCTTTCAAAAATTCATAGCCGATTCGGGCTCCTTCCAGCCATTCCTCTTTTTGTTCAACCGTATTGTAAAGTGTGGCCAGCAACCAGCATGCCCTTCCCTGTATCCATACGGCTTTATCGGTATCTATCAAAGTCCCATCCTGATCGCGCATGAACAAATATCCGCCATATTCATGGTCAATGGACCGTGGAAACCAAAATGGTACAGTGTCTTTTAAAAGCTGATCACGATAGAATACTTCCAAATCCTTCAAGTAATCCCTGTCTATTATTTTTGCGGTATCTTTTATACTTATCTGTTTCATGTGTTTTACTACTTACATCAATTCATTTCTATTTATTGAATCGTCAAAGCGAAAGTGGATACCGGTGTTCCAATTTCATTTTGAAGATTTGCTCTACTGAATGGTTCGAATCCATACAGGATTTTGGTGATTTGGAAATTCGGTTTAACGATCTCGATGGTATTATCCGATACGATATTTGTGCTTACATTGAAAATCCTTCCTTTATTGTCCATCAGCTGAAATCCTCTTACCGCTGTATTTTCCTGAGTTTTTAATTTTTTACAATGCTCAAATATCAATACCAGCTTATCCTCATGAAGTGTACAACTGACCGGATCAGGATGATCGGCATTCAGTTCAACGTTATACAAGTGTTCCTGCACTAAATTTGCCAAGCGCTGGCCTATTGTAATCTTTTCACGGGGATGTACATCCAAAGAATCTCCTACATCGAGCGTTACGGCCATGTATGTACCTTTAATGCCCTTCTCCAATAAGCGTTGTGCGTTTCTAAAATCTCCCCATGAAGGCCTGTCTATACTGGAGAGCTGCGCGAAGAAAAAGGGCAGTTCTTGGTGAAAATTCTTCCGCCAGGAAGAAACCAATGTTTTAAAAAGACGTTCGTAAAGTTCTATATTATGCGCATTGCTTTCACCTTGATACCACAGTATTCCTTTCAACCCGGTGTTTAACCATTTGCTGACGCCAGCTTCAAAATTGTAAGCTGGTTGATACGGATGACGTTGATTTTTCACGTTCGAACCAGCGAGATTCTGACCCGCACGTTCCCGACAGAACTCCTGCACAAAATCAGATTTTTGCCAGTTATGAATATAAGAAGCCAGCAAATCATCGTTTTCCAATGATTTACGGTCAATCCACGATTCGGTATTGGATCCACCGACAGACAGATCAATAATGCCAATCGGAATATGCTGTTCTCTGGCTATTTGTTCAGCAAAAGCATAAGCAACTGCAGAGAACTGTGCTGCTTCATCTTCATTCGCTTGCCTCCAGCTGCCGTTGAAATAGGCCAAATCGTTTACTTTTTTTAAGCTCGCGGTATCCCATGCAACGGCATTGGTCTCCAGAAGGTTGCGGCACTTAAAAAGACGCAGATTGTGTAGTCTACCGGCATTTCTGATCAACGAATCACTGTTTGTGGCACGGCGAAGTTGAAAAGCCATATTCGATTGTCCCGAAGCGAGATATACATCGCCAAAAAGAATATTTTTCAACACTACTTTCTGTCTGCCAGAACTCACTGCGATTTCATAAGGTCCCCCAGCTTCCATTTTGGGTAACTTGATTTCCCAGGAACCATCAGGATTGACCTTAGTCTTATAGCTTTTCTTATTGAAAACAATGTTGATCTCAGCGGCAGCAGTTCCCTTACCAAAGATGCTATTCTCCCAATTACGCTGGAGCACCATATCCGAACCGATGGTTTCGGCCACTTGTAGTTTTTGGCTAGGAGGTACCAGTGCATTAGCCACCTGTCTCGCAATCATTGTTGCTCCTTGCTTATTTGGATGCAAGTAGTCGTCGAAAAGATCTATTCGATACCGAAGCGGGGTGTTGAGATCAATCAGTCCGACTTGATTATTTTGAGCAATCTGAGGAATCAATTCCTGAATCTGGTCGTACCAATCGCGGGTTCCTGAGAGAAAACGCGGATGACCGCTAAAGATAGGCGTCAATCGACAGATGTAAATTTGCATTTTGGGATTAACGGATCGTATGGAATCAATCAAATCCGCGTAATCTGATGCAAAGGAGTATTTATAATTTGGCCAGTTTCTCGGATCGGTATCATTGAGTCCCAAATGTATAATGGCAACATCGGGTTTAAAATCCAAGGCCTTCTTGTATTCCGCTGTTTTAAAATAAGGTCTATGCCCCTTACGTAAAAGAGTGGCTCCTGAATGGCCAAAATTCCGTACTTCAAACCGCTGGCCCAACAATGACTGAAGCTGCCCTGGATAAGAATCCAGCCTAGGATTGCCGAGGCCATAACCAAAGGTTACGGAGTTACCAATACAAGCTACCTTTGTCCGGGGCTGTCCCAAGGAAATTAAGATGGAAAGGATCAAACAAAAAAGTAGGCCTCCTTTTTTTGAAATACTGATAGGCATTATGTGGATGAAAGGTTTCATATTCATGATCTATTCATTCAGGATATAGCTGCGGTTACTTTTCCAGTGTTTTCGGTTTAAGAAATAGGATTTGCAAGAGAAGTGCTAACAGTACCGCAGCCCCCAATAATGCAAAGCCTAACCCAAAATGGCCTTCATCCTTAAATCTTCCCAGCCATTGTGTGATGACAGCTCCAGCAAATACACCTACCATATTCATAAAGCCATAAGCGGTTGCCCGCAAATTTTTGGGAACAACCTGACAAAGAATAGGCATATTGTTGGCATCGAAAATACCAAAGCCAATTCCAAAACAGACTGCCGCCCCCACAACTGCAGTTAAGGTCTGACCTAACCCTAAAAACAATAAAGCCGGTATAGTCAGTCCAAGGCCAATGGCACTGGTATAGATGCGACCGCGGATATGTTTTTGCACCCATCGGTCACTGAGTATTCCGCCGGCGATAACCCCGATAAAGGATGAGATCGCAATTGTAATTGTCGACAATGGACCTGCACTGGCCATTGGAATATTTAGGCTATCTGCAAACAATGTTGGCAGCCAATTTTTGATGGCCCAACCCGGTAAGCTTGGAGCGGCGAAATAAAACAATAGAATCCAGAATGCTACATTGGAAAATAGCAGCAGTAAGCTTTTAAAGAGGGGTAATTGATCTTCTGAAGTACGCTCATCAGTTGACGGTTCGTGCTTCTTCTCCAGGAGCAAGACTGCAAGTAGGAGGGCATAACATATTCCGATAATTCCAAACCAATGAAAAGCGGTATGCCATCCTTTTGAAGCGGCTAATGTTGCACCAAAACCGCCCAAAGCCTGTCCCGTATAGAGTCCTGTCATATGTAGCCCAATGGCCAGCGATCGATTTTTTCCAGTATGGTAAT
Organism: Sphingobacterium sp. 40-24; assembly: GCF_001899705.1. Classification (NCBI taxonomy): domain Bacteria; kingdom Pseudomonadati; phylum Bacteroidota; class Sphingobacteriia; order Sphingobacteriales; family Sphingobacteriaceae; genus Sphingobacterium; species Sphingobacterium sp. 40-24. The sequence continues at coordinate 101,487 of NZ_MKWH01000014.1, read as the reverse complement.
CGGCGATCAAGGAAAGGGCTGTCGGGATATACAGCGCTTCACTAAACCCCATAATAGCCCGTAGTACCAATAGTGTTGTGTAATCGTGCGCCATCCCCATACCATAAGTTACCGCTGACCAAACAAAAAGACTACCTACGATCAGCCATTTTCTATTGCTACGATCGGCAACGATACCCGCTATCGGACTCATAAGACCATAGATGTAAAGAAATACGGCCATCAATACACCAAAAGTCTCAGCACGCTGCAACTGTGGAATATCGACCTGCATGGCTTCACGCATAGTTGATAGCATCTGCCGGTCCATATAATTCAGCAGGGCTACCCCCCAAAGGAGTGCTACAACGAGCCACGGGTAAAAAGATTTATGTCGTAAAGAAGAGATCATCTTAAGCTTTATCAGGGTTATATGAATTTTTTATATCTTATTTTTTCAATCCTATTTATTAGAAAATGTTGCTACTAAAATCTCAGGAGTACGAACGCCTGCCTTAATTTCGCCGCTAGGCAAAATGATCATGTCGTCCCAGACCACCGCTGTCGTGGTCACCGGCCCATCCGATGGCAGATCCGCCATCCGGCTCCATTTTTTAAGATTCAAATCATAGCGCCATATTGCTCTACCGAAACCAGGATGATTGATTTGCAATTTGTTTTTAGCATCAATAAGTTGCTGTCTCTTCGATGGATTCGCTTCCTTTTTAGCGTCAAAGATCAACGATTCCACCCGATGGAAGGTATCACCCCGATCTGCGCTCAGCAACCATATTCCTTGGTCGGGTAATAAACAGGCGGTTCCTGCCGCAGCAGGAAAAGGAATGTCCGCCTGTTTAGACCAGGTACGACCATCATCGGTAGAGCACCATAGTTCATGGTATAACGTTGAAGGGCTCTGCGAATTCCCTTTTCTTCCACCCAGTAGATAAAGGTTCTTTTGATTATCAGACAACAATTGTACATGGGAGACGGCATAGGGTAATTTCCCCACACAGCCCCATCCTTTTTCAAGATGCGCCAGATCCAATTGCAAAACTTGGTCCGATACCGTATCCTGCTTTTCACCACCGACGATGACGAGTTTATTCCCATGAACTACCGCTCCCATATTGGCAAGCGGAAATGGGAGATCTGGAAAGTGTGACACCGAAATTTTCTTGTTAGAGCCATCGTATTTAATTAGTCTACAAGCGGCTGTTTTTCCTTCAGGAGTCTCTCCACCGATAACCAGCAATCCATCGGGTAGACTCAGGCTGGCAGCGTATGCAACCGCCATAGAAAGACTATCCTGCGCTGCCAAGCGTAGTCTTATCCCTTCTTTTCTGTAAATAAATACTTCTTTTTGGATCTCTTTCGCACCGCCTTCCCAGGGTGGTAAATGCGGGAAATTCGCTCCACCGGCAATCAGAAGACAATCGCCTGTGACACCAGCTATTGGTCCTGCAAAACCAATATGCGCCTTTCCATCTTGCATAGCCGGCAAAGTAATGCCTTTATGCCATTCCAATTGACCGACTTGCGCATCAACAGCTCCTGTAAACAGTATTCCCACGATAACTCCCATCCAATGTTGTTTTGTCATATCTATTTATTGTTGAACATACTCGCCAAGCTATTCTTAGTTATCTCCTGAGGGAAACACGTTAGCCCACAAGAACAAGTGAGCTAACTTAATGTGCGCAAAAACCCTGAAAGCCAACTTTCACCGCATCTTCCGTAAACAGTTCAAACTGCTCAACAGACATATTTTTCACGGGCAGTCTAAATGCTCCGCAGTCAAGCCCAATTAATTTCATATACGCTTTCCCTACTGAAATACCACCATACTTCCCTAACAACGTGATCATATCGATAGATTGCTGCTGCAAAGCATTAGCTTTTTCAAGCTCTCCCTTATCATAAGCCTCCATAAGTGCAAGGTATAAAGGTGCTGCGTAGTTATAGGTACTTCCGACCGCTCCTTTGTTACCTAATACCAAAGCGGACAGCATATTCTCATCTCTTCCCCATAACATATCATACTTGCGATCTGCATAATTCATACAGCTTAGAAAATCCATAAAATCTTCGTGTGTATATTTGATTCCCTTAAAATTGGGTATCACCCCATCAATCTGCTTCAACAGGTCGATCATCTGGAAATTTCCGCCGGTCAATACAGGAATATGATAATAATAGAAAGCCGTATTCGGTGCCGCACGTGCAATTTCCACACAACATTTTGCCAATTGATCCACATTAGCAGGTTTGAAATAAGATGGTGCAGTAAATGACACGACATCGACCCCTGCTTGCTCGGCCAGCCTAGCCAATTGTTGGCATTCTTTGATATTCGTTCCACCCAGAAGCATCATGAGTGTAAATGCATCATCCTCTTTTGTCAATCTGGCCCAAGCTGTCATCACTGCAACTTTTTCCTCAAAAGTCAACGATACCCCTTCTCCGGTAGAGCCACAAATAAAGGCACCCGTGACGCGGTTGCGCTTTAACATCGCATAGTATTGCGGAATCAGCTCAAGATTCAATTCTCCGTTTTCATCGAAAGGAGTAAATGGCGCTGCAATTAATCCTGAGATTTTTTGATTTAGCATATGGTATTTTATATAAAAAGTTAACAATATCCTGTCTCAGACCTTCGCGTGGGATTGAGACAGGATATTCGTTTTTAGGTTCCCTTATAACCTGGATTTTGCTGATCATTTAATTTGGGATCTACAGTAAGTGTCCCCAAGTCTATTGGCCATAAGATTTTATGTTTCTGACCATCAATATTGTTCAATACGCCGACTAAGTTCAAATCTTTACGAAACACCAATGGTTTTCCAGCAGAATCCTGCATGCGTCGCAAATCGAACCATCGCTTGCCCTCGGACACAAATTCCTTTGTACGTTCATAGAAGATCGCTAATTCGTTTGCCTCAAAACTGCTATTTATAAACAAAGGTACTTTTCCAGCGTATGCCCGATTACGTACAGCCATGATTTCAGCAGTTGGATCCTCTCCCAATTTATTCTTAATTTCCGCCAACAATAAATAGGCTTCCGATAGACGATAAACAGGATAATCATCAGAATAGTTACGAACGCCGTCTATCAAAGTTCCCAAGAATTTTCTAAATACTATAGCAGATGTATTTCCTTTATTAAAATTAAGGAATGTTGCATTTGCCCTCGTATCAGCCTTTTCATATAATCTGTAGAGGTCCATTTTATACTCGTAACGGATCAAACCCGTGGATCCAGCCTGAAGAGGATCTTTTGGAATTGCCTGCCCATTATCATCTACATAGCCTGTGATATCATCACTTGCCGCATAAATGAAATTACTGAAAAATGAAGTCGCTTCTCCATTTAGGTAACGAAGTACAAAGATCATTTCAGCATTACCTTTCATCGCTGGTACACTGGCAGATTTAAAGGCCTCTGCAAAATTGCTGACAAGCGTATATTTAGGAATTACTTCTTCTATAGCGGCTTTTGCAAGTTTTAATTCCGCAAGACTATTCTCTGGGGCCTTTCCATCCACATCAACTTTGGCCGACCATAAATATACCTCCGTTTTTAACATTTTTGTTGCCGCCAAAGACCATTGTGCTTTTTGATTTTTAGTCTCGTAGTTTCCTGAAAACGATTTTTCCGATTTATCAACTTCCGATTTGATAAAGTCTAAGGTTTCTTTTTCCGTTTCTGTTCGCGCCTTATATGCTTCTTCTGCCGAGGTCGGGGTATTAATTGCTGCTTGTGGTTCTGTCACCAAAGGCACCCGGCCATAAGTTCTAAACAAATAGAAATAATAAAAAGCACGCAGTCCGTAGGCTTGCCCCAAATAGTAGCCCTTTTGCAGATCTGTCAAATAATCGGCTTTCTCAACCTGATAAATAAAATTGTTTACCTGAAAAATTGGCGCGTACAATCCAGCCCAGCCCGATATGCCAGGAGAACTTTCACGAATATCCTGTGTAATTATCCCTGCTGAGTTCAATGATGCTGTTCCTGTAAAACTGGTACCATCTCTTAAGGTTCCCCCACGCAGTTCACCCAAATTCCATAAGTTTTGCTGTTGTCCACGTAACTGGGTGTGGAGTCCCAACATAGCACCAGCAACCTGCTCGTTGCTTTTCCAGAAACTGCCGCTGGCAAAGTAATCCTCGGGACTAAGGTCTAAGTCAATTTCTTTGCAAGAAGAAAACAGAAAAACTGCAAGACCTATATATATAAATATCTTTTTCATAATTTGGAATTAAAATGTTAATTGAAGCCCAAGTATAAATGTTTTAGGAAGAGGGTATCCGCCTCCATTTTGTCCCACACTTCCACTTTCAGGGGAGAACAATGTATTTTTTGACCAATAGTGTAAATTTTGGCCTGTGGCGGAGATGCTTAAATCTTCCATTTTTAATCGGTTAGCAATGGATTTAGGCAAGCGATAAGAGACATTAATCTCTCTAAATGCCAGATAATTTCCTTTATTATAAAACATACTACTTTCCCGACTCGTATTATTTTTAAATAATTGATCTGCCCAATAATAAGTCGGATATTTTGCATTTGGATTTTCAGGTGTCCATGTATCAAATACACTTGTTGTCGTATTGAATGTTCCCTGCATCATTCCAAGAAACCAGGCTCTCGGTCCGTCATAAGCAACATAGCCCAATGCGTAATCAAAACGGGTACTCAAGTTAATATTCTTCCAGCGCAAAGCTGCACCAAATCCGCCCGTCCATCTCGGCACTGTATTTCCCATATACACCCTATCATAAGAATTGATTATACCATCTCCGTTTACATCCTTCCACATAACATCGCCTAAAGCTAATGGATAGTATAAATTCTTCTCACTACTGGACAACGCATTATAGACATCCGGATGTACCAATGTACGTGCACCGATCAGATCCTTCAATTGCAAGGCATAGCTATCCAACTGTTCTTTTGTCCGAATGATCCCGATGGCTTCATAAGCATAAGCAACATTCGGGTCTTGCCCCTCCTGATTGCCTCCTACCCAAATGAGTTCTTTGGATTTTGGATCATAAACCTGTAAACCGCCTTGTCTGTTATTTTCAACGCCATTAAAAGGCAATTTTAAGATCTTGTTCTTATTATACGCCGTATTCCAATTAAAGCTTAGATCCCAATCTTTCCTTCTCAGCATTTGATAATTCACCCCAATTTCGACTCCCTGATTCTGCATATCACCATTGTTGGTCGTAATTGTAGTAAAACCGGCTGAAGCTGGTAATGATAAACTTGCAATCTTATCTTTAGTCGTCCGATGATAATAGGCAAGACTCAAATCAATCTTATTTAAGATTCTGGATTCAAGTCCGACTTCTTTTGTAATCAAACTCTCCCATTTGAGGTTTGGAATTGAAAGCGTGGACATGGTGTACCCCACTTGCCCATCATACTTGTTTGTGCCATATGAACCTTGAAGTGTATAAGATCCGATTCCACTGACATTACCGTTCCCTCCATAACTAGCGCGTAATTTTAACGTATTTACGACTTTATCAGTGCCTAAATAATCCTTCAGGAAATCTTCACGGTGTAGAGCCCAACCGACTGAAACTCCAGGAAAGGTTCCCCATCGATTATTTAGTAATGTCGAATAACCATCTCTACGTGCAGTCAATGTCAAAAGGTATTTTTCTTTATAGTCATAGTTTACTCGTCCAAAATAGGACATGATACGTTGTCGATCATGGTATGAATCGATACTTCTTTTATTGGCCTCTGGACTCGTTAATCCAAGATCCATAAAGTCGTCTGTTGGAGCTCCACTTCCTGCAGCTGTAAATCCATTGTTATACGTATCAAAAAATTCCGACCCCAACATCGCGTCAATATGATGCGAACTCGCGATTTCAGTTCTGTAATTTAAGACTGCGTTATAGGTTTGATTATATATTTTATCATAGGAAGCCGAGGAATTTCTTGTGCGAACATAATTTCCTGGGCTGGCTATATAATCCTTATTAAAGGACTCCGAAGTAGACTGGTTAAAAAACCAGTTTCCACTGACGCGTAAGCTAAGATTCTCCAAAAAATTAATTGTAAAAGCTTGGGTAAGCGTAAGCTTCTGATTTAGATTTTTACGAATGAACTTATCATCATTTACCAGAGGGTTCCCATCTTGATAATCACGACCAACGAGCAGATCTCCATTGGCATTTGTACCACGCATTGTTGGAGGGGCCCCCAGTGCCCGCGTCATATAGTTTCCTTCTCCGTTAATAGCGTCACGCCATTTCGTATACGCGAAATTCACCCCTGACAATGAATGTAGCCAAGGTTTAACTTTATATTCGCCATTTAACACAAAAGTTGTACGATCATAAAAAGTATTTATTGGCATCCCTTTCTCGTTATACTTCCCCACACTTCCATAATATTTACCTTTATCGTTCCCACCTTGTAATGCGATATTATAATCTTGCGTCAAACTAGCATCACGAAGTGCATATTTAGCATAATCAAAATCTTTAAAAATTAGTTCTTTTCCAGTTACAGGATCAATCATGGTCTGCCATCCCTGTTGCAACAATTCACGATTGGTATCATCGAGCAACATGGTACTCCACACGGCATTGCTGGTAAGATTACCATCTAGGATATTTCCTTTATCATCCTTATATTTATTCCCCGTACCAAAGGGGCCCACACTCGTTAATTGATTCAATTGGGACGGTTGATATTGCCCAGATACCTGAACACCTTTTCTACTCCAGTTTAAGTAATCTTTGGCACTTAGGAAATCAAAAGGGTTGTTCAATTTATTGACACCAACTTTAGACGACAATGTAATATTGGAAACACCTTCTTTTCCCCTTTTTGTGGTTATCAATATCACACCGTTTGCAGCCCTAGCACCATAAATTGCTGTAGCAGAAGCATCTTTTAAGACATCTATCGATTCAATGTCATTTTGATTAATGTCATTAAATCCATTTCTAATCAAGCCGTCAACAATAACCAATGGCGTGCCACCGCCGCCATACGTAGTCCCACCTCGAAGCACAACCGTGGGTACAGCTCCCGGTCTTCCTGAAGTTTGCTGCACTCGAATACCCGGTATCGTACCCGCTAAAGCAGAAGCTGGGTTCGAGCGAACTCCAGTTTCAAGCACTTTTTTATCCAAGCTGCTTACAGACCCCGTTAAATTCGACTTCTTCATTTTTCCATACCCGACCACCACGACTTCATCCATTTGCTCAACCTTGGACTCGAGTTTGATATCCAATTGATTTAATTGCCCAACTTTCACTTCATATGGTCTATACCCCGTAGACGTGATAATTAATACGGTATTGGGATTCGTGCTGATCGAGAATGTTCCATCAGCGTTTGTCTGCAAAGATTGGCTGGAGCCTTTGACTTTTACAGTCACATTGCCAAGCAATTCCCCTGTCTTTGCATCGGTAATTTTACCCCGCACGGCATGGTCTTGTGCTTGCGCTAAGAGCATGTTGCCCATCAAAATAGACAGGCTGAGAAGGGTTCGTAATTTTAGGTTTGAATACATATTGGTTTGTATTAAGTATTACATATATGCAAATATATAAATTACAAAATGTAAAAAACAAATTTTAATTAAATTATGTATAACATATTAATCACATTTATTAATTATCTTTGCCTTAACGCGCCTAATGCGCTATTATGTAATATATATGGAACCGAATTCTTCGCTCATAGAACATCTGAATACAATTGATACTTCTTCTCTTGTAGATCGTGCCGAAAAAGAAATCATCAATCTTTTTGTCAATCAAGGCTTAAAGGTTGGAGATGCTTTACCTAAGGAAATTGAGCTGGCAGAAACCCTTGGCGTAAGTCGTACGGTGGTTCGCGAAGCCATGTTGCGGTTGCGTATGGTCGGATTGATCGAGTCCAAAAAACATCGCGGAGCTGTTTTAACGAGTCCAGATCTTATAAAACCCCTACGCAAATCACTTTATCCGACCATTATGGAAAACAAGACCTTACAGGATCTTTTTGAAATGCGTATGGTTCTGGAGATAGGTATGGCGGATATTCTCTTTGAACATATACAAGAAAAGGACATTGAGGAATTGGAAGCGATCGTTGCAAAAGAACCTATAGATGCAGATAATACTATTTTCGACATTGAAACTGAAATTGCCTTCCATGGTAAGCTTTACGAAATAACTGGAAATACGATTCTCAAAGACTTTCAGAACATGCTTTTACCTGTTTTTCAGTATGTGCACAGCAGTGGCTTACTGACCAGTCCCAGCTCATCGAAAAGCTTTATCTCACACCGAGGCCTAGTAGATATATTGAAGGTGGGCAATGCTGAGGTGTTTCGAAATGCCATGCGCAAGCATCTTGATAATCATTATCAGCGCCTCTTTTTATATAAGAAATCTATTGGATAATCTGTTTAACAGGATTGATTCACTTTACGATAGAAAGGCCCGATTATATGATTGGGCTTTAAGCATCTACTAAAGCGAAGAGTATACACTTAATATTGCCTTAAATCCCATAATTGTCCTATAAAAAAGATCTGATCTATCCTTTATTCTCATTGTAATCCGAATCAAAAATACAGCGGCAATGATATGAAAAAGTAAATTCACTCATTTAATTATTTTATGTAATACATAATAATCATTATCTTAGTCAGCATTATAATGCTTCGCTAACGCTATACTATTTCAAATCGCATAGCTTAAAAAAGCTTGATTCATTCAATTTAAACCGAAAACACAATGAAACTCAGGATCTTTTTATTTGCTGTACTCGCAACATTTCTGCATAAAAATACATTTGCACAAAAAAAGCCTAATATCATTATCATTATTTCCGATGATCATGCCTATCAGGCAATAGGCGCCTATGGTTCGAAATATGGAAAAACACCACAGATAGATCGCATCGCTGCTCAGGGTGCTCTATTTAAAAATGCGTTTGTAAACAATTCCATCTGCGGACCATCCCGGGCTACATTATTGACGGGCAAGTACAGCCATAAAAATGGATTCAAAGACAATGAAACTTCTGAATTCGACTTTAGCCAAGATCTTTTTGTGAAACAGCTCCAAAACGTAGGTTACAATACCGCTTGGGTGGGTAAAATTCACTTAGGAGACAAACTGCAAGGTTTCAACTATTATGACATTCTTGTTGGGCAGGGAACCTATTTTAATCCAGATTTTATCAGCAAAGAGGGCCGCAAACGCACTGAAGGGTATGTATCCGATATCGTAACCGAAAAAGCAATTGATTGGTTAGATACCGTAGATGCTGAGAAGCCCTTTTGTCTAATCATCGGTCACAAAGCTACACACCGTACCTGGATGCCGGATCCAAAGGACTTTGGGAGCTATGATGCTGTAAAATTCACCTTACCGGCTACTTTCTACGACAATTACCAAAGTAGGCCGGCAGCTGCATTGCAGGAAATGTCCATTGACAAGGACATGAAAATGGGCTACGATCTCAAAATGTTCAATTCGTTGGAAGACATGATGGCCGACGGTAACTTCAAGCGGATGAACCAAACTCAAAAGGACAGCTATATCGCCTATTACCGTCCTATTTATGAACAGTTGAAACAGGGTAATTTGACAGGAAAACAGCTCGCTGAATGGAAATTTAGACGATATATGATTGATTATCTCAATACTGCCCAATCCATGGACCGCAACATCGGGAAAGTATTGGATTATTTAGATCGAAAATCCCTCGCTGAAAATACAATTGTAATCTATCTTTCAGACCAAGGTTTTTATATGGGTGAACATGGCTGGTTCGATAAACGTTGGATGTATGAGGAGTCTTTTCGTACACCAATGGTCATGCGGTACCCAGCCCTGTTACACCCAAACTCCACTATAAATGCTAAAATTGTCAACGCTGATATCGCTCCCACGCTATTGGAATTAGCTGCTATCCAAAAACCGAAAGATATGCAAGGTGAATCTTTTGTTCATGTTCTGAAAAATAACAGCGAGGAACATCGGAAAGATCTGTTCTATCATTATTTTGAAAATGGCGAACATGCCGTGAGCCCCCACTTTGGTGTTCGTGATGATCGGTATAAATTGATCCGCTATTATAAACGGATCGAAAATTGGGAACTCTTTGACCTTCAAAAGGATCCCAATGAACTCCATAATGTCTACAAGGATCCTACCTATCGAAGCGTCGTCAAACGGATGAAAAAGAAACTTCTCACGCAAATGCGACAATTTGATGACAAAGAAGCAGAAGCAATTTACAAAATCAACATCGACCAATAATGCCATGAGGGTATCCGATCTACTGGATACCCTCATTTTAATACTATACCCTTCTTCAACTTACTTATCGAAATGCTAGCTATATCGTGAAGCACAATATAATCATCGCAAAAAGATTGCCCTTCAAACAAATAATTCAGGTCAAAGGTAACAGAGTCTTTCGTTAAATTGGCGATGCGATAAAGCGTACGCATGGTTTTTCCATCTTTTGTATAAGAAACCTCATACACATCGCCAACCTTTGGATCTTTCAGGTATTTTTCCTTCTTTTTTGCGCCGGAAATTCCTGCTATAACAATAGCGGATACAAAAAGTCCAATCAGAACTAAGCCCGCAAAATATCCAATAGGTGTTTTACGGATAGTTCCCGATGATATGGACTGAAGTGTTTGTGGGTCGATTTCACGTTGATAACTTAGCTTTTTGCAATGGGTACACATGGTAATAATCTCCGAGGCATATGGAAATAGGGGTATCCAAAAAATATGAATGTACTTCACTTGTCTGTATGCAAAAAGAGACTGAGCAGTACCACAATATGCACAGTTGCCAATCGCCGATTGCGATCTATTAGCTAATACCTTTGTTCTTGTGCCAAAAATAATCATTGCGTTATACGTTTTATTACATGGAATGGCTGAACAAGAATGTTGCCCTTTCCTATTTAAGAATACGAAGATTTACAATTCGTACGTCGCCGTTTATGATTCGTATCCGCCAATCAATATTCTAATAGGCAACATATTGCATAGAACATATGAAGGTATTCCGGAAAGAAAACGAACTTGATTAATTAGCCTCCCCGCTCCTTTAACGACCACATCTCATCATTCTGACTCAAAAATTACAAAAAACAAAAAAACAAAGTATAGTTATCAGGTAGATTTTATATATTTGCATTAACATTTTTTAACACATGAAACAGCATACAGATAATATCCTTGAAAAACGAATGTCCTAAGGGGATGTTTTTACAGGTAAATTTCAAATATCTCCTATAACCCAACTCAAACAATAAACTCACTATTATAATTAATATGGCAAAAAATAACATAAATTTTGTCGTAATGGCCGCGCTTTGTCTTAGTACTGGCGCGCTATACGCACAAACCACTATAAAAGGAAAGGTAGTCGACAACAACAACAATCCTATCCAAGGGGCTACAGTTACCGAAACAAGCAGTAAAAAGCAGGTTCAAACAGATGCAAATGGATTATTTGAGTTCCCTTCGACCGGAAGCTCACTCAACATCAGCATTCAATACATTGGCTTTGAAACTAGGACTGTTCAAACCAATCCTACAGGTTTCACGACTGTTCAACTTCTGCCAACGACTTCACAACTAAATGAAGTCGTTGTGACAGCCTTAGGTATTTCCCGCGAAAAAAAATCATTGGGTTACGCCGTACAGGAAGTTAAATCTGTTGAACTTCAGACGCGTCCCACCAATGCCCTCAGTGCCTTGTCTGGAAAAGTTGCAGGACTTCAAGTAACGACCTCAGGTGGAAATATGGGTGGATCTTCCCATGTTTTACTGAGAGGTATTAACTCAATCGCGGGGAACAATCAACCTCTATATGTCATTGATGGTACCCCAATTGATAATACCGATCTAAACTCTTCTTCTACTATCAACGGAAGTGCCGGTAAAGACGTTGGTAACATGATACAAGATATCAACCCAGACGACATTGATAATATTTCGGTATTAAAGGGGCCTTCTGCTGCTGCACTTTATGGTTCTAGGGCAGCCAATGGAGTTATATTGATTACCACCAAACGTGCATCAAAAGGTGAAAAAATAGATATTTCCTTAAATACTGGGGTTGATTTTGAAAATATCGTTCGATTACCCAAAAGACAACATCTCTATGGTCAAGGGTATTCTACAAGCTTTCAAACCCAAAACATCAACGGAACAGACTACAAAATAATCGATTACGCCGCAGACGAAAGCTGGGGACCAAAACTGGACGGCACACCTGTGCTTCAATGGTATAATCTAAACCCTGAAGATGAGGCTAACTATTTAAATCCTTCTCCGTGGATTTATCCTAAAAATGATGTTAGTTATTTCTTTCGGACAGGTGTATCCAACACCAACAATTTTGCCATAGCAGGAAATAGCGGAAATACAAATTATCGCTTTTCCTACACTAATAAAAATGTAACGGGAACAACACCTAACTCCAGTTTGGGACGTAATACGTTTAACTTCTCAGGAGGTACACAATTAGGTAAACTGAAGATTAATTCGAATTTCAACTATATCCGTAATGCATCAGTAGGCCGTCCATGGACAGGTGCTTCCAATAGAAATATTATCCTGGAAGCATTCCAATGGGGAGCTGTACAAGTCGATTACAAAATACTGGAAAACTACAAACGTGAAGACGGAACCCCGTTAGCCTGGAACCGAACGGGATGGCAAAATACGCCTGCCGCCGAGGCGACCCGCTTTATTGATAATCCCTATTGGTCAGCCTATGAGTCGTACATGGAGGACAATAGAGATCGTTTCTACGGTAATATTGGTTTACAATATGACTTAAACAATTGGCTAACTTTAGGAGCTAAAGTACATGGAGATATTTATTCATTCCAATCCCAAGATCGAATTGCGGTATACTCACGAAGCACTTCTCAATACGAAGAAGCGAACAATAAGTTAAATGAATACAACTACGAATTTTTGGCTACCGCCAAGAAAAATTGGGATAAATTCTCCCTTATAGGAAACGTAGGCGCCAATCTCCGTGACCAGCAGCGGAAGCAAGACTACGCGATTACACAGGGTGGTTTGATTATTCCTAATTACTATAACCTGAAAAATGCCAATGCAGTTAAAATTGACAACTTCCGATACCATAGACGCATTGCATCAATCTATGGTAGCTTTTCTTTGGGATACAACGATTTTCTATACTTAGATGGAACAATACGTAATGACTGGTCATCTACATTGCCGACCAACAACAATTCATTTATATATCCATCCCTGACAGGTAGTTTTGTTTTTAGCCAATTGGAAGCCTTTAAAAAATTGGATTGGCTTAGTTTTGGTAAAATCCGCTTGGGATGGGCTCAAGTCGGAAATGACACAGATCCTTATCAATTGTATAAAGTCTACGAACCCGAACAATCCTTTGATGGACAAGCATCCTATGGGCTTCCAAGCACTAAACCAAATGCTAATCTAAAACCTGAAATTACCAGCTCTTGGGAGACAGGCGTAAATCTACAATTATTCAAAAATCGACTAGGATTTGATGTAACCTATTACAACAACAATTCTAGGAATCAAATCTTACCAGTTCCTGTTTCATCATCATTCGGGTATGCCGGAAAAGTATTCAATGCTGGAAAAATTAATAATAAAGGAATTGAAGTCGTCTTAAATGGTACCCCTATCAAACACGAAAATTTTACTTGGGATGCGACAATCAACTGGGCTAAAAATAAAAACAAAGTCATTAAACTGGATGATCAGGTCAATACATTGAGCTTAAGCAATTCCTTGGTCGAGCTCGTTGCACGTGAAGGAGAATCTTATGGTCAATTTTTGGGTTACGACTTTGTCTATGCTCCGGATGGACAACGCGTTGTACAGGCAGATGGCACCTACATGAAAACATCACAGTTGGTTCCTTTAGGGTCAGTACTACCCGATTTTACCTTCGGTATCCAAAACAGTTTCCGTTACAAAAACTTTAGTCTAGGCTTTTTAGTCTCGGGTCGAGTGGGTGGAAAATTCTTCTCACAAACCTATAAAGTTGGTATGTATTCGGGTATTTTGGATAAGACAGCTGCAAATAATATTCGTGAAACAGGTGTCGTTCTCGATGGCGTTAAGGGAGATGTTGCATTCCATAGTGATGGTTCGTATGATGTGAGTAACATCCAGCAGAATACCACCAATATTACCGCACAACAATGGGCGCGCAATGAATATAATGGCCCAACAACATTTTCAATTTTCGATGCAACATATGTTAAGTTAAGGGAAGTTACGCTGGGATACAATTTCAAATTAACTAATCCCAAAATTATCAAAAACATTGGCGTGAATGTATACGGACGTAACCTTTGGAACATTTATACCAAGAGTAAATATATTGATCCAGAGTTTACATCCAGCGGTGGAAATGTGCAGGGTATCGAAGGTGGAAATATACCTCTTCCGGTTACTTATGGCTTTAACGTTAATCTTAAATTTTAGAAGAATGAAACTCATCATGATTTATTCCGTAATATCCAAACCGGATAAATCTGATCGTTCATCAGCTTTAAAAGATAAACCAAGTGCAACTGATTCATAGATAATCAGAACAAGCACTTATAAATAAATATACACAGATGAAAATATCAAACATACTACATACTTCATTCATTGGCCTATCGCTTATTGCTACTTCGTGCTCCAAATCCACATTTAGCGATATCAATACAGATCCAAATCGACCTGCTTCTGTCACAACGCCAACAATTCTAGTGACAGCCGAGAAACAGCTAGTCAGTGCATTACGAAGTGAAGAGGTAAGCCTACGTGGTGCTCAATTATTTGCTCAGTATTTCAGTCAGAACATCTATACAGACCAATCTCGTTATCAAATACCAACAAGCTATTCAGACAACTATTGGACTGCAACCTACAAATCACTTAACAATTTAAATGAAATTATTAAGCTAAATACCAATGAATCCACTAAAGCGATTGCATCGGCAGGAACAGCAGGTACAAATACCAATCAGATTGCGATAGCAAGAATACTCAAGGCTTACGCTTTTCAGTCGCTAACAGATGTTTTTGGTGATATCCCATATGAATCTTATGGCAATAAAGATGCAGATTTTGAAGCTCTGCAGCAGGACCCGGATAACCTGACGCCGAAATATGCTAGTCAAGAGAAAATATACAAAGATATTCTCAATGAATTACAGCAGGCAGCTGATACACTAGCAAAGTATCCAACAGCCACGACTTTCGGAACAGCTGATATTATTTATAAAGGATCAAATACTAACTGGGCAAAATTCGCCAATTCGCTACGTCTACGTGTTGCGAATCGAATCAAAGGTAAAGATGCAGCTTTGGCAACGACACATATCGCCGATGCCATCAAAAAAGGTATATTCACCTCCAACAATGATAATGCGATATTTAAATACTCCAAAACATCACCAAATGAAGCACCATTGTTTAGAGCTACGGTAACTGCCAACAGAAAAGATTTTGCAATTTCTAATGTGATTGTTGAGACTTTACAGGGCAGCCGCGGTCCCTTTAAAATTGCCGATCCACGTCTGTCAAAATTTGCCAAACCGACAAGCTCAGGAAATATTTACTACGGCCAACCCTATGGTCTCCCCCTAGCAGCAGGCAATCTATTTCCTGTAGACAAAATATCATTGCCTAGTGACATTATCAACGCTGCAGATTATGGGGAAGTACTTATGGAATATGCGGAAGTAGCCTTTATTTTAGCGGAAAACAATAACTGGGATCAATCAAATTACGAAAAGGGTGTTCGGGCATCTCTTGAAAAATGGTCCGTGTCTTCTGATGAAGTAGCAACCTATTTGAGTAAACTTCCTGCTGCGAATAAGGAAAATGTGCTTTCTCAAAAGTACTTAGCACTTTTCAACCAAAGCATCGAATCTTGGTCCGAAATCAGAAGAACAGGGTATCCGTTATTCCTAATCAAAAAAGGTGATATTACATGGACCGGAACAGTAGAAGGCAAACCTGTCACATATACTTTCACTCCTGAGGTAGGCAGCACAATCCCAAGCCGTTTGGTGTATCCATTAAAAGAACAAAGTACCAATAAGACGAATTATCAAACTGCACTTTCACGACAAGGAGATGATGTAATCAGCACCAAATTATGGTGGAATAAATAAACTTCGGTATTTCAATCAGTTCACACCTGAAGCTTAGGCTTCAGGTGTTTTTTTATTATTATTTCTTATCTTCGTATAGCACTCTAAAGAATAAAATGCTATGGACGATCAAACATTAGACAGAATAGACCAACTTAGCGAGGAAGGAAACATCCAATGTGATGAAGGCAACTATCAGGAAGCTATTCGGGTGTGGACCGAAGCGCTTGATCTAGTCCCTAGTCCACAAAATGTTCATGCGGAAAGCCTCTGGCTCGAAGCTTCCATTGGAGATGCCTTTTTCTTAATGGACGATTTTCGCAATGCCCTCTCCCATTTTGAAAAGGCAAAACAGAACATTATCGAAAATGCCTATGAAAACCCTTTTATCATGCTGCGCTTAGGACAGTGCTATTTGGAAGACAATAATAGCGAGTCTGCCCAGGAATATCTTCTCCGCGCCTATATGATGGAAGGAAGAGACATTTTCGACGATGAATCACCTAAGTATCTTAAATTTTTAGATGACAATATCGATTTGGATTGATAATAATTCGTCAAAACGAATCGATTACTTCGCCAACTTCCATAGGAAGATCAGACTCAAGAATGGAGGCTCCTTCCGCAAATATGGCCTTATACTTCTCGGCACGTTCTGCCTTTGTCTTCAATTTATCGTAGGTAGGTGCTGCTGAAATCATGCACATCACACCCTTTCTGTTGAAAAATTGATACATCGCCTGATTGGAATCCTTTAGTTCTGGCCCGATATAGACAATCATACGGTCGTAGGGTAATCCAGCGGATTTAAACTTCTCCAATGCAGCTTGATCTTTGATATGCATGGACATATACTGTTCTGGATTCTGCGCCAAATAAAACGCTGCCTGTTCAGTATTATGTACCGTAACCCACACCCAACTGTAGGCATTGTATTTTTTTAGTATTGCTGCTGTAGCCGCCAATGGTAAGTCTTTTTTATCTAAGTTGAGGATAGTTTTACCCTTTGCCCATTTAATAACTTCATCAAGTGTGTTAATACCGTAGTTGGTCACATTTCCAGCCTGATCCTTTAGCTTCAGTTTACGCAATTCATCCCAGGTATAGTCTGCTATTTTTCCTTTTCCATTTGTGGTTCGATCCAATGTCGCATCATGCATCAAAATAGCAACACTATCCTTGGTATAACGCGGATCGATTTCAAAAATAGCCGTTGTTTTTTGCAGCACGGCCTCAAATGCCGCAATCGAATTTTCTGGAAGCCCAGCCTCAATCGTTCCCCGATGACCACTGACAATTTTTTTGTCGCTAGCATAGGTAAAATAATCTCGCATCGCCTGTGGAGAAGCAAACGCGAGTGAGTGGATTTTTTGTCCGACGACGATTGAGTACGACGAAACAAAAAGAAAAAAAGCAAAAAATGTTCTTCTCATGAATTTATAATTACGTTAAAATCTCTAAGCCTGCGACACACAAAAAACAGTATGCTAAATTAATCATCCAAGATCAATAAATCTTTAATAAAGCATTCAATTCGTGTAAACCCCTGCCCGTAAACATTTGCTTACCAATTCATATGCATCAAGTGCGACAAAATGAACTTGAAAATCACGACCTAACATCTATAAAAATCAAAAAAATAACCTATAGCTGTTGGCACAACTATAAAATAAACTATATTTGCACATTAATTTATATTTGATCTAAATAAATTACCATGAAAAACAGAACATGCTATACAATGTTCAGCAGTGGAATACTTTTGCTTTTAAGCGCTCAACTCAATGCACAAGAATTATCCCTAATTGTCAAGGACAGTGACAATAAACCATTAAGTCAAGCGAATATCAAAGTTGACGGAAAAAACGTCGGCTATTCTAATCAACTTGGACAATTCATTTTTGCCAAAAGACCGTTGAATAATCCCATTCAATTGCGTGTGTCTTATACAGGCTTTTCAACGGTTGAAAAAATGGTTAATTTAGATACCGTTCAACAGCCCCTGTTATTTCAGCTCAATTCTACTCAACTTTTAGATGAAATTATCGTAACAGCTGGACGTAAAGCGGAAAACATTTCAACTGTTCCTTCTTCAGTTTCTATTTTAACCACAAAAGAAATCGAAGCTCAAAGTCAAATAAGCACCAATCTTTCCACAATTTTGGGTAATACCATCCCGGGCTTGGGAACCTCAACCAACAAAGCGACCAATTCTGGACAAACACTGCGTGGGCGATCTGTACTGGTGTTGATCGATGGAATTCCGCAATCTACGCCTTTGATGAATGGACAACGTGATCTCCGGACCATTGACCCAAGTGTCATCGAGCGCGTGGAGGTTATCAAAGGTGCCACATCCATCTATGGAAATGGATCGGCAGGCGGGATTATCAATTACATTACACGCAATCCCTCCAAAGACGCTGCAGCTATCCAAGGAATAACCAGCCTACGAACAACATTCAATCCCGTACACAGCGCCGGCACCATGGGATATCGCATAGGACAAACCTTGTACGGACAAAAAAACAGACGGAATTATACCGTTAGCGGTTCGGCCGATTACGTTGGCTTGCAGCGCGATGGCGACGGAGTTCCCCTTGGTCAGACAGACGGTCTTTCGAATACCTATCAATACAATGCATTTTTAAAGGCCGGATACCGTATCGATAGTAGTTCCAATATTACAGCAGTGTACAACTTCTACAGAAGTAACCAACACAACAGATACATCAGCAAAACGGGTGTATATGGTCAAACGCCAACGATAGGCGTAAAAGGCGATGATCCAGGTAAACCTGCCGGAACTCCGTATAACCACAATGCCATGTTGACCTATACTAAAAGTAATCTATTCGCTTCGACATCCTTAACTGCTTCTGCATACTACAATACATTTCGATCCATGAACCGTTATGTTGAGAAAGCCTCTGCATGGTACGGTCCGGGACAAACACAGATCAACTCGGAGAAAAAAGGCCTACGCGTTAACCTAAACACACCTTTCCAGGTATTGGGTTCCAATGCGGATATCACCTATGGTGTGGATTTATTAAATGATGTTACGGATCAAAATCTGACCGATGGCAGGGTCTATATTCCCTATATGAATATGTTAAACGTTGCTCCATACGCCCAGGTAAAAATTGATTTCCTAGAAAACTTAATCTTTAAAGGCGGTGTACGTTATGAAAATGCAACAGTCAAAATAAAGGATTTCCATACCATCGCTACAGGTCCCAACAACGAAGGAAGTATTGCTGTAAAAGGAGGCAATATCCCCTACAAAGGAGCGACCTTCAATGCAGGTTTGCGTTACAACAAATTCGCGATCTTTAATCCCTTCGTGAGTTTCTCTCAAGGTTTCGCGATCAATGAACTTGGCCGTATTGTACGTCGGGCAACAGATAATGATTTAGATAGCCTAAAAACTGATCCTATTATCACCAATAATTACGAAATCGGATTCTCAAGCAATTACAGCATTTTCCAGCTATCAGCATCTTATTACTACAGTACTTCAAAAATGGGTGTTGAACTGGTGGACATTGGCGGTTACCTGATGCCACAACGTCTTCCAGAAGATGTGTATGGTTACGAAATTGCATTAAGCGCTCATATTTCGCCTCAATTGACCATCGGTGGAACCTATGCCTATGTGGAAGGAAAGTCAAAAAAAGACGATGGATCAAAATCCTACCTCAATGGTTCACGGATCTCGCCAGACAAAGCAACGGGATACATCTATTACACGCCAATCAAACCCTTAACCTTTCAGCTTTTTTGGGTACATACCGGGTCCCGGGATCGCTTTCTTCCAAACGATAAAGGCGTCTACAAAAACAGTGAAGGCCCCGTTAAAACTGTTGACCTATTTAACTTAAATGGAAATTACCAAGTAAACAAACAATGGTCTATCGGTATGGGTGTAGAAAACTTATTCAATAAAAACTATTACCCTGTTGTCAGTCAATATCGTGCCTTAAATGAAGAATACGTCAAAGGACAAGGTATGTTGGCCTCATTTAACATCAACTATAAATTTTAATATGTTTAAGACCGTCATTCTTTGGTTGCATAAATGGCTCGGAATCATCACCGGAGTTGTGGTATTCATCCTAAGCCTGACGGGCAGCATATACACCTTTCAGGATGAGCTCAAGCTCTGGGCTTATCCTGAAAAATATTTTATCTCCGATACAACCATCCACTCAAAAACTCCACTACCATTAAGCACACTTCTTGACAGCGCACAGAAAAGCCTCAAAAAAAATCAAAAAATTACGCGGGTTGATCTCTATCCTTCGAAGAATCGTACCTGGGTATTTCGTGCCATAAAAACGGACGAAAAAGCATTTGGCCATTGGAATTATTACCGCTATTACAAACGCGTTTTCATCAATCCATATACTGGTCAGGTACAGCAAGTAGAAAATTCAAAAACAGAATTCTTTCAGTTAGTGCTTCAGCTTCACCTAAACCTCCTCTTGGGCAAGCAATATGGTCACCCTATCGTTGCCTGGTCAACGGCCATTTTTGTCCTTATCTTACTTAGTGGTATTGTTCTTTGGTGGCCAAAAAAATGGAAGGGCAAGAATCTCAAGCGCAGTTTTTGGTTAGATACCAAAGTCAAATGGAAGCGACTGAACCACGACCTCCACAATGTCATCGGATTTTACAGCTTAATTATCGGATTGATTTTTGCCATTACGGGACTCGCTTTTGCTTTTCCGGATTTTAAAAAGACCTATAGCGCAACATTCAATTTATTGCAGTCGCCAACAGCTTCTTCCACACGTAGCTCCCCTATACCCTTGCCCGCTGTGGAAAAGAAATTTCAGGACAATGCGCTGCGGTATGCCTTGACAAATTATCCGGATGCTGAAATGATGTCGATCCGACTAAAAAAAGAGACCGAAACAGCAATGGATATACAGGTGAGACATCATGAAAAACGAAGTGGTGTATTTGACTGGCTTTATTATAATAAAGAAGAAAACAGTCTTACAGCAGTCAAATCCAGCAACGAATTGCAGTATGGGGATAAGCTCGGTGCACTTAACTATGATATTCATACCGGTGCCATCGGTGGACTCACAACAAAAATTATCGCTTGCCTTGCCAGTCTCTTTTGTGCTTCCTTGCCCATCACAGGATACATCATCTGGATGAACAAAAGCAAAAAGAAGAAAAAGAAAGGTTATCAACATAATGTTAATAAGTAGTGTTAATAACTGTATTTTTCTTTTAAACAGGTTTTCAACAGCGTTATTAACATAATGTGGAAAACTAACCCTCACCCTATTTACCGACGCAATCTCTTGTCCAAATTTACAGGAACACGATAAGCCAGCTGAAAAAACAACATACAAGAGAAAAAAGATGACAACCTTTAAATCGAGAAGAGCCCAACGCGCAGCAGGGCCAACAGGGCGACACTAAAAAAAGGAAGCATTCTTCAACATAAGGAACCACAATATACAGCCTAAGAAGAAGGGCGAGCGGGAAAAAAGAAAATCCGATGCACAGGGTACACCGGATTTCTTCAATAATAAACCAACAACTAACTTTACAGATTCGGGTTCCGCACAGTCTCTTCGTATGGGATAGCAAACAAATAATAAGGGCTATTTTCCACAAAATTAGATCCATTAGGAAACTTAATAACCCGGTGCCCCTGCCCGTTCACTAGCTTCGGTTTGCCATCTGCACCCACAATTTGGACTTGAATAGGCTTGCCGTCTGCATCAACATAAGATTTTCGTGCAACCTTTCCTTGTGTCCGAAGAATATCCGACAGGGCAAATCCTTCCCCCCAAAGCTCTTTTCGTCTTTCAATCAGGATCGCTGCAATTAATTGATCCGTATCATTTCCTGAAAACAGCTTTGCATTCCTCGCTGCACGCAGCTTATTCAAGGCTGCTACCGCTTTATCGCTTTCACCAGCTCTTGCATAACCTTCGGCCGCAATCAAAACCATTTCCGAAGCACGCATGTATACAATATCTCCAATTAAATTAGACTTAAACTTAAACTTCTTATACCGTAGGAAACCTTCCCGGCCAGGTAAATTATCCCATTCAAATAAAGCATAACGCACATCACTGGTATCGAATAAATCTTTAAAATAAGGATCGGCCATAAAACTATAGTAATAAGATCCAGCTGACGAAACATCCAAATAATGAAATGTATAACTTGCCACATTTTGCTCGTTAGTTTGCTGATGCCCCCAAATCCACTCGCTATTTCCAAGATCATTAAAACCCGCTTGATAATCTGACGGAGTCATTAAATTATACTTCTGAGCTGCTTTTTCAGCATACGCTGTGGCCAGTTTCCATTCGCCAACCTGCAGATAAGTCCGAGCGAGCAAACCATAAACAACCTCTGCATTGATTTCGTATTTATCCGCTCGACCAGCAGAAGCCAACAAGCTTTCACTGTCTTTGAGATCTTTCAAGATAAGTTCATACACTTCTGCCTGTGTTGACCTTGATTTTCCTTCAGTCGATAGTGTACTGGGTTCGGTATAAATCGGAACAGATTTCGCATTTTTGTCCTTGAGGTAACTAAACTGATAAAATGTGGCCAGATTTAAGTAGGAAAATGCACGTAATGCTTTAGCTCTTCCCTTTAACACATTTTTAGTTTCAGTAGAGCCTTCGGCCCCATCTACCTTTGCAATGACATTGTTCATGTTATCGATCACCTTATACAACATAATCCAAAAAGAATTGACACGATTTGATCGATTATTTGTCAATTCGGTAAAGGCATAAGCATCACGATAGCCATATTTGGTGGTCACCGCCACATCACTTCCCATCGCATCACTAGTACGCATCACCGCTGTATATCCCGGATTAGCATAGGTAAAATAGGTATCATTTAAATACTTCCAGGTACCGTTGATCACCGTAGCAACATTGTCGGTGTTTTTAAAAACTTCACCTTCAGGCACTGCGGTCGTCGGATCCAGCTCAAGCGCATCCTTACATGATGCATTCACTAGGGAGAGCGCCAATATGATATATACAATTTTTAGTTTCATGATTTTCATTTAAATTCTCAGATTAACAATAAGGCATTAAAAAACAAGCTGAATACCACCAGAGATTGTTCGCATTGCCGGATAGCGAAAATAGGTCGCCCCATTCACCGTCTGTTCTGGATCCATTCCTTGATGACCATAAAATGTCAATAGATTTTCGGCTGTTGCAAAGACGCGAAGTTTTTCTACACCTATCCGCTTCAATAAATCCGAAGGTAATCGATAACCTAAACTTACATTTTTAAGGCGTGCATAAGTGCCACTGTAAAGAAAGCGTGTGGACGAAGAAGTCCAATTCAAGTTATCAGTTGTCAATTTAGGCACATCGGTCTGCGTATGCTCAGGCGTCCAGCGCTCGAGGATCTCCTTTGACCAAGCGCGTCCTGGATTATTACCGCTATGCATAAGCTGAATATAATCGTTATCTAATATCTGTCCACCCAAACTAAAACTCAATAAAGCAGACAAATCAAAATTTTTGTAGGTGAAACTGTTTTGAATCCCGCCGACAAGATCTGGCAATGAAGTTCCGGCAATAAAATTACCGGCCTTACTGTATTCCGAAGTTTTTTCACCTGTTTTATTACCGTCCTTATCAGCAGTATACCATTGCGGCAGACCGTTATCTGGATTTACTCCAGCCCATTCCGGCAGATAAAAATCATAGATACTTCCACCTACACGCAGGAGTTTATTACCCGTGATGATCGGTTTATTGTCTTTTGGCAAAGCTGTAATCTTGTTTTTGTAATGCGAAAGATTGACGTCTAAATTCCATTTAAAATTTTCATTTCGAACCGGGACAGTACGAATATCCACGTCGACACCTGTATTTTTCAGCGCTCCTATATTTGCATCATAGCCTGTATATCCTGTTGAATAAGCCATCGGCATTGTAAATAGCAAATCTTTACTTCGACGGTTAAAGTACTCCACGCTTAACGACACCTGGTTCTCAAAAGCAGATACGTCAACCCCCACATTCAAATTAAGGTTCGACTCCCATTTTAGATCCGGCGTAGCCAGCCTGCCAGTATACGTCCCGCCTTTACCCAAACTATTTGCAATGGTATAAAGTCCTTTATAAGCATAATAGGTTCCCAGATTATCGTTTCCTTGTCCACCATAACTCGCTCTGACGGTTAACTGATTAACCGTTGTATTATCCTTCAGAAAATCCTCCTGCTTCAGTTTCCATGAGCCGCCCACAGACCAGAATGTACCCCAACGTTTATCCGGCGAAAACCGAGATGATCCATCTGTCCGTAAGGAAGTTGAAAAATAGTATTTGTTATCATAGTTATACTCCGCTCTTCCCAAAAAGCTCAGTAACCTATAATCAACACTGGATCCTGTAAAATTATTAAGTTGAGATGCAGCAGCAGGTTCGTCAAAATAAGGAAGTACAAACTGTTGTCTGCTACCATTTATATTACTGCTGTTAAAATCATAGTATTCCTGTCCGGCCAATACATTGAGGGAATGCAAACCAAACTGCTTTTCATAGGTCAGCAAATTATTCCAGGTCTGTGCGACCGTACGTACGTTTGAACGATACACATACCCCCCGGTGTTCACACCATCGCCCAACAATGGATTAGTGTAGTCGTGCGTATTTCCATTGAGATAATCAAGACTATAAGTCGACTTGAACTTTAAGTTTTTAGAAAACAACACTTCCAGATAGGTTCGTGCAGATAGATTTTCACGGCGGATATCATTTCGATCCAAAGGAAGAGATGCTGCCAGATTATTACGTGGAGTCGCACCACTTGGACGATATTCTCCAAAATCGTAAATCTTGTTTCCGGCTCCATCAAGGACATATGAGCCATCCGCATTCCGCTCATAGTACGGATAAAAAGACGGGACCAGTCTCGTAAAATTTATAATATTAGCCGTATTACTGTCTTCAGACTGCGGATATTTTTGTTGTGTACTGCTACCACCTATATTCAGGCCTACATTTAACCAAGACTTGACCTTACTGTCAATATTTGCACGCAGATTATAGCGTTTAAAGCCCGATTCAATTGCAATTCCTTGATCATTGAGATAACCTCCTGAAATGTAGTAGGTACTCTTTGCACTACCACCGCTAAATCCGAGGTCTGCCTGTGTACGCACCCCAGTACGTTGCAATACGTCGGTCCATGGATCATTCCAAAGCGCTTTTGCTCCAGCAACCAATTTACCATCTACGCCGACCGGCTGTGGGTATTGACTGCCGTAAGGATTAATATTTAAATCTGTCAATACGGTCTTACTTGCATTGGACGCCGCTTGCTCTGCCGTAAGGCCATTTGATAGGTTTTTATTTCTTAAAGCTTCCCAATAGAGTTGAAAATATTCATCGGTCGACACCTGATCATAGTCACGAACTGCACGTGTTGAATAGCCCTGTGTAAAATTGAGATTAATCTTGGTGTTGTCGGAAGTCACACCCGACTTTGTGGTAATGATAATCACCCCATTTGCCCCTCTGGAACCATAAAGTGCACTTGATGCTGCATCTTTTAAAACAGAGATGGACTGAATGTCATTCGGATTGATGGAGTTAATATCTCCTGCATAGGGACTACCATCCAACACGATCAAAGGTGCACTGGAGGCATTAATGGAGCCGATACCCCTAATACGGATGGCTGCTTCAGTACCTGGCTGTCCCGAGGACGCCACGGACTGTAAGCCCGGTACCTGTCCCTCTAATGCTTTGGTAATATTTGACACTTGTCTATTTTCGATCGCTTTACTGCTTACTGTACTGACCGATCCCGTTATGTTTGTACGTTTGGCAGTACCGTAAGCCACGACCACCACCTCTTCCAGATCTGTACTGGAGGGTTTCAAGGACAATGTTAAGTTTGTGCTTGTTGCTTTTAGCTGTTGAGATTCATAACCAACAAAAGAAAATTCCAATACAGGTAATACGTCACCTGTGACATTGATTGTAAACTCTCCTTTTGAATTCGTTAAGGTTCCTTGATTTTGCCCCGAAATGCGAACATTTACTCCAGGAAGTAGGTGACCGGTATTGGCATCGACAACTTTTCCTTGTATAGCCCGCTGCTGAGCATAGAGCCTGTTCATATTGACCCCCGATAATGCTATAGCAGCAATAGGAATGTATTTAAGTTTTGCGTACATCGTAAGAATGCTTTACTAAATAAGTTAAGTGTGATTAAAAACAAAAAACACGGCGGCTTCTTGCACTCGAATAAAAACTACTTGTTTAATAGATTTTATTCGAGTGCAAATATATAACAAAATCCATTGAATTACTAGATTTTAAGAACTAAAAACAAAAAACACTAATATTCAGCAATTTAATTTATAATTATGTCTAGAAAAATATTTTTTCGTTAGCTAACTCACCATTATTGATCAAGCCATTTTTGAAACTTCGGGGACCGTTCCTCACTAACAATGACGACAATTCCTTCTGGGGTTGAAGGCATTAGCTCTAACTTGATTCGATTTCGACTAATCTTTAACATGGACTGGATGGCATCTATCCGAACAAGGAATTTCCTATTGATCTGAAAGAAAACTGTGGGATCCACCTGTGAAACGAGATGTGTGATGGTATCTTCAATAATATATGCAATTCCCGATCCTTTTTCTACGGCATACAGCTCTTTGTCTTCTGCCATAAAATAGGCAATATCAGCAATGGCCAGCGACTTTAAAAAATTACCGTATTTCACTAGGAAGCGCTGTTTGAGCCGAGGTTCTACGTTGGGTAGTAGCGGTTCGATACGTTTCATGATCTCCGCCAACTCGTCGCTATCGAAAGGCTTTAACAGATAGGCATAACCCTTATTTTGGAAGGCCTCCAATGCATATTGTTCGTAAGCAGTCGTAAAAATCAGTGGCACATCGATCGATACCTGTTTAAAAATTTCAAAGCTCAGCCCATCCATCAGGTGGATATCCATAAAAATCAGATCGAATTGATTTCTATTGATCGTCGTCACCGCTTCCTGAACCTCTTTTGCATTGGTAAAGGTCAATTCGCTTTCTCCATAGAGCGCAGTCAACATTTCCTTTAAGCCTACAAAAGCCCAGTCTTCGTCTTCGACAATCAGTATTTTCCATCCCATGGGTTGAATGTAATAAAAAATCCATTTCCTAAAAAAAGAAAATGGATTAATATATATAGGATAAAAAAAAATCGATTATTTTAACAGATCGGGATTATTATTGATTGCCTCCTGTGGATAACGAATCACATAACGTGGATCGTTCTGCTGCAGGGTTACCGTCCTACCGAAACTACTGTGTGTGATCGCCGGTCTTGTCGTCCGTTTTAGATCATACCAGCGTAATCCCTCTAGCGCCAGTTCACGCTTGCG
Organism: Sphingobacterium sp. 40-24; assembly: GCF_001899705.1. Lineage (NCBI taxonomy): Bacteria > Pseudomonadati > Bacteroidota > Sphingobacteriia > Sphingobacteriales > Sphingobacteriaceae > Sphingobacterium > Sphingobacterium sp. 40-24. Next base: position 73,920 of record NZ_MKWH01000014.1, on the reverse strand, counting down.
TTCCAGCAGAACCGCATCTAGCAATTGCTCCTTTGACAAACCTGCGTCGGCCTTCGTTTCTTTGGCGTATGCATCTGCGGTAAATCTGTTTTTCTTTAAAGCAGACAGGTATTTTAATGCTTCTGCTGTATTTCCCAGACGAACATAACATTCGGCCATCGTCAAATAAAGATCAGCATTTCTAAAACTCACGTTAAAACGGTTGTCTCCACCTTTGAGGGATACATAATCGCCCCCACTTTTTTGGAAGTAACGACCTTTTCTCAAATCACCTGCTAAATAACTGTCTAATAAGGCCGGTGAAATAAAGGAACTTGTACGTACTCCAGGAACAGATACTTTTTCCAAAGCCATAATCATCTCTGTGGATTCAAAATCATTCGGAAGTAGGCTTCCAGCAACATTGAGATCAACCAATTTGTCATTTATAACCAAAGCTTTTTTAGCGGCATCAATTGCTTCCTGCCACTCACCGCGGTATAAATGAACGCGTGAGGCCATTGCAAAAGCAGCGCGTTTGCTAAAGCGATAGTTAACACCTTTTGCCTGATCATCCACAGTCAGTAACGCTGTCCCTTTTTCCATGTCAGTCAGGATCTGCGTATAAGACTCTCCAATGGTCGCGGGAACAAAACGTTGTTCCAGGTCAATCTTTGTTGATAAAGGAACGCCCCGAAGCCCTGCATTGCTCGCCGAATAGACCTCACTGTAAAGATTTAACAACTCAAAATGAGCATAAGACCGCATGAGATAAGCTTCACCCTTGATCTGGTCTACTGTACCATTACTAGCCAACTTGTCATCGATCGTACTGATGATCTGATTCGTATAAAAAATACTTTTATAGAATGCCAAATAAGGATAAGCAATTGTTGCAGGATCGGGGTTTTGATCGTTCCAAAGATAGATATCTTTGGTTCTAGCCGCATCTGTCGAACTTTCATCCAACAATAGTTCATCTGTACGCAAGGACAAATAAGACTTATGCGCAGGAAAACCAGTATAACTACTTGTCATTAACCCTCTAAAATCACTTTCCGAGGCAGGAATGACCGTTCCTACCGGTTGTATATCTAAATATTTATTGCAGGAAGACAATGCACTCGCTGTCATGATCATTCCAAAATAAATTATATTCTTCATGTTATAAATCAATTAAAAATTAAAAACTTGCGGAAAGACCAAAGGCAAACGATTTGCTGATCGGCTGCGCATAATAGTTTCCATAAGTCTCCGGATCAAAATACCCTTCATAATTTGCTCCGAAAACAAATAGATTACGTCCTTCTACATTCACGCGTAAATTGCTTGCACCAATTTTTTTGCTTAGTGCAGGAGGTAGTGTATATCCCAAACGTACGCTATTGATACGGACATAACTCATTTTCTTAGCCCAAATATCATACTGGCTGAATGAATTGATTGGATCATTACTCTCCAACCACGCGTAGGCCATCCAGCGGTCATTTAATTCAGAACTTATACTTCCCAAAGCAGGCATATTACCACCCTTTTGTAGGACATTCAAAAGATCTGTTGTATAATTCTGTCCGCGGTCGACCTTCGCTGGATTATAAGTCGGTGTACGGCTTACCCAACGCTCCAGATTGAAGACAGCTGAAATCGCCAAGTCAAAGTTAGCATAACGGAAACGGTTGGTCATACCACCGATAAACTTCGGATCTTTACTACCCTTGTATTTAAATTTAGAACGGTATTCTGCAGCTGTCATGTCGGTTTGCGACATATAACCCGGCAAGAAATCAGCCCAAGGATCGTATAAACCATAAAACTCTTCAAAGCTTGAAACCGATCCATCTTGATTTCTAAATTGCATCACACCATCTTTATCCAGTCCAGCCGTTTCCAGCACATATAGACCACTGATTGGGCGCCCTTCCTGTGCCTCTGGTGCATAAGCCTTCGGATCATTCATAACCTTCAATAACTTATTGTCATTATGTGCGATATTAAAGTCCGTTGACCAGGAGAATTTATCTGTTTGAATCTGACGGCTTGATATGGTCAGTTCTACACCTTGGTTTCGTGCTGAGGCCCAATTGACCTGCACATTCTGGAAACCGTTTTCTAAAGGCAATGCACTATAAGCTATTAGGTCGGTACTTTTTCTGTTGTAATAGTCAACCGTAATATTCAATCTATTCTTCCATAGACCTAGATCAACTCCAGCATTATAAGATTGCGTACGCTCCCAACGTAATTTATCATTTGCAGGTATCTCAACCGTAACTGTTCCTTCATTATAACCCGGAATTAAAGTCGAATTTCCATACCTTCCAACGATAAATGGATAGGTATTCCGATCGACATTGCCCTGGATACCGTAGGAAGCACGTAAACGGAGATCCGATAACGCCGTTTTTCCTTTGATGAAGTCCTCCTCAAGTACGTTCCAGGATCCGGACAAAGACCAGATTGGTAAGAAACGATATTGCGGATCTACACCGAACATATTTGAGCCGTCATAACGAATACTACCATTGACGTTGTATTTACGATCAAACGTATAGGTCGCATTTCCATAAAAAGAGGCATATGAGTTCTCGATATATCCCTTACTATACTGAAGGAATTTGGCGTTTGTTTGATCATTACTATTTGGAAAAACAATACTTTGTGTAGTTAAAGTCGCTGGATTGTAGCCAAAACCTTTGGTTGATACGGCTTTATTCGTACTACGGCGCAGCTCTGTTCCTCCCATCAATTCCAGCTCATGTCTGTCGTTCCAAGTTTTGTTATATTTTAGGTAAGTTTTCCAATTATATTGGAAGATACTATTATTGATATTTTCGATCTTACCTCCTGTAGGCAAGAAATATTTATACGTTTTAGTTGCAGAATCGTAATACCGCGTCGAAGCCCGCAACTTGCGCGTATTATAACTTTCCTGATCGGCAAATTTTTCTGTGCTGTTTTCATCAAACTGCAAACCAAATTCGGAGCGTAATGACAATTGTGGAATAATAGTATATTCCAGGTAACCAATCGCTTTCAGTGCCTTATTCGTTAACGTATATTTGGTATTCTCCCTTTCTTCTATAGCATTGAAAGGAATATAGGTATCTTTTTCATAGCCTTCAATATCCGGATCATAATTGTATTTACCAGATTGATCACGTACAGTCAAGTATGGATTAACCAAACGCATATAATTACTAGGATTAGTAAAGGCATCGTCATCCTGGATTGGGTTCTGCCTATTTGAAACGGATCCTAATAGATTGATTCCAGCTTTGAATCTGTCGTTAATATTGAAGTCATTATTTAATGTCAAAGAATAACGACGAAGATCTGCTCCTTTTGTTGCTCCCTTCTCATCGTAAAAACCGCTGGACAAATAATAACGATGCCCGTCATTACCACCAGAAATTGAAGCTGAATACTGCTGATTCAAAGCTTGACGATAAAGTTCTTTTCCCCAATCCGTCTGTTGTGTGCGCAATTGATTGATTGACTGCTGTACTTCAGGTGATAAGGCTGCCAAACCACCCGAACGGTAAGCATCCAATGCATTTGCTTTGTTTAATATCCGCATAACGCCCCCCTTATCCGCACGATAATTTAAATCGGTGCGGTCGGCCATCAAGAGTTCAAAGTCCACTTTTTCATTGGCATCCATCAGGTTGAGTTTACCGAAATCCGGACGTTGCGTCACAAAAGTATTTGCTGATACCTGCAGTTTTGCAGGTCCAGATTTCCCCCTTTTTGTGGTAATCACAATGACTCCATTTGCCGCCCTCGCGCCATAGATGGAAGTCGCCGCTGCATCCTTTAATACCGTAATATCGGCGATATCGTCAGGATTGATACCCGCAATCGGAAGATTACTCAAGCTATTCAAATTGTCTTTGTCAATTCGTTTGGGCAATTCAGCTCCTTCAATCGGTAAGCCATCGATGACCCATAAGGGGTCTTGTGTGCCATTGAGTGATACCGTACCCCGGATACGGATCTGTGGCGCGCTGTTAGGTCCACCATTAAAATTACTCAGCTGCAAGCCTGCGACCTGACCAGCCAACATTTCGTCGATCGATGAAACTCCGGTTTGTTTGATATCAGCGACATTGATTTTATTGTAAGCCGTCGTATTCTTACGTTTTTTGATATCCGTATAACCTGTTACGATCACTTCATCTAAAGATTCACCACTTGGCTGAAGCAAGATTGTCTTATGATCCTGAAATACCGGCACCTGAATACGCTGGTACCCGACATAGCTAATCGTTACATATTTTAAATTACTAGGCACTTTTAAGCGAAATTCTCCAGCCGCATCGGTCAATGAACCCAATGCCGACTGCTGCACCTGATTAGGTACACCGATATCTTCTGCTACTGCCGAACTTTCAACGACAACTGTCGCCCCCACGACAGGTTTTAAAGTGACCGCATCCAGAACCTTTCCTTTCAATTCTCTGGATTCCTGCGCATGCGCAACGTGCACACACATGAAGGTCAACGGTATTAAAAACTTATTCATTTTGGTAGATGTTAATATATTAGTTTAATTCTAAGGTATTTGCAATACGCAATAAAAGATCCATGTAATGCGATTTTGTCGTCGCATCACCAGTCCGCTGCTTTTCTTTCAACAACTGGTAAATCTCATATAATTCAGCGCGTTTATAAGTCAGCATATCCGAAGTACGGATCATACCAGTGACATGTACATTCCGCAGTCCAGCTTTTGAAGAGGATGCATGTTGTGGATGTAAACATAGATCAGGTTGCGTCGCTTCAACCAGCTGCTCGATACCTGCTAGTTTCTTCGCATTTAGTTTCTCCATCGATTTGTTGGTAGAGACCATCAGCACATCCACATAGTTTTGTTGCAGCATCCGTGTTTTAAGATCCAACGATTGTCCGCTGATGGTTTTAGCAAAAACCGTCTGACGTACAGAAGTTAAAAACTCCGGTGCGCTCCATGCTTTCTTACTTCCGAAAAGATTTTCCATCTCAACCATACGCAGCAAACGTTCATCATTGACCAGTTTATACAACATAGCGTATTGAAATTCACGTTGTAAGTTATAAGGAGCGTACTCAAATGGTCCTAACGGAGAATCTTTCAATGGAAAAGTTTTTGCCATCAGCTCCGGAACGAACAACCATTCGGGCATGTAAAAGACATTCTTCTTGAGGTACTCCAAAGCACGTAGTTGTTTGTCTTTTGGTACTGGGCTATAGGCATCTTTTTGATCACCCAAAACAGCATTTTCGAGGTAAATACCACCAATATTATTTAAAACATGATCAGCATATGCATACCATTGTCCAACCACGCCCATATACAACTTACCGGCACGGTAGTAATCATCGCCGACATTGGTTGTCCAATTGATAATATTAGGCATCATGCGACGCAGATTCAGCATACCATATTCGCCAGCCTTCATGGCGTCATCACCAAGATCTTCCGATTGAGCCCGCGGATCAACGATATTTTTAGAGTCCTGCTGTTCACCGTAATGATAAATAGGATCATGTACATGGCTATCAATTTCCTTTCTCAGCAAAGGGATTTCATCCCAAGGCTGTGTTTTGCCATACCAGCGGTAGGCCCAGCCAATGGCATACTTGTCGTAAGCACCGATCACGGGAGTAATCTGTTCTACGCCATCCTCAGGCTGTGCGACATAATTGAAACGTGCGTAATCCATGATGGAAGGAGCGGTCCCTCCCATTTTAGCGGTGAAGCTTTTGCTACGCAACGAATCAACAGGGAAACTTGCCGAAGAGCCCATATTGTGCATCAATCCAAGCGTGTGTCCAATTTCATGGGACGACACAAAACGAATAGCATGTGCCATTTTCTCATCGGAGAAAACATTAGCACGTACTGATGTATCTACGATACCGGTCTGTATGCGCATCCAACTGTTCAAAATAGTCATGACGTTGTGCCACCAAATCACGTCAGCTTCTAATATCTCCCCTGAGCGTGGATCAACAACAGATGGCCCCATGGCATTAGCTTGAGCAGATGCTGCGTATACAATAGAAGAAACATTAGCGTCGTCTGGATCAAATTTGACACTATCCGGCTGTTGTTTGGCCAGAATTGCATTTTTGAAGCCAGCAGCTTCAAAGGCGACCTGCCAATCATGTACGCCATCAATAATGGCCTGACGCCATTGTTTTGGGGTCGCTGGGTCCAAATAAAAGACAATCGGTTTTTTGGGTTCGACCAGCTCCCCTTTCAGATAGCGCGCTTTGTCTTCGTCACGCGGTTCCAAACGCCAGCGATTGACCAGATTTTTCTTATCCAGTTCTTGTTGTTTATCGTTAAAATACCAACGCGGCGAAGTAAAGAAACCAACCCTTGGATCTGCAAACCGGGCAACCATAGGCGTTTCAGGCAGTTCGTAAAGGTTACTTGTAATTTCCAAAGAAACCGGTACAGATTCATTACCTTCCGTCACCTTGGTAGAAAATACAGACTTCACAACGATATTATTCGCATAGGATTTGATATCTTCAACTGTAGATATACTGGTTTTAGGTGAAGTTCCCAAACCCAAGGAAGTAAACACATCCGTAAAACTCTTTTCTGAACCATCAAATACCTTATTGACTTTGATTACAACAGCACTTGAATCTTTTGAATAACTTTCAATCTTAAAAGATTCAATATAAGAAGGGCGGTAATTATCGTATACCGAAGCGGCTATTGCGTCACCTTTAGGGACTTCCACCTGAGGTTTGATCTCCGAAACCCACACTTCTTTCTTCTCCTTGCGGAGTGTAAACCGGATGACCTTATTTTCATAATTCATTCCTTTGTTTACCCCAGCCTCATTTAAAGCCAATGGAACGGAAGACAGCTTCTGTATCAACAGAATATCCTGTCCCATTTTCTTCAATGGAATTTCAAAATAGTAATTATTTTCCTTACGAATTACCGTAAACATACCAGTATCAACCCGGGCATCTTTAAACAATTTGTCGTACGCAGCTGTCGTATCTTTCTTGGCAATAGAATCTTTAGCAGAAGTAACCGTTTCTTTTTTTCGCAGGCCTACTGTTTGCAATAATGAACAAGATTGCATTAGACCAGCGGAAAATAAAAGACCTATGGCTAACTTAGTGTAAGTGTTTTTCATCAAATAAATATTTTGAGCCCTTGTTTTCAAAGGTGATATCTGAGCTCGTTGCACTCCATGTGTTTTTCAAAAGTGATGACGGATCATCAAACTATTATCTCGTGTTATCCATAAGCTAATTTTAGCTTACTACAGAACGATTAGAAAGTAATTTTGTCTATTCCAAGCAGGTCAATTCCAAGTCATTTATACTTAAAACTTATGCTATTTGATCGGATAGGATTAGGCTAACCACGAACTAATATTTCTAGATTAGGAGCCAAATTTGTTAAAAATATTATACAGAAAAGTATGCAAAGCGATGAACACGCAGTTTAAAGGTATGAACACGCGCTACTAAAACATGAACACGTAAACCGACCATCTTTTATTCTTCATTTTCAACTGGATGAGAGTGGTAAGTATACCGAAAAAAAGTCCGATTCTATCCCGTACCGGAATCCCGACATCGCATAATAACGATAAATGGATGCTAAATAATTAAGTCCGTACCCCTCACCTTCCAGCTCTGCCCCCTGTCTGGGCTGCCAGTTATTGCGGATTTCCAGCACGTTTTCTTCAACAAGATAGATGATCTGAATCTTCAGCGGATGTTCGATCGAAATACGGGTATGCTTGATCGCATTTTCTACCAGCATCTGCAGGCCCAAACGTGGAATTTTCCGATCCAAACATGTTGCTGGCAGCCGAATTTCCATATCACTTAAGGCCGCTCCGAACCGCACCTGCTGTAAAAAGAAATAGGCTTTGGCCAATTCCAGCTCCTCCCCCAATGATGACCATTCGGCTTCATCTGTGCGGAGCATCTTCCGGTAGACTTTTGTCATCTTGCCAATAAAAGACTTCGCAAGATCATTGTCCTTTCCAATCAGGTATTGAAGCGACCCAAATGTATTGAATAAAAAATGCGGATTGATCTGCTGCCGCAGTTGAACCAACTGCATGCGCGTATATTCATTCTCTTGCTTCAGGGATTGCAGTATCAGCTGCTGAATCTTGCGACGCTCCACGATATTAAAGTAGATTAACACCATAGCTACCAACATCAAGCCCACACCAAGCAAGATGCTATACGTTAGCAATTCTTGGATTTCCTCTTCAATACTCAGCAACAGGACATACACCTTGATTTCACCACCCACTAAAAGAATGTTACAGGGATACGAATTGACCATAACGTCCAGCTGAAGAAAATCAGATTTCACAATCTGTCCTTGTTTTGCAACTGCTGTACTGGCCCGCTTACCCCACTTTCGATTATCTGGAGAATACACACATAATCCACGGTCGTCGTAAATCTCGAAATAAGCTCGTCTTCCGAAATTGAGTTCCGCGAAATAGGCATTCAATTTTACTACATCCAGATAAATGTGATATAGTCGGTGATTTATTGTCCGTGTGCGTAACAAGGTAAGCATTCGCTGATTGACAGAGTCCGCTTGTCCAACCGGCAAAACGACCAACAGCGAGTCAGCACTTTCTTTTAGATCAAAGGCGGGCTGATTTAAGATCTTTTTTTCCGAAAGGAATAGATCTTGCTGCAACAACTCCAATTGCTTTTTGACAAGCAACATATTCTCATCTGCAAAATCGATCAGTATCCTCTTCTTAAGGAGGTCTACTTTATGATGGATAATACCGAGCAAGCCCCCCCCAATCAACAACAACAAAAACAAACAGGCAGTCAGGATGATACTATTCTTCTGTTCGGCATTTTTAAATCGAAATTTCACGCTGCAAAAATACATGAAATTTTTAAAAGCCTATGCAAAACACTTCGCAAGAAAGGCTTTAACGCGGCCTCTTGTCAATGAAAAACGACATAATCCAAGCCCTTTTCAAAATAAATGCATCACATAACTGAGATTAATAATAATTTTCTGATTTTTGTGACCACAAAAAATTCCAAAGTGTCAAAAGCAACATTTATAAAAGTTGTGAAACGTATCGCTATCGTTTTTACAAGCATCGCCGTACTACTCGTTATCAGCATATTATCTATTCCTTATATATTCGAAAATGAAGTAAACAGCAAGGTCAAATCGCTCGTAAACGAGCACATTACAGGTGAATTAAATTATTTTAAAGTAAGATTAACCTTCTTTGATCAATTCCCTTTGCTTACTGCATCGATGGATGATGTCTTACTAAAAGGGGCCGAACCTTTCAAAAACGACACGCTGCTCGCTGCAAAAAAAGTCAGTTTTGGCGTGGACCTTATGAGTCTTCTCAAATCTAAAATTGTAATCGACAAGTTTATCGTTAACAGCGGGAAGATCAACATCCTGGTTGATTCTTTGGGAAATGCCAATTACAATATTTATAAATCTAGCTCCGCTGATGCTACAAAAACACAAGACAATTCCGAAAGCAGTGCTTTAGCCTTCCAACTGATTAAACTTGAAAAAACAAATCTTCATTATGAAGATCGCTCCATTCCGCTACAGATAGAGGCAAAAGATCTGGAATATGAGGGTAAGGGAGATCTGATGTCAAATATCTTTGACTTGAACACACGTGCAAAAATTGCATCCTTTTCATTTTCCTTTGACAATGAATTGTATGTGGACAAAAAGTCGATCGATGCCAATTTGCTAACACGGATCAATACCAATAATTTATCTTTCGTCTTCGAACGAAATGATATTAAAATAAATCAATTACCGGTTCGTTTCCGTGGGTTGTTGTCTTTTATCTCCCATGGTTATCACCTGGATTTCAAATTAAAATCACAGGAAAGCACCTTGGCCGAATTACTTTCATTAGTCCCAAATAGCTACGCTTCTTGGATCAAGGACCTCTCCGTGAAAGGTACATCGGAGGTTTTTGTCAATTTAGAAGGAGACTATATTGTCGACAACAACAAAATGCCTAATCTTTCCCTTGGACTCATGGTCAACAATGGCTTTCTCGCGTATAAACAATCCACCAATCCGCTAACAGACTGGAATGCAAAATTACGGATAGACCTGCCGGCACTGAATCCAGACTCACTACAAATTGATCTGAAACAATTTGACTTTAAAGTTGCTTCAGGCTATTTCAATGCACAGGGCAACATTGCGGGTTTACACCCTGTAACCGTGCATGCCAACATAAAAAGTGATCTTGATCTCGGTAAACTCAATGAATCCCTACAATTCCCAGACTTTTCATTTGGTGGAAAATGGAATCTTTACGCAAAAATCGACGGAACATACGCCAAAGCTATTCGTAAGGTAGGACTTCAAAAACGCGAACAGGAATACATTGCATCCATTCCTACTTTTGATATCAAAAATACACTCGTAGATGGTAAATTCAAATTGGCTAACCTCCCACAGGGGTTGAACAAAATTGCTTATCGTCTGGAAGCAAAGGATCCCGATGGCCAATTAAAAAGTGCATCAATAGCAATCCATGATATTTCTGTTCAGGCGCTTAACAACTATATAAAGGGTTTTATTTCAATAACAGATTTTAATAAAATTGCGGTCAACTCGGATTTAAAAGCTTCATTTAATTTAGCAGATATCAAAAATTTCTATCCCATTAAACAAGTTGAATTGGCAGGATTAGTGGATGTCAACCTCATGGCAAAAGGTTATGTGGATCTCAAACGAAACATTTTTCCCGAAACCAATACATCCATCGTGATGAAGAATGGCTTGATCAAGTCAAATGATTATCCTATCCCGATGGAAAATATTCAGGTCGAAGCCTTTGTCAATAGCAAAAAAGGCTCACTTCGAGATCTGAATGTCAAAATCCTACCGGTATCATTTACATTTGCGGGCGAACCATTTTTCTTGAATGCAGACCTCAAGAACTTCAATAATATTAAGTACAGCATACAATCCAAGGGTAAGCTCAATCTCGGCCCTATTTATAAACTCTTTGCATTAGATGGTACCAATGTCGATGGTTTTATCTATACGGATTTCAGTTTAAAAGGTTTACAGAGCGATGCCACCAATGGTCATTATAACCGACTCCAAAATAGTGGTCAGTTAAGTATTGGAAACATCCAGGTTCAGTCCGACATGCTTCCACAGCCTATTGCAATTAGAAGTGGGAACTTCAGTTTTTATCAGGAGAAAATGAATTTCGATAAATTCTTGGTAGCCTATGCGAAGAATGATATTTCCATCAAAGGATATCTCAACAACATTATTAATTATGCAACAAGTAGTCAAGCACCGTTAAAGGGGCAATTTACACTCAGCAGCAAGAAAATCAATGTGGATGATTTTATGGTTTTTGCTTCTCCGGCCACATCGACGACTGCAAGCTCTTCGGAAAGTGGTGTAGTTCTTCTACCTAAAAATTTGGACATTCAGGTCTTGGGGCTTGTCAATGCCATAGCATATAATAAAATGAATATCAAAGACTTCAAAGGTGACCTACAGGTAAAAGACGGTAAGATGATTCTTCATAAGACAAACTTTGAACTAGCGGGACTGAAAGTAGATATGAAAGGAAGCTATCGTCCTATAAATCCACGTAGAGCAAGTTTTGATTATGCTGTAAAAGCTGACAGCTTTGATATTCAACGCGCTTACAAAGAGATACCGCTATTCAGAGAAATGGTTAGCTCTGCCAAAAATGCTTATGGCCTGGTTTCATTGGATTATAAATTGGGTGGTTTATTGAATGGCAATATGCAACCAGTAATGCCCTCCATCGTCGGCGATGGATCCCTAACACTGAATCAAATTAAATTCAGAGGCTTCAAGTTACTTAATGGAATTAGTCAATCTACTTCCAAGGAAAAATTGAAAGATGGCGAAGTGAAAAAAGTTGTTATTAAATCCCATATCAAAAATAATGTGATGACCATCGAACGCACTAAAATGAAAATGATGGGATTCAGGCCTCGTTTTGAAGGTCAAGTGACCTTAGACGGACGGATGAACCTAGGTTTTCGACTGGGCTTACCTCCTTTTGGAATCTTTGGGATACCTATGCGAATTACGGGCACTCCAGATAACTTTCACTTAAAAATGGGAAAATACAAAGAAGAAGATCTCGACATGGAAATGGATGACGAGGACAACAAAGTATATAAAGAATCTCAAAAGACGCAAGAATCACAGGCTAAATAAACTCGCAATAAGTTCTAGTAAAGTCTGTCAACACAATAGTGCTGCAGTAAAAACGTTGTTTAATATAACAGAAAGATTTGTTAACTTAAACAACGTTTTTAATTTTTGAAAACCATGAGATATATACTAATTATACCCATTGCAATGCTATCCATTTGCAGTTGGTCCAGTTTCAAGACCGTTAACGATCAGAAAAACCCCTTATATGGGAAAGTATTCCGTGAGATCAATGAAATTGCTGAATTAAAATCTTATACCTATACAACTGGTGCGCTTATTGAAACCAACAAGAATACCCAAGGAGACTTTCGCTTTGCTGCCGGCTATTTTACAAATGCCAAAAATGGTGTTTGTATTTTAGAGGAATTGTTACCCGATGATAGCAAAGGTAAAGTCAAATACAAGATTTTGGATACCATCAATATTCAAAAACTGAAGTCCAACGAGCAACTCAGCTTATGCAACTGCAAGCAAGGTGGCAAACCAGACAGCGAAATTATAGCCATTAGCCGGGTCGATGAAAGCAAAGAATATTTCGACAAAATCGTCAAGGCATGGCGAATGGATACCAAAAGCCAAAAAATTATTCCTTTAAAAGACACAAAAGGCATCAGCTGCCTCAATGAAGGCTATGGCATCTAGCGGCGACAGGATTTTTTAAATCAATCCGTCAGCCTTCAACTTGTCAAACACATGCAAAACGCCAATGACCTGGATAGGTTCTTCCTGATATTCTTGGTGTGAAAAATAACGAACGGCGCCAATCTCATTACTGGGTTCGATCTGCTCTGTTAATGGGTACAGAAAACAATCCTGTTCCATGATAACCTCTGGCACAAGCCCGTACGCCGGAGCTGTTACATGGCAATAATACGAGATTTTATCCGGATCCAGATTGATATTCAACTCCTCCAAAATCTCGCGACGTAGGGACTGCAGGGCTTCCTCCCCTGCATCAATCTTCCCACCTGGCAGATACCATGCCTTTCTATTGTTGCTATACGCCAATAATAATTTATCTTCCTTAATACTCACTAAACCCGCTGTAGGCAAATATTTTTTTGTTGTCTTGAAATCCATTATAAGCTATTACTGATTAAATACGCTAGATGTGAAATTACTTCTTTTACAACATTTATCAAAGCGCAACAGCTCATCTGGAGAATCCTTCGTTAAAACTTCGCAAAAAATCAATACAGCGGGGCCAATCAATATACCGAAACATCATCGGCTAGTTTCTCTTTATGCACAAGCTTCCGTAGACTCTTCAAAAATGTCTCCGCGTGATTTATGGTGAAACAGAGCGGCGGTAATAGGCGGAGGGTATAGCGTCCTGCATATCCTGTAAAAATCTTTTCAGAAAACAAAAGTTCTTCCCGTAGGTGTTGAATATCGTTTTCAAACTCTACGCCAATCATCAATCCTTGCCCCCTCACTTCACTCACGCCATGAATTTTTCTTAATTCTGTCAACAGAAATTCACCTACAGCTGCGGCATTATCAATCAATTGCTCTTTTTGGATGACATCAAGTACAGCCAGTGCCGCCGCGCAAACCACATGACTACCGCCAAAAGTAGTGCCCAATTGCCCCATCACCGGCTTTATTTTAGGCGAAATAATTGTCGCCCCCATCGGGAGGCCATTTGCAATCCCTTTGGCCACCGTAATTAAATCGGCTTCTATCCCAGCATGCTGATGTGCAAAGAAACGTCCCGTGCGCCCATACCCGCACTGAATTTCATCCAAAATAAGCATAGTCCCAGTTTTCGTGCAGATTGCTCTTACTTCCTGTAAGAAACTAGGACTTGCCCGATGAATCCCCCCGACACCTTGAATAGGTTCAATGATGACAGCACAATATTCTTCGGTTTCCAATTGTTTTTTCAAACTGGAGATCTCGTTGAAGGGTGTAAAGACAAATTGTTCACTGTCATTTAATGGTGCACGAATCGACCGGATATCCGTTGCCGAAACCGCAGCTGCAGTTCTCCCATGAAACGCATTTGACATCGCCAATACTTTCCTCCTTCCCGTATGGAACGAAGCTAACTTCAGTGCATTTTCATTTGCTTCGGCCCCCGAATTACTGTAAAAAACAGCATATGTAGGATAACCACAGGCACTGCCCAAGCGCTCGGCCAAACGATCCTGAAGATCGTTTGTAACTGCATTTGAATAAAATCCGATCTTATTCATCTGTTGTATAGTTTCTTCAACAACATGCGGATGGCTATGCCCAACAGAAATAACGGCATGACCACCATATAGATCTAAATAGGCCTGCTGCTGTTTATCATAAACAAAGCAACCAAGGGCTCGTTCGATCGCAATATCAACTTTCTCAAAAACGGGAAATGGTTTCATGAATGACTTCGATTAGTAAAACTCAAAAATCAACTTAAATCTCCTTTCATTCCTAGTCCAAGATGGTTATTTATTCCTAGTCCAGCCGTCACGTACAATAAACAAAACAACTCATCTTAAATAGAATAGCGCAGCACTGATCATGCATCATCTATCCGATGTATTTTAATCCTGCAGAACAATTGTATATTTGAACAATTACCCGATACAATAGCCTCATGCTTAGACCTTGGAATTTAACGATAGATATTGACAGATCCTCTTCAAAAGCGATTTACATCCAAATAGCGGATAACATTGCTGCTGATATACAATCAGGTCGATTGGCGAAGGGAACGGCCTTACCCAGTAGCAGATCTCTTGCAGCCCAACTAAAATTAAACCGAAACACGGTAATCGATGCCATACAGTTGCTGTTGAGCGAAGGCTGGCTGGTTAGCCAGGCACGTAGAGGTATATTTGTAGCGGCTCAATTACCTTATGGCTCTAACCTATATGTTGCACAAAAGATCGAATTATCTGATCATCAAGCCCCCACACGTATTATATTCGATGATGGTAATCCAGACAGCAAGATCGCGCCTGTAGAACAGCTCGGACGGGCCTATCGTCAGATTTTTAAGCGCAGCGCACGTTGGAAAATGATGGGTTATGCCGATCCCCGAGGACATCTTGATTTTCGGGAAGAAATCGCCAATATGCTCAACATCGAGCGCAACATGCACATTGATAAAAATAACCTATGCATCAGTCGTGGAAGTCAAATGGCCATGTACCTGGTCGCCCAATGCCTATTACGGCACGATGATTATATCTTTGTGGAGTCCCCTGGATACCATTCAGCCTGGAAAATCTTTGAAAAAGCAGGTGCGCGATTGATTCCGATCCCTGTCGATACCGATGGTCTTATTGTTGATGAACTTCTCCCACATTTATTGAAAAAAAGCAATATTAGGGCACTGTATCTTACTCCACATCGACAATATCCAACCACTGTGACCTTAAGCAAAGAACGGAGATCACAATTAATAGCATTATCCAACCAACATAACTTCACGATCATTGAGGACGATTACGATTACGAATTTCATTTTGAACAAGCGCCCTATTACCCACTCGCTTCACAGCAGGAACTGATCAATACTGTTTACATCGGTACACTCAGCAAAGTTGTTGCACCAGCACTCCGTATCGGTTATCTGGCGACAAGAAACGAGCAGTTACTCCAGAAGGTTACCGAACTTCGCTACATCATCGATATACAAGGTGACAATATTATGGAGCAAGCTGTCCTGGAACTCATTCAGGATGGAACAATTCGTAGACATATCCGAAAAGCAACGCTGCTTTACAAAAAGAAACGTGATTTCATGATCGCCCAAGTAGACAAATATCTGCAGGATCATGTGAGCTATACTTCTCCACAAGGAGGATTGGCGGTTTGGCTATCATTTAAACATCAGATCGACTGGGCATTTTTATCCCAAAAATTAAAGGAAAGATCAGTCCATATACCGCATCCCGAAAACTACAGCAGAGAAAATATTTTTGGTGGAATACGACTTGGTTATGGATCCTTATCTGAGGAATTGATCGAGGAAGGAATCATCATTTTAGCTGAACTTTTGGAACAGGCGAAACGCTCCTTCCGATGATTTGAAACACAAAAAGCAACTAGACTATTTTGCGAATTGGACGAACATAGTTAGATTAATATTTCGTAAAAACAGGCGCATTCAATATTTAATTCCGCATCATAAAGACCGATTAAAAGATTAGTATAGACAATATGTAAAAAACAGTTAAAAGTGTTGGCAAAACGTAATTTTTTGCCATAAATCATTTTTTTCGCTTATTAATCGCATAAATTAACCGTAGTTTTACGGCGCAAAAAACACACGAGTCATTCCTAATAGGATAGCTATAATAAGAGAGAGAATAGAGTACATTAATTTATGACTGAGAGAATACCCAGCAGGCCGTATGCAGCAATTACTGGTATTGGCGGATATATTCCACCGAATAAGAGATCAAATACAGATTTGGAGCAGTTTTGCGATACATCCGATGAATGGATTATCAAACGTACAGGTATTAAGGAGCGGAGAATTTTAGAAGAAAATCTTGCCACATCAGACATGGCTGTAAAAGCTATACAAGATTTGGCAACACAATATCATAAAAATCTGAACGATGTAGATGCGCTAATTGTAGCGACTTCTACACCCGATATGCCAATGCCGGCAACAGCAAATATCATTTTAGAAAAATTAGGTCTTACCAATGTTTGGGCTTTTGATGTCAACGCTGCTTGCTCTGGTTTTTTATATGCCTTAGACATGGCTTCAGCTCTCGTTGAGACAGGCCGTTATAAAAATGTACTCGTAGTCGGTGCTGACAACATCAGTACTTATGTCGATTTAAAAGATCGTTCGACCAATATTCTTTTTGGTGATGGCGCTGGTGTGATATGGCTTGAGCCATCTTTGGAAGGTGGAATTATGGATGCCTATCTATGTAGCAATGGCGCGGGAAAAGAATTCTTAAAAATCGAAGCCGGCGGTTCTTTGTATCCAATCGACAGTAATCTTCCTGTCAACGACAACAGATTCCTGAAACAAGATGGCAAAACTGTATTTAGACATGCTGTTCAGTCTATGAGCGACGCCTGTAATACGGTTTTACAACGCAACAACCTACAGATTGAAGATATCAACTGGTTAATTCCACATCAGGCTAATCAGCGCATCATTGATGCCGTTGGGCGTAGTCTGAATATACCAGAAGACAGAGCATTAAGTAATATCGAATACCTAGGAAATACCATTGCTGCCACGATCCCGTTGTGTATCTGGCAGAATATTAAAAAATTAAATACCGGTGATTTAGTCATGTTAACCGCCTTTGGTGCAGGTTTCTCTTGGGGAGCCAGCATATTTAAATGGATGATTTAAGCGATCAAAAACTTTAGTCGTCATAAAATTCACACTAGTATAAAACGCCAGGAATAAACCTTTTCTGGCGTTTTTCTTTCTTTCCATCTACCAAAACCAGATTCGCCATCCCCCAATAAGAATTGATCTATCTTCCTTTTATAGGCAGAGTAGCGGAGAAAGGAATACGCTAGCGGGGAAAGCACTAAGCTAGCGATAACCCGAAGGGCAAAACATGAAAATACATTGTAGACAAGGCTTACATAACAAGTTATTTTTATATTCAATAATAGGGAGTTTATAGGGACCTTATTCGGACCTTATAGGGACCTCATTCGGATGAACGCGGCTAAAGTCCGATTTATCTCCCAATAAAATCAGGATTATTTCATAAACAGTACGCCATTTATCCACTCTTTTTATAGCACAAGAAAAAGGGGGCTTTGCGATGCAAAGCCCCCTTTAAAAATCCAATATAAAATCTACGTTTTTAATAATTTAATGACAAGCCCACACCAAAGCCCATATCGCTATCATAATGTGTTCTAAAAGCCATATTTTTGGTGATGACATAATTTAGTCCAGCCATATATTCAAGGTCTGAGTTGACCATAAAATCGCCACGGATCCTTCTAGCGATCGGGATATCCTCACGCATAAGCTGCAATCGCACAATTCCATCGTGATACACCTCTGCCTGAAAATTGACCAACATGGGTAAAGTATACATAAAACCCAGACTTAAAGCTTTGCGACTATCTTTTTTATTGGCCTGTCCAAAAATATTTTTCTCATGTTCATCCTCACCCATTCGACGATAACGATAATCAAAACCTACAAATGGCATAAACCATTGCATCTTCCCAAAGTATCTACCCAAGTGGGTTTCCACTTCATAACCGTGCATATCATTATACCCCAAACGCCATTCTGAACCAAGCTGCCAGCGTGCATTCTGAAACATTGCCTGACCGTCATTTCCATTGGTAGCGAAATCATTTTGCGCCATGAAATGAGTCATATTACTTTCCATCTGCAACTCCTTATAGGCTTTAGCTTTATCTGGAAGATAGGGATTTTTATAATCGTCCACAGCAAAAACGCGGTTCATCCCCGCCATCATATGATACAGGATATGGCAATGAAAAAACCAGTCTCCTTCTTCATTCGCTAAGAATTCGATCGTATCCGTCTCCATGGGCATGATATCCACCACATTTTTCAACGGCGCTTTTGATCCTTTTCCATTTAACAATCTAAAGTCAAAGCCATGCAGATGTATTGGATGACGCATCATTGAGTTATTATAGATGGTAATGCGCAATACCTCGCCCTTTTTTACAGGTATCTTATCCGTTTCAGAAAGAATTTTATTGTCCATGCTCCATACATAACGGCTCATATTTCCCGTCAGGGTAAATTTGAGATCTCGTATCGGCGCTTCTTTAGGTAGTTCAGTCGCCTGGGGAGACTCCAGCATCGCATAGTTGAGCGTGACAATATCGCCCAATGCATTGGCATTATAACGATTGGGATCTTCGTCCATGTTCATTTGTCCATGATTCATACCGCTATGTTTACTGTGATCTTCTTTTTTCTTTCCATCACCTGTAATTTCGGGATACATCACCACATTCATATCCATCTGGTTCAGGCTCATCTTCATGCCCATATCATTGAGATCACCATTCATCTTCATCATATCGTTCATCATCTTCATGCCCTCAAAATATTTAAGGCGGGGAAGCGGGGAAATCAATTGTTTAATACCATTTCCGACAAAATAACTGGCAGATTGTGTTCGATCTTCTGTTGTTGCCATGAATTCGTAAGCTGTACCTTCATTTGGTATGGTTACAACGACATCATAAGTCTCCGATACCGCAATCATTAATCGATCGACCTCCACCGGAACCACATCATTCCCATCATTGGCAACAACGGTAATTTTGCCACCTGCATAGCGCAGCCAAAAATATGACGAAGCACCGCCATTGGAAATTCGTAAACGCACTTTATCTCCTGCTTTCAAAGCTTTACCATTCACCGACTTTAAATCCGTGGAATGAGCCCCGTTCATCAACACCTTATCATAATAGACATCACTGACATCCATCGCCAGCTGACGTTTCCATTCATTCGTGACTTTCGTCTTAAACTTCCCTTCTTTAATTGCTTCGACGTACGATTGTGTAGACCCTTTTTTTATCGCGGCCCAATCGTTGGCCGTGTGTAGCATTCGCTGAATGTTATCGGGGTTATAATTTGTCCATTCACTTAATATGACCGGAATCGTGGGTAAATCATCAATTCCTTTTCGGAAAGTCTTATCATCTGCACGCTTGTTGAGAATAAGGCTACCATACATACCGATCTGTTCCTGGAGGCCCGAATGCGAGTGATACCAATGTGTACCGTGTTGAATTATCGGAAAACGATAGGTATAAGTCGAATTCGGCTTTATAGGTTCCTGCGTCAGGTGTGGCACACCGTCTTCTTTATTCGGCAGAAAAATACCGTGCCAGTGCAGCGAAGTACTTTCCTTTAACTCATTGTGAACAACGATTTCCGCCGTATCTCCTTCAGTAAAAGTCAGGGTCGGCATTGGAATCTGTCCGTTTACAGCGATTGCCCGTTTTGATTTGCCGGCATAATTGACAATGGTATCCCGTACATAAAGGTCATGACGAACCACTTTCTGGGCCAGCACTGTCAGTTGTGTCATCAATAGTAAGACAACCGTTAATATATTACTCTTTTTATACATGTTTATTCATTTAATTCATTAGTATTCCATTTCCCATCGGTCCTACGCCATATTTATTGGTAGACCAGTCTAGCACCGTGATGCCCTGTGATAAATAGTGTCACCGATAAACTGATCAACAAAATCAATATCAAATAGTTTATCCAAGCACCTGTATCTTTTCGCAATCCAACAAAATGCAGGACTGTAGTGCTACTTGCAATCCAAAAGCTGATCCAGGCAAAACGTTGATGGATCTCAAAAACCGCGAAGGCCTTTTCATCTGCATCGCCTGAAATATGGGTTGCGGTCTGAATTGCAGCAAGAGCTCCAAGTGTTCCCAGTAATAACAATCCGAAAGTCAGCACAGTGAAAGTACGTCGATGTTCTTTTAACAATAAGGCACCTATATGACTAATCAAGGCCATCAGCAAGAGCACAATCGGAAAATGTACCAATAGCGGGTGTAAGCTGGGCAGTCCTTCGAATAAGCTTTTCATTGTATTAATGTATTGTTTCTACGATAGATCCACAGGTGGTCATTGATTGACCTAAATAAGGATTTTCAATTTTCTTTTGTGTACTCAACCAATTGGCTCCTTTTCCATCACGATACATCGGACAATGCTGATAATAGACTGGAGCTTCAGGTTTGACAGATTTCATCAACACATACATATTTTTGGAAAGGGTCACAAAGTGCTCTCGCTGATGTTCATTTTCCGTAATCCCAGCAATATGCTCTGTATCGAAAGCCAATTTCCGTTGGTATTCCTTCCAAAGTTTTCCTTGAACAGCATCTAACTGCTCGTTATTAAGTTTTACAATGGCAGCCTGTATTCCTTTCGCTGCTGTCTGTGCAGCCGCTCCATTATCCTTAACCAATGCATCTTTCAGCGCGAAATAGGCGCTGTATAAGCCTGCAAAAGGATTGCTAGCTGCTGTTACATCAACTTTCCCCGCCGATGGTTCTATTTTTGCAGCTGTATTATTTACTCTGGCAGCCTCTTTAGTCAAAGCGCTATCGCCTTTGCTTTTGTCGACATTCGTCGTTGCAGTATCCGCAGCAACAGGGATCGTATGATCTGCATGTGTATTTTTCGATGTTGAATTATTGCAGGCAACGAATATCAATGCGATCGCCACAATTAGCATAAACTTTTTCATAATTACGTGTATTTATAGGTTTAGATTTTTAATATAATTTCGATAGTTTGTTTCGTTTTCAAAATAGGAAACTTCTCCTTGATCGCCGGTAATTGCAATGGAAGCCGTCGCCTTATCCACTTCTTTTTTTGAAAAAGGATCGATGGCTACACGTACCGCAGCTTCTTGCGGTATGCGCTTTTTACACATTTCACAGCAACCATAATAATCCTTACCCTCGTGTCTGACCAGCAATTGTTTTTTCCCCATAAAAGCATCATTCACCATGCAAACTTGTGCTGTAGGGACGAGATCACCCACTTTATATTGAACTGACGGTACAGGCAAACTGATCGCCGGATCAGTCGAAGCTATTTGATCTTCAGCTTTGGTATTTGTTTGTGAACCGCTACAGGCCGTTAAAGACAATACAACAACCGATAGGATCGCTAGAAAATAATTCATAACACAGGCGATTAGTTTAACGTTTCTACTGTACTTCCACAACTAATCATTTGCGCTCCAAAGAATGGGTTTTTCACGGCATTCTCCTTACTTAGCCAATGCGCTCCCTTGCCTTCACTAAACATAGGGCAATGCTGATAATAAATAGGTCCGTCCACTTTACTCACCTTCAGCAGCTCATACAACGCATTTGAAAGAGATGCAAAAGCCACACGTTGCTTAGCAACATCTTTATTTTTAGTTATACCAGTCGCATCGCTTGCCAGCTTATTCATCACCTTCATCCATACCGTATGTTCATCGTGGCTAAGTTTATTCATATCGACAGCTTTGACTGCTGCTTGAAATGCCTCGGCATGAGCCGCTGCCGCCACCGCATCTGTCTTCACCAATGCATCCTTTAGCGCAAAGTAAGAACTTGCCAACAGTGCAAATGCGGTCTTTTCATCCGCTGCTTTTGAGTTCACCGAAGGCTGAATTGTTGTTTGTACGCCCTGACGATGATTCGTATGATCGACCTGCTGTTCAGTATCATATTTTAATGCTGGTTTTAGGACTCGTTCATATTGTTCAGCTTTTGCCAATTGAACATAAGCATCATCTGGAGCCAGAAATTTTTCATTGTCGAACCCTGCCAATGCAATGCGCTTAAGAACCTCATCCGCGCTTGTTTTTGACGAGTCGTAGGTAACAACCGCCAGTTTGGTTGCCTGATTCCAGTCAACTTTCGCAAATTGTCCGTCCCGACCTTCTTTTTCAATGATCGTTTTAACAGCCGGTGTATTTCCAAAAATCTTTACTGTCGCTGTCTTTGCATTTTTAATTTGTGCATGTGTATGTTGGGTGGATAGTAATACAGGGATTACCAAACCAAGTAATGACATTAATCTCATGATTATCATATGTAGTATATAAAAGAATACCGACGAAAAACCCTTCTACAGCGATTTACTGTATTTGCGTATTGAATCCGATAGATCCAAAGGGATTTTCATAAGCTAAAATAAAACGGGGCTTTGGATAGAGAAACCGATCCAAAAAGACATAGCATGGGCTATCAGTCTAACACTAGGCGATCTGAGGAGGTTGCCAAATGGAAAAATAGGCATCAGCGCAATAAGGCTGTTTATAGCGCGCATAAGCGCTTGATGCATCAGCATATAAGGGTAAAATAAGCTGAGCTTCGATCACTGAAACAATAGGATTACATTGCAGAGAGGTACGGCATGATTTTTCGCCACAATGTTTACCACAGTCATCCGCATGATGATCTGATTTTGGTGATTCAGCTCTTTCATCTTTACAACAATCTGCTGTTTCGACGTCCTTTACCTGTTGTCTTTCATCAAGGCAACATGATTTTTCTTCCTGTTTTGGCTTTTCGGACGGTTCGTGACAGGCAAATAACCTATACGGTGCTAAGAAAAGCCCCAGCATACAGATTATAAATACGATATTACGTTTTGCCCACATAACGGATTAATTTGAAAAGTAGAGATGTGCTACTTTGGAGATAAATTTCGGTAGAATTTTCGAATGTACAATTGTAATATTTTTTATTTTATTTATAATATTTTGATTTGCTGTATTTCCGATTCTCGGCCTGGCCGCATAAAAACTACTTTTCGAGTCCTTTGATCCAGTTCAGTATCAACAGGCAACCAGGCGCATACACTCCCCCATGATCAAACCCCTGTAGCTGATACAACGACGTTCTGGTATGCCCTACCTGTTTTAAGACCGCTGCCAAATGGGCGTTTTCTTCAAACCGTGCCGCCATTTCCAATTGTTGATCCCCAGTGATCAGGAGAATTGGCGGTGCATCTTTCCGTGCGAACGAAAGCGGTGCAAAATGATCAATCTGGGGGATCACCATGGATTGCCCACGTTCCTTTTTAATCGTATAATGCGTATTTGTTTGCCCACTAATCGGTGCCAGCCCTTTTATATTATTTGCATCAACACCAAATTTTTGCAGGTAATGCTTATCCAAACCAACCATTAAAGCCAAATATCCGCCTGCTGAATGTCCCGACACATAAATTTTTGAGGGATCTCCGCCATAGTTTGCAATATGTGAAAATGTCCATGCAACAGCCTCAGCAGCATCTTCGATATAGCTCGGCGCTTTCGCTCTGGGGCTTAGCCGATAATTGACTGCTATAACCGCTACACCTTTTTCTTTAAGTTCAAGTGGAATAAATTTATTTCCCTCCTCTAGTCCGCCGCCATGAAACCATACGATGGTAGCAAAATTTTTACGATCAGTCGGTATATAAATATCCAATTTACAACGTTCTTTCTTATAAGAATCTGGTTCATCTGGTCTACAATAGGCAACGTCGGTTGTCGTTTTATAGTGCTGCGCAAACATCAAACTCGGTGAAAGCAGAAAAAAGAAGATAACAAGCAATTTGGAAGACATATAAATCGGATTTAAGTATTAAATAGCTTAAAGTTAACAAAACTCCATCAAAACCATTTGGTTGCGTTAAAATAAGTTTCAACTTCACACTTTTTATTATATATTGATAATTATCTGGCAATAGATATAACAAAACACAAATTTTCCTGTTATTAACTTAGAAAACATCATAATATTATATGGAACGGATAAAGATTGAAACCCATATCAACGTACGCGTAGAAACGATCTGGAATGCCTATAACTCGGCCGAGGATATCATGCAATGGAATCATGCTTCAGATGACTGGCACTGTACAAGTTCGATCAATGACTTACGTATTGGCGGAAAGTTCAAAAACCGAATGGAGGCAAAAGATGGATCTATGGGCTTTGATTTTGAAGGCAGCTATACCGCGCTTGAACCCTTTAAAAAAATAGCCTATGTTATGCCTGATGGTCGTCATGTTGAAATCAACTTCAATGCAAAAAAGTCTGCTACGGATATCACGATAATTTTTGATGCAGAAACGGAAAATCCTATTGATATGCAACGTAATGGATGGCAGGCCATACTCGAAAATTTCAGATCTTACGTTGAAAATACCTATGCAACGACACAGCTCGGACAATCGCATTAACGACGGACGAGCTTAGCTTGTCTTTCCTTGCGATCATCTTTTAAATAAAGGATATGCTTAGGATTCTTAAAAGTATAGTTATATTTAGCCACTAATTCGTCTCCCCCTTCTTCATAGAAAGCGGAGAACGATACCAACAAAACGCGATAAAAAGATTACATATGACAATAATTAACAATTATGAAGAGTACAAAGCCTTTGAAGGAAAATCATTAGGCGAATCCCAATGGCATGTTATTGATCAAAAACAAATTAATCAATTTGCGGATGCAACCCTTGACCACCAATGGATTCATTTAGATAGTGAAAAGGCCAAAACTGATAGTCCTTTCAAATCGACTATTGCTCATGGCTATCTGACCTTGTCCCTCATTCCTTATTTATGGAAACAAATTGCTGAAGTAAGAAATGTCAAAATGGAAATCAATTATGGGATTGAAAACCTACGTTTTGCACAACCCGTTTTGGTTGACAATGCTGTACAGCTCCATACACAAGTAAAATCGGTTGTCAATTTGAGAGGGGTTGTCAAAGTTACCATCGAAGCTACATTGAAAATCAAAGATAGTGCAAAACCGGCGTACGTGGGTGATGTGATCTTCTTATATCATTTCAATTAATTCCAACCTTAGACTATAGGCCATTAGCGAATTCTTATACATGCGCAATAGCTTTCAAATAAAACTTGTTACAAATCATAAGGAATATCCTTATGATTTGTTGCTTTTGGCAGACGAAACCATTCATGCAATTGACAAATACCTCTATGAATCGCTAGTTTATGTTGTCTATGAAACGGTAAAACCGATCGCTGTTTTCTGTTTATATCCCGTCAATACGGATACATTAGAGATTAAAAACATTGCCGTATCACCAGCGTATCAAGGCATGGGGCTCGGAAGTCAACTACTTGATTTTATCAAGGAAAACTACCGGCAATACCCGAACCTGATTGTAGGTACTGCAGATTGTGGCCTGGCCCAAATTCGCTTTTATGAACGAAATGGCTTTGTTAAATACGCCATCCGTAAAGATTTTTTCATTGAAAATTATGAGCTGCCTATTTATGAAAATGGCCAGTTGTTGAAAGATATGATTATGCTGCGGTATACGTTAAATCCCTAGAGACAAAAATAGATATAGATGAGTACTGGTATTGATAATCCCAACCACAGCACTACCCCCTGTAGTATTGCTTTAAAACCTACTGCCAACAAGACCTCCCTCGACAAACTTGCTCCAATTAAAAACAACGTTAAGGTAAGCCCCATCTTTGAAATAGAAACGACATAGCCTCCTATATACTGAAAAAAAGGGATATAACTTGTTAAGATAACCGCCAATACAAAGAGACCAATAAAATACGGTATTTTAATTCTTGTCCCTTTGGTTTTGAATGCTACAGCACTCAAACAGGCAATTGGAATGATCCATAACGCTCTGGTCAATTTTACGGTTGTCGCAACCTGTAGTGCTTCATTACCGTACTTACTTGCCGCACCAACGACAGAACTGGTATCCTGTATGGCAACCGCACACCATAAACCAAATTGCGTCTGGCTGAGATCAAGCAAATGACCGACGACAGGAAATACAAATAAAGCAATGGCATTAAGTACAAATATGGTCCCTAACGCCACACTTACTTGCTTTTCATTGGCTTTTATCGTCGGTGAAACCGCAGCAATGGCACTTCCTCCACAAATGGCAGTGCCGACAGAAATCAAATAAGCGGTCACCTTTTCCAATTTGAGTAACCTACCCAATAGATAGCCCAATGATAATGTTCCGAGAATAGAAATAACGGTTAACACAAACCCCTGCTTACCCGTTTGGATAGCTGTATCGATATTCATTCCAAATCCAAGTCCAACCACAGAAATCTGTAACAAAATCTGTGTTGCCCTGTGATTGACTGCCAGAAAGGGATGGCCAATCCATTGCGCTACAATAATACCCAAAAGTAAGGCAAGAGGGGCCGACACAAATGGGGTAAGACATAATACAAATAAGAGTATAAAAATGATTTCCCGAACGGAGACCTTTCGATTGAGCAGCTGCTTATAACGAATTGTCGTATTTATTTTTTTGTCCATGACAATGATGCATTGATTTGGCACAAAATTGAATAACTCTCAATTATTTTAAAAGACACAATTACAAATAAGTCATAACAATTGGTTATAACAGACAACTACATTTTAACCAAAATAATTAAAGGATACGCTATTAAAATGAAAGAATCCTTCCCATTAGAACATTAAAATATTACGATAAATGATTATATTTCAACGAGGTTATTCATAGGAATTAAACTTGACTTAATAATTATATACCGATGACACTGACAGCCATTCATCCCAAACTGCCCATGCGCAACAAAACCATCACAAAAGATTTTTATCTACATAAACTTGGATTTTCATTATGTGGAGCAGTCGATTACGAAGGTTACCTGATGCTAAAAAAAGACCATATTGAAATTCATTTTTTTGAATTCCAAGAACTTCCACCAGAAGAAAATTATGGTATGGTTTATATACGCACAGACGACATTGATTGTCTGTATCAGTCTTTTCAAGAAAATCACGTTGAGATTCACCCCAATGGCAAACTTGAGATTAAGCCCTGGGGTCAGCGGGAGTTTTCGATTTTAGATCCCGACAGCAATCTACTCACCTTTGGCGCCGATGCTTAAATAGCGAAAAGCCCACTAAAGATTGCTAAAAATCAGCAAAGATCCATAGTGGGCTTGGTATTGTTCGTATGGGTTCTTAGCCAAAAAGGTCTGAACTCAAATAGCGGTCACCTCGGTCACAGGCAATAAATACAATAAGGCCTTCGTCGATTTCATTTGCAATTTTAAGTGCTCCTGCAAAAGCTCCGCCGGTGCTCATTCCTGCAAAAACCCCTTCACGCTTAACAAGTTCCCGGGCAAGCGCTGTTGCCTCCTGTTGGGATATATCGATAACGCGATCTACCCTGCTTGGATCAAAAATCTTAGGCAGATAGGCTTCGGGCCAACGCCGTATGCCTGGTATGGAAGATTCAGGAGTGGGCTGACAGCCTACGATCTGAATGGCTGCATTTTTTTCCTTCAAATAGATGGAATTTCCCATAATTGTCCCCGTAGTCCCCATGGCGCTTACAAAATGTGTAATCTTCCCCGCAGTATCACGCCAGATTTCAGGTCCCGTTGTTTTGATATGTGCTTCGTAGTTATCTGGATTTGCAAATTGATTCAATATAAAATAGCCTTCTTTTTCGGCCTTTTCTTCTGCATAATCGCGACATATTTCCATGGATTCCAATAAAGTAACTTTCGCCCCGTAAGCCTCCATCGTAAGCGTTCGCTCCCGCGTTGAAGAAGCTGGCATCACAAGCTCGAGGTTAAGTCCATATATACCGGCGATCATAGCAAGTGCGATCCCCGTATTACCGCTCGTTGCCTCGATCAATTTACTATCTTTTGTAATATCGCCCCGCTCCATCGCCGAACGGATCATATTGAGTGCTGCACGATCTTTCACCGAGCCCGCAGGATTATTACCCTCCATTTTTGCAAAGATCCGCACCTTGGGATTTGTATGAAATTGTGTAATCTCGACTAAGGGTGTATTTCCTATGGTATCTATGATATTTCCCATGGTATCTATATTATTGGTTTCGAATCTATAAATTTTGATGTAGCCTGATGGTATACGGTGGTGTAAGGCTCGACAGAACTTGTCAACCAGACATTCCCGCCAATGACCGAATGATGGCCAATGTGTGTTTCGCCGCCCAGGATTGTGGCTCCAGAGTAGATAATAACATGATCGCCAATTGTCGGGTGGCGTTTTACATTGGAAAACACCTTATCCACACTCAGGGCCCCCAGGGTTACACCCTGATAAAGTTTCACATAATTACCGATGGTGCAGGTTTCACCGATAACCAATCCGGTGCCATGGTCAATATGCAGATGATGGCCTATTGTTGCTCCAGGATGGATATCAATTCCCGTTTTGGAATGCGCATGTTCTGTCAATATGCGCGGTATCAAAGGAACACCCAGGCGATGTAGTTCGTTCGCCATCCGGAAAATACAGATCGCAAAGAAACCGGGATAAGTACGTACAACTTCTCTTTTATTCTGTGCTGCAGGATCGCCATCCATCAATGCATCTGCATCCCAGCACATCAATTCATAAAGTTGTGGAATCCGTTCAAAAAACTGGTGCGCTACTTCCGAGTGATTGCAGCTTTGACAAGCTTTGGATTTGCTCAGGAGCTGCTCAAGCTCCAATTCAAATTGTTCAAAAGCGAGCTTCACATCATCGACCGATTTCATCTCGCTAGAATTTCGTTCGGGGAAGAGCACATCCACAATTCGGATAGCCCAGCCGCAGATCTTCTTGTTAGAAGGCATTTCTAGAACAGCCAATTGCTGTTCATAGATATGTTGATAAAAATCATGCATCTTCACTAGTTTATTAAAACAAATATACTATACAATATTGATAGATTAAGCCTTATTATCAAAACTTAGCCCCATTGCCGATCATTGAGCTCATTTGATGAGCAGAGCATATCTTTTAGCTTAGCGAACCAAGCGTTCAAACAGCTCGTTCAATGTTGCTTCGGGATCCTCACATAATCCGGGGTGTGATGCCGAGCATTGAATCAGGGTACTTCGCTTCGCTGTGAGCCAACGAAACCGTTCAGTGATATCTAACTCGGCAAGTTTACCGGCATCTTTTTCGCCGTGGCAGATTCGCTGGAAGGAAGACAGATGATTTTCGATCAACTCCAACTCGATATTCGGGCAAAGAGCACGCACCTTTTGTTCATTGACCAGATAAACCATCTTCGCAAAACGATACTTACGACAATAAAGAGCTACGCCTACATTGATAAATTCCTCTCGCTCCACTCGTGGTATCAAACGTACCACAGCATACTCATATACGGTCTTTTCTGGCATCTTCTATTTGTTTTACAAAAATGGATGAATTGGCTACACGCTGTTTCAGGAAAGAAACATACACTTCGCGCGCATCGGCCGCAGAGAGCTCACGTTCGGCATCTTCCAGCCATTCATCGGGTACCACCGCCAATATTCCACGAAATACCGCTTCCGTAAAAACGGAACGATATTCCTGATCTATTTTCTCCACCATACTCGCATTTTTGAGCAGTACGTGATCTTTAATCTGAACAAATGGTTTTAGGGATTGTTCTTCCCAGTTATCCCAGCTGTGATGGAAATATAAGGAAGCGCCGTGATCTATCAACCAAAGTTCTTTATGCCATATCAGCATATTTGTATTCCGAACGGTACGGTCTACATTCATCAAGAGAGAATCCAACCAGACAATTTTCGAAGCTTCCTCCGCGCCGATGGCATCAACATTCGCATCAAATGTGATGGCTCCACTCAGAAAATGAAGTCCCAGGTTTTTGCCTACACTAAATTTGAGCAGATCCTGAATTTCTTCATCGGGTTCTGTACGGCCAAAGGATTCGTCCAGCTCCGCAAATACAATTTCGGGAACCCTCAATTTTAGCAATCTTGCCAGCTCTCCACCGATCAGTTCTGCGATCAATGCTTTTCGTCCCTGACCTGCCCCTCTAAATTTTATAACATAACTAAAGCCGTCATCGGCATCGACTAATGCGGGCAAAGACCCTCCTTCCCGAAATGGTTGAACATATCGGATGATCTCTACGTCTCTAATAACAGGTTGTTTAAAATCCATGAATTATATTTTTACGATCTTCAAAGTTGGCAATACCATGCAAACTGATCAAACTTATCTAAAGTTACCTATATTTAAACGTTTGCAGCTATAGGAAACGAGAAATTCACGTCATGTACTTGCACAATGCCGCTACTCTTTGTCCCTGCGAACTATTAAGTGTGGTAATATCCAAAATTATTGCTTATATTTTAGCAATAAAGCACAAATTGTACATTCATTTGACCGTTGGAAGTATTATTTTCTAATTATATTTGTAGTGTAATCACAACTTGTCTCATCAAGTTTCTTCAATCAACGATATGGATACCATTCAGGAATATAACAATGTTATCAAACATTGTCAGGATTTATTTATTAAAAAAACAAAAGATTATGGAACGGCCTGGCGGATTATGCGCCTATCTTCCATTACAGACCAGATTTACATTAAAGCACAACGTATACGCACGCTAGAAATCAAAAAGGTTTCCAAAGTTGGCGAAGGCATTGTCGACGAATATATCGGTATTATCAATTACTGTGTCATGGCCATGATTCAGATTGATTTGGGTGAAGATGGTGAAGAAAATCTGGATCCAACTTTTGTGAATCAGAAATATACCGAAAAGGTTACCGAGACCAGAGATCTCATGCTTGCCAAAAACCACGATTATGGTGAAGCATGGCGCGATATGCGTGTTTCTTCCATGACAGATCTGATCTTGATGAAAATTCACCGCGTTAAACAAATTGAAGATAATGATGGGCAAACCCTTGTTTCTGAAGGCATCCATGCCAACTATCAAGATATGCTCAACTACGCAGTTTTTGCATTAATTAAATTAGGAATTGCACAACAATAATCGGATTATGACAGCCACACAGCAGCGTACCAAAACAAATTATCTTTTAGGATTTTGCCGGATTTTTACGGGACTTTTGTTCATATTCTCCGGTTTTATTAAAGCAAATGACCCGACAGGGTTTGGCTATAAGCTTCAGGAATACTTTGAGGTCTTTCATCTCACAGCTTTTAATGAATACGCCACTGCCATGGCCGTGGTGATATGTGGTTTTGAAATTTTGTTAGGCGCACTTTTATTACTTGGGGTTTATGCAAATACCGTTGCCTGGGGCCTGCTGCTGCTGATCCTGTTTTTCACCTTTCTAACCTTCTATTCGGCATTTTTTGAGGTCGTGACCTCATGTGGTTGTTTTGGCGATGCCATCCCACTCACACCTTGGCAATCATTTTCTAAAGATCTGGTGCTGTTGGCCTTGATCCTTATTATATTTTTTAACCGAAAACAATTACGATCAATTATCAAAGGATCAGGCAATCAATTCGTTGCTACTTTGATTACAGCGATCATCTCCTTAGGTATTGGTGTTTACACCGTAAACTACCTCCCCTTTATTGATTTCTTACCCTACAAAGTTGGCAACAACTTACCTTCATTAATGGTATTACCTGAAGGCAAACAAGGCGATGTCTTTGAGCAAATCTATACCATGAAAAACAAAAAGACAGGCGAAACCAAAAAGGTCAATGACAAAGTCTATATGGCTGACAAGCTATGGGAAGATGAATCATGGGAAATTATAGGTGAGCCTGAGAGTAGATTAGTAAAAAAAGGATATGACATCCCTATTCCTGATCTCTTAATTACAGACGCTGATGGTGCAGATCATACACAGGAAATCATTGCCAACCCGTATTATAACCTTGTGATCGTTGCAAAAGATCTTTCTTCGACCAATATTGATGCTATCCAAAAGATCAATCAGACAGCCATTCAGTTAACAAAAGATTATAATGGACTGCGCGTTGTTCTATTGACTGCTTCTCCATCCAAAGACGCGCAATATCTGAGTGATAAAATGCAATTAATTGCGGAGATATTCTATGCCGATCTCATTCCTCTGAAAAGCATGGTGAGAGCAAATCCTGGTGTACTGCTCCTAAAAGGAGGCAACGTCGTTGGAAAATGGCACTATAATAATTTTCCGGATGCCAAAACCATTGAAGATAAATTTCTAAGTAAAGACAAATAGTACCTATGCCTAAACCTATATTTTTGATTGGTTATATGGGAAGTGGAAAAACTACCCTGGGTAAGAAACTTGCCACCAAACTCGAGCTCCCTTTCATCGACACTGATGAGGAAATCGTCAAACAAATTGGCATGAGCATTACCGAATATTTTAGTCAGCATGGTGAAGACGCCTTCCGGACATTAGAACGCGAGCAATTGCGTAAATTTGCGGAGAATGCTGCCGTAATATCTACGGGTGGTGGCGCCCCCTGTTTCTTTGATAACATGGAATGGATCAAGGCGAATGGTTATGCCGTCTACTTACAGATGTCGCCCAAAGCACTTTTTGACCGTCTTTCTCAATCTAAATTACACAAACGGCCCATTCTGATCGGAAAATCACCGGAGGAACTACGGCTATTTATTGAAGAAAAGTTGATCGAAAGAGAACCTTATTATACACAGGCACATTTGACGATTGACCAATTAAACACGAGTGTCGAGACACTGGCCGATCTGATTAATCAGTACAATAGATAGATAATGAATATACGTACCCCCCACTACTTCCTTTTATTGATCTGCTTTATCGTAAGCAGTTGCTTTCGTAATGGAGCCAATACGGATGGCTTGCCGGTGGGTAAACGTATACAGCTCCAAAATGTGGAGGAATTATATCAGTTTTTGACCTATGATGATAATCGTTATCCATTGGTCAGTTTGCATCGTGGGGGCCCCGCATCCGGATACCCGGAGAATGCAATCGAAACTTTTTCCTATAACGCGAGCTTACAGCCAGTCCTTGTTGAATGTGATGTTCGTATCAGTAAAGACTCAGCATTAATATTAATGCATGATAATACGCTAAACCGAACAACCACAGGTAGAGGGACTGTGAACGCCAGCACATTGGCTGAGCTCAAAAGTCTTCGTCTATTGGACAATAACAAAAAGATAACGCCCTATAGGATCCCTACGCTGGAAGAAGCACTTGCTTGGGGAAAAGGAAAGGTAATCTTCACCTTAGACATTAAAAATGATGTCCCTTATGAAGCCGTTATCAACGCTATTCGCAAACAAAGAGCAGAATCCAGCGTAGTCATCATTACGTATAGTGCCAACCAAGCGGCCAAAGTACACAGTCTGGCGAGCGACATCATGATTTCGGCTTCGGTCAATAACATTGAGGACCTTGCTCGTCTAAATGAAAAAGATATACCCGACAATCGCTTGTTAGCTTTCGTCGGAACACGTGAAGCAGATCCAGCATTAACCAAAATACTACATGACCATGGCATCATGTGCATATTGGGTACACTGGGGAACTTGGACAAACAGGCCGACAAAAAAGGCTTTCAAGTTTATGCTGGGTTTATTGATCGCGGCGCAGACATATTAAGTACAGATCGACCTACGGAAGCAGGGCGAGCGCTGAATTTCTACATCAAGAAAAGAGGAATTACTTCGAAATTTATTCAGTAAGACTGATAACATCATTTTTCCACCTCAAATCACTACAGAAATCATTTCGCCATCAAATATCGCACTTGAAACTGCATCGCATCATGAGCTTAGGCTGCCTCTCAGCTAATCGTTGTTAGTGTAAATTTCAAATCCTAATCTTATATTAAGATTTATCAGATTTTCTTTGAACTGAAATTCTCCGGATCAATTTATAAACCTCAAACCATAAAACGGATACTGCAGCCACGGACAGCGCTATTCCCAATTCATATCCACTTAGGGCTGTTACAGCAAAAAATTGGGCAACCGGAGCAACATATAATATCACCGCTAAAAATAGAAGCACAGCGATCGAAATCCCAACGAGCAGCAAGTTTCGGTTTTTAAAACTCTCCAGGATACTATAATGGAAAGATCGATTGGCATAACTCAGTAAAATATTGGCAAAGATTAAAGTAGCAAAAACCATAGCCCTTGTTTTTTCCTCGGTTCCCCCCTGCTGAACAGCAAATTGATAAACAAAAAGAATTCCTATGGTGATTATCAGGCCTTGAACAATGCTGATTCCAAGCTCATTTATACTCAAAAAAGTGTCGCTCATAGCTCTAGGAGGCCGCTTCATGGTATCCTTTTCAATAGGTTCATTTTCATATACAATCGAGCAAGTAGGCCCCATGACCAATTCGAGGAAAATCACATGCACAGGGCTAAAAATCTGCGGAAATACCCAGCCTAAAAACAAAGGGAGTGATACGGTCAAAATAATGGGGATATGAATAGAAATGATGTATTGAACCGCCTTCTTGATGTTTGCGTAAATCCTTCTTCCGGCGGCTATACCGATGATTAACTTTTGTAAATCGTCGTTTGTGATAATCAATGCCGCGGCTGATTTTGCAATTTCAGTACCTTTATTGCCCATTGCCACGCCGATATGGGCTGCTTTTAATGCTGGGCCATCGTTCACCCCATCGCCAAGCATCGCCACGACCTCGCCTTTCTTTTTCAGGGCATTTACAATGGCCAGTTTAGCATCCGGAAACATTCTGGTAAATAGCGTTGTTTGCTCTGCTATCGCCATAATTTCAGCTTCGGACTTGTTTACGATTTCACTGCCATTGACCGGCGCAGACAAAATACGAATTCCGGCCTGAGCTGCTATTGCTTGAGTCGTATCGGCATTGTCGCCGGTAATCACATTGACTTTAATCCCCGCATCATAAATATCTTGAAACACGTCCTGAATACCCTTTTTGGGCGGATCATAAAATACCGTCAACCCTAAAAATTGGAACTCAAATTCCTGTTGATTCGCAGGGAAATTATTGCCTTCGAATGTCGCTTTCCCCACACCTAATAAGCGAAAACCCTGCGCTCCATAGGATTTAACAATAGCCCTAATTTTATTTTTCTCCTTATCGGACAGCTTGGATACGCTAAGTATAGCCTCCGGCGCCCCTTTGGCAGCAATAATCCGATCTTTTCCTGTATTTTCGAAAAGATGGGTCATCATCGGCGGTTTACCCTCTAAAGGATATTCATGAAATAGTGCATATTCCTTTCTGAGGTCCCGCTTTTGCGTTTTTTCATACATTTTATGTAACGTAATTTCCATGGGGTCGAAGGGCACAGGCTCACTGCTCCACATCGCATAATCGATAAGCTCTCTTAAATCGGATTCATCAAACCTTTCCTGATCATAAGATGAATCCGTAGCATAATTATAGAGGTATTTCAATTGCATGGAATTCTCTGTAATAGTCCCGGTCTTATCGGTACAAATCACCGTCGTACTGCCCAAAGTCTCAACAATACTGCTTCTTTTGATGATAATCCCCTCACGCATGAGCTTCCATGCGCCAAGCGCCATAAAAGTCGTAAATGCAACAGGAATCTCTTCTGGCAACACAGACATCGCCAACGTAAGTCCATTGAGCAAGCTCGCCACCAAATTACCACTATCAATAAAACTGTATATACATACGAATAAAAAAATGAGTATACCGACAATGGCCATTGCTTTTACAAACTTTTGGATTTGCACCTGCAATGGCGAAATTTCTTCTTTGATATTCTTTATCGATTCACCGATTTTCCCAACACGTGTCTCTTTACCGATTTCAGTAACTTCAAACACGGCCAGGCCCGAGACCGTAACTGTCCCACTGTAGACCAGATTATCCTCGGACTTACTGTCCTTAAAGACCGAAAAACTTTCCCCTGTCAGCGAAGATTCATTGACAGAAAAATCGTTACTATGTAAAATACGACCATCAGCGTTTATAATTCGACCTTCCTCTGTAATACAGAGATCGCCCACAACAATCTCATGTGTTGGAATTTCACTAACCTTCCCATTTCGAATCACAGTGCTTAATGGTTCATTCAGCTTTTCAAGTTCCTCCAGGGCTTTTTTGCTACGATTGTCCTGATAAAAGGAAATTGCCGTAACGGCAACAATAGCGACAAACATAAATACGGCCTCTCCGTAATTCCCCACAAAAACATAAATCATCGAGATGATAATCAATAGAATCAGCATAGGCTCCTTCAAAATATCCACAAGCAGTTCAAACCATGTATTCTTGTGGCTATCGCTCAATTGATTCCAACCATATTTAGCTCGGGAGGCATGCACCTCAGTTGCGGAAAGACCTTTCAGATTCTCGGGAATATTATATGACATATCGAATGAACTAGGTTGATTAAATATAATGAATAATTCTGGTATACAGGGATTAAAACATCTGTCAGCTATCGTCTCCCTTATCCGTAACATCATGTTACAATCTTTAATTTTCAGCCTTTACTTTTTGTAAAAAAGGAAGGATACAAAACTCATCAACAACAGATTAGCATAAAATTTACCTTCTACTGCTTTTCTTTTATTGAATATTTCTATTACAATCCTATATTTGCGCAGAAATTCACTTGGGGACATTGAATTTCATATTAGCCGAAAGCAATTTTGCGATCATTTTCCAATAATACCAGGACAGCTTCTTGCTATTGAAGTCCTTCTTTGCTACCTATGTTTTCAGACCATGTAAAACACAAACAGAAGCTGAAAACTAAACATATATTGTAAAATATTCTGTACCTATCGTCAGGATATGGAATAGGATCTAAACTTGTTGTGGCCTCCATAGTAGTATATTAATAATAAAAATAAGATGGTCATCTTAATTGCAGAAGATAATGAGTTGATATTAAGGACAGTTCAATACAAACTGATCAAGGCAGGTCATGAGGTTATCACTACCACCAATGGAAAAGATGCAATTGAAAAGCTCAATACAATGGATCTCGATTTGATCATTACCGACATTATGATGCCGTTTGCTTCAGGAATAGAAGTACTTTCTTCCATAAAAAAGCTCGAGAAAAAAATCCCCGTCATTGTACTTTCCAACATGGGACAAGAAGAAGTCGTCATTGAAGCTTTTGATCTTGGCGCTTCAGATTTTATGGTGAAGCCGTTTAGCCCGGAAGAACTCCTATTACGGGTCAATCGAGTGACAAGCTACAATCGCAACTAAATCCTTCCCGGATAGCTGGCTCTAAAGGGCAGGGTAGCTGTCTTTATTGAAACACCGTTTCAAGTGACTAAATCCATTTCTTCAATAATTTAAAAACC
The DNA here is from genome assembly GCF_001899705.1 of Sphingobacterium sp. 40-24. Classification (NCBI taxonomy): domain Bacteria; kingdom Pseudomonadati; phylum Bacteroidota; class Sphingobacteriia; order Sphingobacteriales; family Sphingobacteriaceae; genus Sphingobacterium; species Sphingobacterium sp. 40-24. Next base: position 36,151 of record NZ_MKWH01000014.1, on the reverse strand, counting down.
TTGTTCTTTTTAGCATAGGGTGGATAAATCAACGTAGAAACTGAAAATTTAGATTGAAACATGACAGCTCTTTCATGTGAAAATGCCTTAAAGCCAAACTGCCCATGACAGCTGCCCAAGCCACTGCCATTGACACCACCAAAAGGCAAATGAGGGTTGGAAACATGAATCAAAACGTCATTCACACAAGCACCTCCAGAGGACACCTGTTGGAGGATATATTGAATATTGGACTTGTTATTGCTAAATATATACAAAGCCAAAGGCTTTTCAGCACGATTAATCAGTGCTAGAGCCTCTTCTTGGTCTTCATAGGTTATTATGGGAAGTATGGGGCCAAATATTTCTTCCTGCATAATGCTGTTGTCGGCCCTCACATCGATCAACAATGCAGGGCTTAATGTCAGATCATCGGCTAATTGTCCGCCTTCGCGCAGTTTTGCCCCACATGCTATTGCATTGGTGATTAATGAAACAAGACGACTAGCGTGCCTTTGATTAATGATCTTCGCGTAAACTGTTCGATCCAGCTGCCCATCACCGGTGAAAAACATACTTTTAACCGCCTTTAGATAATAGTTTACAAACTCATCCTGCTTATCTTTAGGCAAAAGAACATAATCTGGCGCAATGCAGGTCTGCCCCGCATTGATCAATTTTCCCCAAGCAACTTTGTGGGCAGTCATTTCCAAATCTGCAGTCTCATCTAGTATAACGGGGGACTTTCCGCCAAGCTCTAAGGTTACAGAACTGAGATTGCGGGAGGCAGCCTGCATAACCAGTTTGCCTACCGCCGGACTCCCGGTGAAGAAAATATGATCAAAAGGAAGCGCTAATAGTGCTTCGGAAACATGCTGTTCACCTTCAATACAGGCCAATTCCCGTTGGTCAAATCCTTTGGTCAAGATCTCCCCAATAACTGCCGATGTGAATGGGCTATGTTCTGAGGGCTTTAAAATCACACAATTACCCGCTGCAATAGCTGAAATCAAGGGGCTCATGGTGAGCTGAAATGGGTAGTTCCAAGGCGATATAATAAGCGCCATACCCTTAGGCTGGTAGGTAATTGTGCTTTTAGCAAGAAAATTGGTCATTGAACGACCAACCTTTCTAGGCTTCATCCATTTTCGTAAATGTCGTATTGCAAATGCTATTTCACCGTAAATAAACAATACTTCGCTTATGGCGGCTTCACTTCGTGACTTCCGTAAATCTTTTTCGAGCGCCGCATAGATTAAATCCTCATGACTTTCAATAAGCGCCCTTAGCTTGTAGAGTTTCTTTATCCGTTCCTCTGCACTGCTAGACCGTAATTCATATTTAAAAAGCTGCTGCTGTTCAAATATTAAACCGATCTGATCGGTTGATGTCTCTTTGTTCATACCAATTGAAGATCAATATTATTATTTTTTTGACGGCATATTATCGATCCATTGACGAATCAGATCCACACCTTCTTGATGTATTATACTTCTGGCCAACTCCGGCATAGCTGTACCCGGTTCCACACTATTCATCCGATAAAGCAGAATTGAATGCTTGGCATCTCCTGGAACCACATCAAAATCCAAGCCACCTGCTCCACCTCCAGCTGAAACAGGAGCTTTACCAATACCAAGGTGTGAAGGAATTTTCACATCATAATCCAGGAAAAGCCCTGTATTATAAGCGTCTCCCCCTTTGGTGTGGCAATGCGCACAGTTCACATCTAAATAGGCTCTTGCACGTTGTTCCAAACTGAATTTGTTTTCATCAGTCCATATGGGCAATTGCGGTACACTCTTTAGATTGGGCATATTGACCATCCGACCAAGAGAAACCCATTTGGCGAGTTGATTGATCGAATCGCCTAATCGCACAAAATTGAGGTTTCGGGCTTTTGGACCTATGGGCATCAGCTTGGAGCTATTGTTATGGCAGCGTTTGCAATCGTTGGTATTGGGTACCATGTAGTTTGTCGTATGCTTGTTGCCAGCATGATCGATCAATGTAATCGGTAGTTTAGCACCACGAATGTGTTTCATCGCATCAGTCTGCGCATCATTCCACAGATAATTCATCACTTTCCAGGCATGATCAGCTGGATCCTTCACCAGTAAGCGCGTCTCTATCAATACTTTTTGCTTTTGTTCATTGATGTAGGAGAAATTCTTTATAATAATTGTTGAGTCGGGAAAATCTAACGGACCATGTTCTGTATAGCCCATTTTCCCCCCTTTTGGCAATACAATAAAGCGGTCTTTAACGGCATAATCAGAAAATAGAGGTGTACTCAGATCGTAGCCCAAGATATCGGCTCTTGCGATTAATTGATTTAGTTTTCCAGTAAAAAAGCCGTATTCGGACAGTCGTTCTTTAAATTCAAAAGAAACAACCCCATGGTCTGATGATTTCTTTTGTCCCTGCCGACAGCTCTGTTGCAGCACTAGCAGGATCACGCTCAATATTCCGGTACAGACGAGGGCAAATTTTGTTGGTTTCACGGTTAATTGCATTGAAAAGGTTGTACATTACTTGAGGGTTTCCACTTCGCTGGTTGACCTGCGTGACTAAAATCTGCGGCTACAAACATATTCTCACCCGGCTGATTGATACAGATGGAATCTGGGTTTTGAGTGCGACCATTCGTGATCACATTACTGGTGATACCATCATACAATATGGCTGGAATTCGCTTATTTTTTCGATCCGGCTCAACGCTATTTAACTGGGCTTCGGTAGCAATAATCAATTGACCGATACGATGATCATATGCTGCTTGCGGGAATTTATCCCCCATCTTAATGGTGTTTCTATAAATTTTAACATGTGTGGGTATTGGAGAGTAATTTGCATTGATTCGTTCTCCAGCTTTTTCATCGACTGCAAAGCCTGAAGCGATCGTAATCGCAGAGGTATTGTTTTGTTCGATAACGTTATCGTAAATTTCGATATTTGATGTCGAGAGAATAATGATACCACTTCCCGGTGATGCATTCCCTACCCCCCAGAAAGTTCCGAAGCTCCCACCTTTGGCAAAATTTTTAAAATTATTAGCATAGATTTTATTGTGATACGCCTTTACTCTTCCACCCCGCTGTGAAAGTTCAGGCAGATCAAAAATCAGAAATCCGGCTGTATTTCCATAGAATTCATTATCATAAACTTCAGCATCTGTTGTATTTTCAATTTCACATCCAGCCACATTTTTCGTTGCCTTGCATTTACGCACAATAACACCTTTTGTCTGTCCCACATAAATACCAGCATCTGAAGCCCCTTCGGCATAACAATTCTCGACAAGCACATTCTTACAGAGCACAGGATAAATCCCATATCCACCACTCGTAGAATCGGCCGAGCTCCATATACTATGAAGGTTTGAAATGACAACGTCTTGACTATTGTTTATCTTCAACAGATCTCCTTTTGAATCACGAATGGTCATATTTCCAATCGTTAAACCTTTCACATCGGTAACCCGTATTCCCTCTCCCCCCTGTGTCTGACCGGAAAAATCAATAATTGTCTTATCATAGCCCTCACCTTCAATTTTAATATGATTTACTTGTGCGATACTCAAATTATCGAAGGAGTATTTCCCGGCTTTTAGCACGATGTTGGTGCTATCTTTAATGGAGAGGAAAGCTTCCTCAATTGCCTCTTCCTGTCCAGGAGTAAACGTTAGGACTTTGTAACTGTCTTTCGATTGGTCGGCACAACTGTACATCAAGAGAGCTGTGACCGCAATACCGATCAATTGTTTTAGATATCTTTTCATGGTCTGATTTATTTAATTTTGATTAGAAAATATTATAAGCATAAGTGACATAATATACTGCACCTATACGTGGATTAGCAATACCTGTAGAATAGTATTTGTTTGTAATATTGGTTCCGCCAATGCGAATTCCGGAACGAGCCTTAACAAACTTATAGCTCACTTGTGCATCGATCACCGCCGAGCTTGGCACTTGGCCTGCGGCAAGCCCCCCAGACACGACATAATAGTAGCCCGGTTTATAGCGTAAGGAAGTACTAAACGACCAAACTTGTTTTTTTCCAAAGCCACTATTCGCGAATTCAAAATTAAAGTGATAGTGTGGTGTATTGAAGTTGTTAATTTGACTATTGTTTTTATTTTTTAGGTAGTCAGAATAATAATTGGCCTTGGTTACAAAATTCCGACCTAGATCCAAACTAAGACTCGCGGCGTATCCATAGGTATTTACGGTCTCTCCGCCATTAAAGGCGATATTATACTGCACATAGGTTGCATGATCTTTAAACGCATTGTAATCATTGCTTCCAGGAGTACTAGCAACATTGGCATAGCCAATAAAATTCTTCCAAGTTGAAAAATAGCCTAACACATCGATCATCACCCGCTTACCCAACATAGCTGCATAACCCAGTTCGAAAGCATTAACCGACTGCGGTTTAATATCATCAAATTTAAATTTCTGAAGTACGGTTGGATCGTTCGATTGCTGAAACTTCTGCACGCTTTCCAAGGTATAAGGAGGATAGCGGTCAAACTGATAATTATCGATCAACAGCAGCGATGAACCACCGGAGGAATAGCTATTATAACCATTTAAGGTATTTTGTAAAGCTTGTATATTGGAGGGGAAACTATACGCATTCTGATAAGAAAGGCGTAAATAATTCTGATGAAACAGATCAAACACCAGTGATGCCCGTGAAGTTAATTTTGGTTGAGCAAACAACGTATTCTTATCGTAACGGAATGAGGTAGCAATATTCAAGCGATCGTCCAATACTTTTTTGGCGAGTTGCAGGTATGCACTGTACTCTTTTACATGAATTGGCTTATCCTTATCTGGGAATAATGTATTTTTTGAATTTAGATTGTACAAACGCCAATTGACACCTGCAATCACCTGCATAAATTTCACGAGATCGGAGAAATTATATTGTGCTTCGGCATTGTATAATTTGCTGCGGTCCAAGAACAGCGTTCCGCCCTGCGATATTGGTGTATTGCTGATACTGTCTTTCAGTCTATTGAACAGTGGTGTTCCGAGTTCGGCACGCCCTTGGTCGGCTAGCGTGCGCGCTGCTAAATGAGCGTCTGTGAGTGAAGTACCCGAAGCAAGTGCATTTAAGAGACCAGCAGTATATTCAGGATACCAGCCACCTGTTCCTCCATCGTAACTTGTTTTCCACGATTCATTGATATATTGTGCTGTCGGCCCTGCAACCAGTGTTCTCCCTGAATTTTCCTGGGTTGTGTACGTTCTGAAAAACCATTTATCCCCACGAAGTTCCAGCCGATATTGCCCAACTTTAAATCCTTTCAGCTGATAACGCGTATCGTTGGTATACACAATATTACCTGTACCAAAAGTGGCTGAAGCTACGGCTTCAATATTTGTGGAAACCTTGTAACGGAATTCACCATTGATTTTAAAGAGCTTGGCTCTATTATCGAGATAGCCATATTCAGGATATCCAGTCCGGGCAACATAATTCGGATTTTTCAGTAAGGGTCCGATTAAGGGGGCCAATTCCGGATTTCCCTGCAGTGCACCTTCCAAAAAGGGATTGATATCGGTCGAAGTCGCTCCACCATACAGGTTAACTCCATTATAGTTTGGATCTGTCAGCGCTGTCCCCGGGCCATTTTTGTTGGTTTCATCGTTGGCTACCCAATCTTTTGCCTGTGTATACTGGCCATTGAGCTTGAAAGCAATTTTATTCCCCATTTGTTTTGCGTAGCGGATAGCCCAATCATAGTAAGGTGACGTAGGCACCGGATCATTGTTTTTTTTAGGATTAATATGGTTTACACCTTGAGTTACCAGTACACTTAATCCTTGATATTTAAACGGATTTTTGCCTGTGGCCACCATCGTACCATTCAATCCTCTTGAACCATACAGGGCCGAAGATGCTCCAGACAGCACCTCTATATTATCGACATCAAGCTGGGTTAGCCCGATGACTGACCCGAGCGGAAAATTCAGACCGGGCGCCTGATTATCCATCCCGTCTACGATCTGCGTAAAGTTGGTATTCCCACTGGTATTAAATCCCCGCGTTGTAACACTGGTAAAACCAATACTGGATACGGTAATATCGACTCCCCTCAAACCTTGAAGCATATCCATGTAATTTAATTGTGCAGCATTACGAATGTCTTTGCTGCTCATTTGCTCAATTGTTACTGGAGCGGATAGTTTACTCTGTACGGTTCTACTTGCAGAAACAACAACCTCCTGCCCCAAAATGGGGGACAAATTCAACGAAATACGCAAAGGCGATGACAGGTTATTCACCAAAACTTCTTTCGATTCATATCCAATAGCGGAAATATAGAGCGTAATGGGTAGTGGTTTGTTTGTTTTCAGCTGAAAACGCCCTCGATCATCTGTAAAAGTACCTTCCTTTCCGTCTTTTACGTGGATCGAAACGGCATAGGCCGGCTCGGATGTCGAGCTATTACTGACCTGCCCATTGATGATCTGTTGTGCAGACAAGCTAAATGGCACACAGATACAGAGAATCTGGATTAATAAGGCAATTTTTTTCATGTTTATATTGGTTAGCGTATTATTATCGCTTCAATGCTTCACCTTACCCACCATGATTCTCCTAAATGGACAATCGAGAATTAGATTCTAAGTCCCCTAAAAATTAGGCCGACTAAAAATTTGGTATCCCGAAGACTTTGTGCATAGTCAATTTCGACCTGCCGCTTCAGTATTGCCTGTTGTTCTGTACTATGTTTTAATGCATTAGCAAAATTTATAAGTACAGAAGCTACATTTTCAGGATCTGTTAGATCCAATTTTTCATGTGCAATGGCTTGCGTAAGAAGCTTCGTAAGAAAAGCTTTCTCTTGCACCATCATGGCATCATATAATTCAAAAAAACGAGGTAAAATCTTATCAAGTGATTCGACAGACACCCTGTTCATATTGAGCACATTGGTATAATAGTTCAATCTCGATTCTAAATAAAAAGAAATCTGATTCTCCACGCCCTTCTTTTTCAATGTACTTTTTTGTAATGTATCGATAAAAGATTGTCCCTCTCGTATGGCTACTTCAATAAAAATATCCTCTTTGTTCTTGTAATAGTAATAAAGAGACGTTTTGTTCAATCCCACAGTTTTAGCAATGTCTTCCAAGGTTGTTTTTTCCAATCCATAACGCTCGAAACATTCCATGGCCGCCTGTCCAATTCTTTCTTTGACCTGTTCCTTTTTGTTCATCTAAAATAAAGTTAGTAATATATTTTTCAATTTTCAAACATTTAAATAAAATGTTTGAAAATTGAAAAATATATTATGATGCAAAACCAACACTGTTAAAAGTCAGCCACATACAGACTTAACATGTTACTCCAAACATAGATAAATTGATTTTTAAATAAAAGAAGTATGCGATCTTATTCAGATAATTCGCTATAAAACTGTCTTTACTGTCAATTTTTAAAGGTTCAGTTTTCTTTTCATCAACATATCTCTCGTTTTTAGGTTTCGAGAGCATAAGATGGTAATTAAATTAACCCAACTGTTAATTTAGCTAATGTACGCTGTAAGAGTCCGATTAGACTGAGAAATTATCCTACTATATTCAACTAACCGACTCTTTCCAATGTATATTGGAAGACTTCTGCTATAAATACAAAATATTACCACACATCACGATTTGATGCCTTAAGGCTTTCCCGAGCGTAATTCGCTACTTCATCATTTTCGTCTCCGGTTTTTAAACGTACCTGCAGATTTTCTAGCCAGTCGGCTAATGCATCTAAAGCCGTTTCACCGTTTCCGAAAATGCCTTGATGCGGATCGGGCCCCAGTAAACACCAATACGATGTTTCTTCTTTAAAAACAACAGGACGTAGCTCACGAATTTCAAAAGGTAATTCTTCTGAATCAAAATCCAGTGGTACAATTTTATCTTCAGGTATTTTCATCTGTTCCATAACCCATTTCTATTTTTTTTAAATCTTCCTCTGGCCAGGTAAGCAGCTCCTTCAACAAATATATTTTTGGTCCTCCATCTGCTGTATCATCAGCAAACTGTTGTAGAAATTCCTGTAGATTACCTTCAACTTTAATTAATTTTCCATCCTGAAGAACATCATATCCCGCTGCAATCCATTCTTCAATCTTTTCGGTATTGATTTGTAGTTTCTCCATTTTCCGTATTTTGTAGCATCTTACATGCTGTCTTATAACATCTAATAATAGTTCATCGATAAAAAATAGTCCAGCGCACTAACTATACCTTGAAAAAAAACAGACTTTCTGTGATTAGAACACACGCTAGCAAAAACGGTTGGCTTTATTTTTAGATTATGCACAAAAAAAGACATTAAAAAAGAAGCAGTTACAGATCATTTATTGTTTATCAAAATATTAAAAAAATCTTTGGCAAACTATTTGTTTGAACAGCGAAAGTTTTCTAATCGAAAACGCACAACTAATATTTTTTTAAATTATCATGAAAAAAGTAATTCTACCTTTTCTAACACTTTTTACGCTACTATTTGCTGCTCATCAGCAAGCAAACGCACAAACTCCCTATCGGACAGCCATTGGTCTTGGAATAGACGTCGGCGATGGTCAAACGCTATTCGGTCCACAGATAAAACACAATTTTGGTGGAAATGACGCCGGAAATGCACAAGTATTATTTGGAGACAATATTACTGTTATCGGTGTGGATTATTCATACAATAAACGTATTCCTGGATCTCGAGGTCTTTCATGGTACATTGGTGTTGGTCCACAAGTTTCATTTATTGATTATGGTAAATGGCACGACGACTGGTATGACGACTACCACTGGAAAGATGGGAAAACACATACTGACTTTGCGATCCGTCCAGCCTTGGGTCTAGAGTTCAAAATACCTTCGGCACCATTAGCCATGCATTTCGACTGGAAACCTTGGTGGAATCTTTCTCATGGTTCTAATTTCGAACCATCGCGTTTTTCTTTAGGATTTAAATTCGTTTTGAAATAGTATAACGCGGATACAAATAACAAAAATCCTGCTCATCGTTCGTATGGCAGGATTTTTTGTTTCACAACTGCAATTTCACCATTTCATGAATGATTAGATTAGCCTAGAAATCAGTATAATACTATCCCTCAACCTGATATTCGATCGGTTGTCCGGTAGCAATCTCCCGTTCCAATATTTGTTCCGGAGAAAGATGTTCCAAAAACATAATCAGTGCCCTAAGGCTATTGCCATGCGCAACAACAAGTACATTTTTGCCTTCTTTCAGTTTAGGTGCTATAAAATGTTCATAATATGGAATAACACGTTCGTATGTATCTTTAAGACTTTCCCCTCCTGGTGGCGGAACATCAAAAGACCTACGCCAGATATGCACTTGTTCGGCACCATATTTTTTGGCCGTTTCAGCCTTATTCAAGCCCTCAAGTTGTCCGTAACCACGTTCATTCAAAGCAGCATTTATAACAATGGGGACGGAAGGATTGCCCATTTCATGTAAAATAATCTTTAATGTATGCTGTGCTCTCATAAGCGCTGAAGTATAAGCTATATCAATTCGTTCATTTGCCAAAGCCTTTCCCGCCTGCCGAGCTTCCTGTTGTCCCAATTCGGTAATATCAATATCTTGCCAACCCGTAAAGCGATTTTCCAAATTCCATTGCGATTGTCCATGCCGTACTAAAAAAAGTTTTGCCATTATTTATCCTAAGTTTTTTTAAAACTGTCGCCCACCACAGGGCCAACGCCATATATAATAACGATACATTCCATTTTGTTTTATTTATACTTTGAATGCTTTTCTAACCGTCTAAACTAAGTATCAAACTACTGCTATAGGCTACCACAGATTCCTTAGCTGAAAAAATACAAGCACATATTCGCCCTCATATTTGTATATACTTACCGTTTGTATATGCGAATTGACAACTAATTGTACGGCAAAATCATCCTCACCCTTAAAACAAATAATTTAAACAGCTATAAATCAACAAAATAAATTAATATAAATTATTTAACACTTTTTAATTCTACACAATGTAGAATATATTCTATATTTGTAGTATGAATAAATTATCAGCTACGGAAGAACAATTGATGGGCTACATTTGGGACATGAAAAAAGCTTTTATGAAAGATCTTATGGAAGCGTATTCTGAACCTAAACCGGCGCCAACAACTGTTGCTACATTATTGAAGAGAATGACTGAAAAGGGGGCGATATCTTATGTGCTTTATGGAAATTCGAGGGAGTATTATCCACTAATCGATAAAGACAACTATTACTTAGCACATGTAAATGATATTGTAGAAACCTACTTCGACAATTCAGCATTAAAATTTGCTTCTTTTTTCACTAAACAATCTCAGCTGAGCAAAGAGCAATTGGAGGAACTGAAAAATATAATTGATTCCGAAATTAAAAATAAAGAGACATGATGCTATATATTGGAAAACTGATAGCCTGTTCGGGTTTACTGTATCTCATTTATTGGTCAGTACTACGCAATCAGAAGTCGTTGCTATTCAACCGCTGTTATTTACTTGGGATTATCCCTTTATCTATCATCATTCCAATGATCCAAATCGCTGTCCCATATGATGTTTTCAGCTTATTGAATGACAGAGACAGCGATACAATCCCGGTCGGACCGATTATTACACAGCCCGCAACGGATTCAGCACTCTTCAATAATGATTATGTCGATTGGTACAACCTCGCTCTGCTAGTTTATGTAATTGTCGCCATTGCATTACTCTTGAAACAGATTTGGTTGTACCGCAAATTCCTGTATTATATCCGAAGTGCCACACCGACTCATGAACAGTCTATTTATTGCATACGTGGTTTAAAAACACCTTTTTCTTTTTTTCAAAAAATTTATGTTCCCAAAGAGGCCTATCAACAGGGCGATATTGATCAGTCAATTCTAACGCACGAACGGGCCCATGCCAATCAACGCCATTCAATGGATGTACTTTTTATACAGCTCTTGGCTATATTTTTTTGGTTCAATCCCTTTATTTATCTCATTCAAAAATCGATCCGACAAACACATGAATACCTTGCAGATGATGCAGTAGTCAAGATTCATGAAAAGTTAAGATACCAACATTTAATTATCGAGTGGAGCATGTCCACCCCTGATATAAACACATTACCGGCCAGTAATTTTAATTTCTTAACAACAAAAAAACGATTAATTATGTTACAAAAAAGAACAACCCGAAGTAAACTCTTGTTAATGCCTGGGCTTACTTTATTACTGACAGTAGCGATATCCACGTTGTTTTCAACACATGTGGAGGCACAGAAAACAACGCCGACTACGCCAAAAAAAGCCGCGACAGCCAACACTGCAATAACACCGCCTGCATCACGGCAATCGGAGGCTCCTAAAACTAGTGGAAGAATTCCTAAATCACCAACAAAAGAGATGGCTCCACCAATAAAATCCCAGCAGAGGTCTTCTTCTCAACAGGAAGGTAATGTACGTTTCCCGGAACCTCGGAAAAAACCTGCCCCACCTCAAAATTCCCCAAAAATAATCGATGAGGTACATGTGGAGCGAATCAAATTTGCGGAGCCTCGAAAAGAGTCTACACCATCAAAAAGAGTTTCACCGATAGCCGAAGAAGTGCAAGTAGCCCCTAAAATTGAGGAAGTATGGGTCGAAGATATTCAACCGCGTCAACCAAAGCGGATCAATCTTTCTGCCAATGCCAATGTCAGTTCAAATCAAGATCAAAAAGACATTCAAGTTAAGGAGGAAAAGCCTATACGGATTTCCCTAAAAGTGAAACCCGAAGTGGAAGTAAATACAGTGAATAAAAAATAGCGAACGGAATTTTTCGAAATGCAATAAGAGGAATACAATTCCTCTTATTGTGATATATCCACTTCTCTCGACTACACACCTATAAACCAACATGTTGTTTAGATTATTCAGAATCTAATCCAGCAACTCTTCTTATGGATAGTGATACCCATCTAAAATCAAGTTAAAAACAAAAATCACCATTTTCCAAAATGTATATGGATTGGATCGTAGTAAAAAAAACGACAAATTCCACCATGATTTATTTTTAAAGCAATCGTTTGCGTAAAAAAATTGTATAAAAACCAAATAACAAATCGGTAACATTGTAGAAGAGTACCAATAGTATACCAACAGTATACTTGAAGTATACTTGTAGTATTCATCTGCTATCATTAAGATAAGACTACTGCTATACGGTACGATATCCAATTATTAAATTCCGATCAGGAGGAATTTGGTTATAAATACAAGTTTAAATTATGGAGGCATGTAAAAATGATGAGTTGGCGTTACTGCACGCTCTTAAGTCAAGCAATCATAAGGCATTTGAGGTGCTCTACTACCGCTATAGCCCTAGACTTTACCGTCATATACTGAACTTAGTCAAAGTACCTACCTGTGCAGAAGAAATTCTTCAGGATGTATTTCAGAAATTATGGGAGAGGCGCGGTGGCATAGACCCTGAAAAGTCCTTTCAGTCTTATCTGTTCACTATTGCTAAACACCTCGTGTATGATTTCTTTCACAAGGAGATCAAAAATCGAAATCTAAAAGAATTGATTATTTCCATTTCAACTTCAGACTATTCCCACATTGAAGAGGAATATGCATACAAAGAATCTAAAAAAATTGTCAATCAAGCTATTGAAAACTTATCTCCAAAACGCAAACTCATTTATACCTTATGCAAAATTGAAGGGAAAAGCTATGAGGAGGTCAGTAGCTCCTTAGGTATCTCCACTTCTACGATCAGTGATCATATCGTGAAGGCTACAAAACAGATTCAGAGTTTCTGTTTGAGCAAGGAAATTACACCGTCCCTGTTAATTGCTCTTATCAGTGCCGTGTTAAATCAAAAATAAAACTCTCCCTGTTTTTATAGACAAACAGATCACCTCCATCAGTATTCAAACAGCCCATTTTAAAGCCTTTTAATTTTTTTACTTTTTTTTTAAATCAGAGCAGAGGACAGGCTCCTATTTTCCGTATTATCTATAAATAGCCAATCAGTGAAAGATTCAAAACATATAAAATTATTATTTGAAAGATATCTCAATAACCGCGCTTCAAGAGAAGAGACGGCGGAGCTATTTCAATATTTTCAGGATACGAATAACAAGCAGGCGCTTGAACAGATGATCGAGAACCAACTTGAATCTCAAGATAAGGAAGAACTTATAGACAAGATGATTTTAGACCGTGTTTTTAGTAAAATTGATCTTGACTCCCAACCACAAAAAATCAAAAGCCCTACATGGTATAAGATTACAGGTGCTGCAGCTGCTATAATACTGGTTATCTCTATCTCTTATTTATTACTTAACCGCAGCACATACAATGATCATACAGCTACTATCATCGAACCTGGTCGCGATAAAGCAACACTTGTGCTTTCTTCCGGTAAAACGATCGTACTGGAGGATGTTGCTAATGGAAAATTAACTGAAGAGCTCGGCACAACAATTGAAAAAACAGAAAATGGCGGAATTAATTATACGGTTGAGGGAAATACCGATGTACGCGTCGCCACGAATCTTTTGAATGTACCAAAGGGCGGACAATTTCAGATAACCCTTTCTGATGGCACAAAAGTTTGGTTAAACTCAAATTCCAGCCTCAAATATCCAAGCGCATTTTCAGCCTCTGAACGCCGGGTAGAACTGACGGGTGAAGCCTACTTTGAAGTCTCAAAAAATAAACAAAAACCATTTATTGTCGAAACTTCACTTCAAAAGGTCGAAGTTTTAGGGACTAAATTCAATATCAATGCCTACGATGACGAATCTTCCACACAGACATCCCTTGCAGAAGGATCCGTAAGAGTGAGTTGCAAAAACAATACAACCTTACTAAAACCAGGCCAACAATCTACTTTAACAGATCAAAATATCGCAGTAAGATCAGTAAACCTGGATCAAGTATTAGATTGGAAAAATGGTGATTTCAATTTTTCGAATAACAACTTAAAGGAAATCATGCGTAAAATTTCGCGCTGGTATAACATTGAAGTAATTTTTGAAGGTCCCATTTCACAGGAAACCTACTTCGCTCAAATTTCTAGAAAAAAACGATTAAACGATGTACTAAGAGCACTTCAGCTTTCCGGTTCCATCAAGTATAGTATACGAAACAATAAACTGTACATATCGCAATAAACTATAACACACATTAATAACCACAGATTATGAAAGAAACCAGCCCAGCCTAAACATTTCTTCCAAAAAAAATAGCCGAAAATGCCTGCCAGCACTCTCGACTAATTTTTTACTTGGAAAACAAGAATTCATTTCAACATCAAACCAGTTAACCAATTTATAAATATATGCATTATTATTTATGTAGTAAGTATTGTATTGTCTTTTTTATTAAAGCTATGCGATACATCGGATCATTATGCAACACATCTACAAAAGTTGTGATCCTCTTAACAGCATTTATCTTTTTCACACATGTGTCCTCTGCTCAAAATGTTACCCTTAAACACAAGCAGATTACATTGTCCGAAGCATTTCAAGAGATCAGAAAACAGACAAACGTCGATTTTATCATTAAGACCAGCCAACTCGACAAAGTAAGGCCTATTCAAAATATAGATATCCAGAATAAGCCACTGAAACAGGCCCTTGAAAAGTTATTGGAACATCAGCCTTTGGTCTTTACAATTGACAATGGCATTATTGTGATTTCGGACCGAGAAAAAAAAACGCCCCTCGCCCCCGTCGTTCAAAAAAACGGAAATGTTGAGATCGTGGGCACGGTGAAAAATGACGGAAACAATCTTTATGGTGTTAGTGTCAAAGTTAAAGATAGCCCGTCAATCGGGACAACAACAGATGGCAACGGAAGATACATTCTTGTGGTTCCCACAAATTCAACACTAATATTCTCCTATGTCGGTTATGCCAATCAGGAAATTGCCATTGCCGACAAACGTCGTATTGATGTGCAGCTAACTCCCGATCAGAGCTTAAGTGAAGTTGTTGTTGTCGGTTACGGAACACAGAAAAAAACCAGTGTTGTGGGCGCATTGGAATCTGTAAAACCGGAAACCTTACGCATCCCCACTGCCAACCTTTCCAATGCATTGGGCGGAAGACTTTCGGGTGTAATCGCGGTACAACGTTCGGGCGAACCTGGTGCAGATGGGGCTAGCTTTTTCATTCGCGGTGTATCGACATTTAGCGGAGCTACCAATCCCCTGATCTTATTGGATGGTGTAGCAATCTCTAAAGGTGACTTGGACGCATTGGCACCAGAAGTTATCGAAAGCTTCTCCGTCCTTAAAGATGCTACTGCCACCGCTGTATTTGGTACTAGGGGAGCAAACGGCGTGCTAATTATCACCACCAAAACAGGTAAAGACCTCAATAAACCTCGTATTTCAGCGCGTGCACAATCACAAATCTCAAGACCTACTTCCATCCCAAAATTTGTTGATGGTGTAAGTTATATGGAGATGTTCAATGAGGCAGTTACAGGTCGCGGTACAGGTGAAATTTTATATTCCCAAGATAAAATAAACGGCACAAGATTAGGCTTGGATCCCTATGTATATCCTAACGTTGACTGGTATAATGAAATGTTTAAGTCCCATACCATCAACAACGAGCTCAATCTAAATGTGCAAGGTGGTGGCAGCAAAATAGGTTATTTTCTCAGTGCAACCGGCAACATTAGCAACGGTTTATTGCGCAAATTTGACCTCAACTCTTTTGACAATAATGTCTCTGTCAAACGTTATAGCTTTCAGAACAATATCAATGTCAACCTTACTTCAACTACCAAAATAGCGTTAAAGCTCAATGCACAACTTCGTGATTACTATGGGGCTGGTGTGGATGCTCCAAGCGTGTTTGGCGACATTATGAATGCTAATCCCGTGGACTTCCCTATTATGTTTCCATTTACCGGTATTGACAGAAGAGACGTTCAATACGGAGGAAAAGCTGGTGGTACAGTCAACAATGGATTTGTCAATCCCTTTGCCCGCATGGTCAATGGCTATCAAAATGGTTTCCAGAGTACCCTATTGACTACCATTGACGGTGCTCAAAAACTTGATTTCATTACAAAAGGGCTAGAATTTAAAGCCTTGGTTTCCTTTAAAAACTGGAGCAACACGACAACAAAAAGAACCAGTGGTTACAATCAATACATGATTAACAGTTATGCTCCCGATCCTGCAGGTGGATATAACTATGATCTAGTCATGGTGGGGCAGCCACAAAATCTTTCCCTGGGAACCGAAACGGGTACTAGCGGTGATCGCGAAATCTATTTTCAGCCTTCCATCGAATACAACAGAACATTCGGCAATCACACCGTATCGGGATTATTTCTTTACAATACTACCGATTTTAATGTCAATAATCCAGCTGATCTAATCAGCTCGCTACCACGTAGACGCCAGGGTATTACTGGACGTGCAACTTATGGCTTCGCCAATAAATATCTTGCGGAAGTCAACTTTGGCTACAATGGTTCCGAAAACTTTGCCACTGGGAGTCGCTTTGGTTTCTTCCCTTCCGTTGGTTTGGGCTATGTACTCAGTAATGAAAAGTTTTTTACCGATTTATTTCCTGCTGTCAGTAATTTAAAAATTAGAGGTAGCTGGGGTAAAGTTGGTAATGATCAGATTGGCGGCGGACGTTTCCCTTATCTTTCAGACCTCAAATTGGATGGAGCATCGTTTACAACCGGTATCGATCAGAATACAACTTATACAGGCCCTACATACCTACAATTTGCAAACCCATTGATTTCATGGGAAGTTGCAGAGAAGAAAAATATTGGTGTGGACCTGGGTATTCTTAACAATAAGTTTAATATTGTGTTCGACCTATACCAGGAAGATAGAACCAATATCTTCGTTGACCGTTCGGCAACAATCCCTAACGTATTTGGTACTGCAGGAACGAAAGTGTATGGCAATGTTGGTGAGGTAAGAAATAGGGGATTTGATTTCTCCCTAGAATGGAATAAAAGCGAAAAAGATTGGGGAATATCGATGCGTGGAACCTTTACTTATGCACATAATACCGTTCTGAAAAATAATGAACCGGCCTTTACCAAATACCGCAACCTATCTCAAATCGGGTATTCCATTGGCACAAACCTAGGCTATCTTGCCGAACGGTTATTTATTGATCAGGCCGAAATAGACAACAGTCCATTACAACAGTTAGGCGGTTTTGTAGCTCCTGGAGACATCAAATATAAAGATCTAACCAATGATATCGATGGTCTAAATCTGATCAATAGCGATGATAGAGTTCGCATGGGTTATCCAACAACACCTGAAATCGTCTATGGTTTGAGCACTTCTATCAATTACAAAAAGTTTGATTTTTCCTTTTTATTACAGGGAGTTGATAGAACTTCTTTTATGATCAGTGGTTTTCATCCATTTGGAAATCAAGGTGTGCGCAATGTATTGCAGTTTATTGCCGAGGACCGCTGGAGTCCTGAAAACCCTAACATATTTGCTGCTTACCCACGGCTGAGCAAATTGGACAATCTCAACAATACCGAAGCTTCTTCTTATTGGCTGAGAAATGGGGCATTCCTAAAACTCAGAAGTGCTGAGATTGGATATTCACACAAATTTGCACGCATTTTTCTAAGTGGTTATAATCTATTGACCTTCTCCAAGTTCAAACTTTGGGATCCTGAACAAGGTGGAGGCAATGGTTTGGGATATCCGACACAGCAAGTATTCAATCTCGGAGTCCAACTTCGTTTCAATTAGAACAACTTCGAGATTAAAACTATCAGTAGAATTTTAAAATGATTTATCAGATGAAAAGAAAATATATAGGCTACCTTGCATTATTTGCATGCGCGACTTTTTTGACCACCACTTCCTGCAGCAAATTCTTGGATATCGTCCCAGATGAGCGTCCTTCCGAAGCAGATGCCTTTCGTGATCCAAATTCAGCCAAAGGTTATTTGTACTCCTGCTATGCGTGGATTCCGAATTCACGGGTAGGGACCTCTTCCATTGATTTGATGACTTCTGACGAGGTAACGACTGCTTTTGAACATGAAACCTTCGCCCGATTTCCCCGTGGGCAATATACGGCCTCAAGTCCTGTCATTTCCTACTGGGATAACCTTTACAAAGGAATAAGACAATGCTATATCTTAATTCGCAATGTAGATAAAGTCCCTGGGATAGATCCACAGGAGGCGGCACAATATAAAGCTGAAGCCAACTTCCTGATCGGCTTTTATCATTTCTTACTGGTCCGGATGTACGGTCCAGTCGTTATTGCAGACCAAGAGTTTGACGTCAATGCCCCTTCTTCAGCGTATCCCAAACGTTCGACTTATGATGCCTGCGTTGATTTTATTATCAAAAAGCTGGATGAGACAGCTGGACAGTTACCTGCTCTTCGTGCTGCGGATGAGTGGGGTCGTGCTTCCTCGGTTATTGCCAAAGCGCTAAAGGCTAGGGTATTGCTTTATGCAGCATCACCGCTCTTTAATGGCGGTGGAGGTGATAAACAGAGCTTCTATGCCAATTTCAAAAATTTGGATGGCACAGCATTGATCAGTACTACCTTCGACAAAGAAAAATGGCGCCGTGCAGCCCTAGCGGCTAAAGAAGCCATTGATGCAGCTGAACAAAGTGGGGCTTCACTGTATAAAAACAGCACCTACAATACCGTACTACCAGCTAATCCTATTGAAAAGGACTTACGCCTTACTTTTATTGACAAAGCCAATACCAAAGAAGTGATTTGGGCGGAAACACGTCGGGAAGGTCTCTACGATTTTCAAAATAAATCTACTCCCTTTCTTAGCGGCGCACAAGGTGAGTCGTATAACGGTGTATCCCCGACCCTCGCTCTGATCGAATCGTTTTATAGTAAAAATGGTTTACCGATTGACAAAGACCCCAATTATGACTACAATGGACGATACGGTATAACAAGTACGCCGAATGGCAATACATTATCGTTAAATCTAAATAGAGAACCACGCTTTAATGCATGGATTGCATATCACAACAGCTACTATGAAGTGGTTAGAGGAAGTGCCAATCAAATCCTAGTTCAGTTTCGGAAAAATGACAATTGCGGCATCCAAGGACGGTCTAATAACTACTCACCAACAGGATATCTCAACAAAAAAGGTATTGCACCTGAATTGAACCAAAGCAGATTGCAGGTCTCCGTCAATTATCCATGGCCTGTGATACGTCTAGCAGAATTGTACCTGAACTACGCGGAGGCGCTGATCGAATACGGTCAGGATCTGAATACGGCCAAACAATATATTGACCGCGTTCGGGTCCGTGCGGGCATCCCAACAATTGATGTCGCATGGGCTCCAATTGGCGGGGCAACGAATCAGGCAACACTACGTTCCATCGTCAGACAAGAACGTACTATTGAACTTTACTTGGAAGGCCATCGCTTCTGGGATTTAAGACGTTGGATGATCGCCGATCAATACCTCAACCAACAGGCGAAAGGAATGAATATACAAGGAGCTACCGATACAGAATTTTTCAAAATAACAACGGTCGTTTTTCCACGTAGTTTTAGTCAGCGTAATTATTTAATGCCTATACCACAGGAAGAGATCAATAAAAACGAGGAATTGGTACAAAATCCCGGTTATTAATTAATTTAATGAATTGCACAAGATGAAATACAATATCGGAATATTCGCTCTACTCTTTTTAGCTATAGCGTGTAAAAAAGACGAAATAAAAATGACCAAGCCACCACAACTGGTTTCGATTGAAGCTGAACCACGTATTGGCGGAACTCTCCTGAAATGGAAACTTCCTTCAGATAACAATTATCTTTATGGACAGATCACATATAAAAAAGTGGGATCAAAAGATCCCGATAAAATCTATAAAATCAATATAAGTTCTTTTGCCGACACCATGCGGATCGACGGATTGATCAACAAATATGAATATGTCTTCAACGTCCAATTGTTCAATCAAGACAAGAAAACAAGCATTGGGGGAGATATCATAAGCAGCAATAGTGTTCGGCCAATTGTCAGGCCTTCGGAAGTGACCTATTTCCCGAACGAGTTAACTAAAATACAGGTGACCGATAATATGGTAGAAACCTACACGCAGGAAAACAGCGAGGGACCCAAAAAGAATTTATTTGACGGCGATAAGAATACATATTGGCATACAGCATGGTCTGCAAATACAGCCCCTCTTCCGCACTGGATCCAATTAAATTTTCCCCAAGAAGAAGAGATTGGCGCCATAAAGTACTTCTTCAGACAAAACAATAGCGACGAAGCCGGACGTCCGAAACAATGGGGAATAGAAATAAGTTCAGACGGCCAGCAGTGGACAAGAGTGTTTACATCAAGGGATAATCTTTCCACATCAAATGTAGCTGAAGAGCAAAGTTTGGCTTTCGATAAAAACTATAAGGCCAAATTTTTCCGGTTAATGATCCTTAAAAACGGCGGGAAAAGTTATACCCATCTGGGTGAAATGAATGTCTACCGGATGCGCTCTTCTATCATCGACAAAGAAAAGGAAGCTGAAGATAATTATTGACCATCATCACAAAGATTTTTTTTCTAATCATCAATGGTGCTCAAAAGAGCACAACGACGGAGGTAGGAATACCTCCGTTTTACTTTTCGCTCTAGTATATCATCAACATTCAAACAAGCTCCAAAATGCTCTGAGGTCAAATTTCCGCTATAGCATCAGCCTATGTGAAGAAGCGATCCCCAGCAAAAAAATAAAAAACTTTTTTATTACCTTAGATAAATAAATCGAACAAGAAAACAACTTGTTTTTTCATTAACTATAGTTTACATATATGAAATTATATGCCTTTGTATTGGGAGTAGGTTTACTTCCAGCCGTAGGATTATGTCAAAAGACCGTCACCCCTGGGAGCAGCGATATCAATACCAACTATATAAAACCAGAAAAATCACTGTATACGGTCTATTATGTTAAAGACAACAATTGGGACAAACAAGGATCACTGACCTACGATATTGTAGCGGCCAACAATCAGCTGACCTTAACCAATACCTATGTTCCGAAAGACAATGCCTGGACTTCGATACGCACGACGACTGCCGACGCAAAAACACTTCGGTCTATCAGCTATTCTAGCGATGGCAAGGAAACAAAAGTAAACCTCAACTTTGGAGAAACAATTACAGGTAATTATTATTCGAAGAAAACGAAAAAGGAAAAAAAGATCAACTTACAGCCAACTAGACCTTTTGTGGATTTTAACTGGACAGATCACCTGATTTCAACTCTCCCTTTAGACCTAGGGTATAAAGCGCGCATCCCGCAATTTTATTATAATAGTGATTCGGACATTTTCGTCGAAGACTATACCATCAAGGAAGTAAAAAGCTACAGTTATAGCTCCCCAAAAACAGGTAAACACGACAGTTGGCTGGTTACACTTTTAGAAGAAAGTACCGGAGCCATCTATAATTATGTCATCGATAAGAAAGATCGCCGATTATGGCAAAGGGAAATGTCCATGGGAAACGGCAAATGGGAAATTACCGTAAACGAAGAACTGGACTATCAACCTATTAAAAATAGATTTAACAAAGAACAGGCTGCCCAACAGATTTCCCAGGGTAACAGTGTTATTATCGGAACGGCTTACGCTCGATCTAGCTCCGGAAAAAAACTTGGCGGACTCGTGAATACCGCCAAAAAGCAATATGCCCCAAAAGGTACAGAAATTACGCTCTTCGCCAACTCCGCCTATTACGAAGAATGGCTGGAAGTCAATAAAAAGATCCGAAAACAGAAAAAGGTGCAGGAAGTTCCATTGGATCCCGATTTTGGCTATGCTATTAAAAAAGCAAAGGTGTATGATGATGAGGGGCATTTCGAATTTGCAGATCTCATGCCAGGTGCATACGTGATTATGGCGAGCTTCGATTTTACCAATTCTTACAACTATTCCTATGTATCAGGCTACACCAATTATTATAACTATTGGGGTTATACAGGCTCCACGACAAATTATGGTACGGCAAGATCATCCTATGTCGACAAAGCCAATGTTGAAAAGCACGTCACCATTGACAAAGACGGTGAAAAGAAAGAGGTAAATTTAAAGGAAATGTAATCAAAAAAATGCCGTTAAACTCCTTTGTTTGACGGCATTTTTTATGCTTTTTAAAACGTATTTCTAAGACGATCAAATCTTCGACCCTTCAGTTACCCATCCATTTACTTTTTTCGAAGTTCAATATACCGGTCTATGCTAATGGGAAAGTGATCGGCAGTCCGCAGTAGAAAACAGGCAGCCGCTCCTACCCAGACCGAATAATCGAACGTCGATTTAATTCCTAACGAGAGGGTCATCACCACCCCAAAGCAGATCAGTAGAATCCCGGCAACGAATGCAGTAAAACGCAGTTTATAGCCGATCAACAATAGGATTGCTAAGACAACCTCTAATAATGTTGCGCCGATAGCAAGTATATTACCGAAAGTTTCAGGCACAAAAAAATTAAGGGTATTTGAATAGGCTACAAAATTGGCCCAATTTCCCCAGGAAACATGTGATGCCCCCGGTACCCCCCACAGCCCCAAACGATCTGCGACAGCAGACAGAAACGCTGTAGATACAGCTAAACGTACAAAAAGTTGACTATACATGGTATGAATTATATAAATAGGGTATAAACGATATAAACCAAATTTAAAAGAACAAAAACAGTCCAAACTTAAACCAGTTTAAGAAATTTGTTTCAACCATCCCATACTCACAAAGACTCCCCTCGCTGTAATACCCGTGTTGTACCTTCACTTCCTCGCTCATCGTTCGGCGATTACCTTTGGTCAAACCCATTGCACAGTTAAATCAATAAGGCTGCCAGCACTCATGTGCTGTACAGCCTTATACATCAATTAATACGAATAAGAATTTAATATCATGTGTCTACCCCAGTAAATGATAACACACTGTTATAATGACGACCAAGATGCTCAATAGTCCCAATGGAAATAAAAATTATAAACAAAAAAATAATATCGTCATAAGATGATCGATCTATCACAACTGCCATGTTTTACTGCTAATTGCTCACAATAGCTATATCGCATGTCAACAAACCAAAGTACAATGCTATATTTCAATAAGTCCATAGAAAATTTACTACAGCTGCAGGGTTAATTCCTGCTGCTGTTGGTTTCTAAAAATGAACACCTTCGGCTGGTCAGCGTGTACATGCTTTTTTATCGCTTGTTGCAGGTCTATTAATTGATCTATTTTCTCGCCCTGATAATTCAATACAACATCGCCGACACGCAAACCGCTTTTGTAAAGATTGCCTTTTTCATCCAACTCGAGCAGCAGCACGCCGTTTATCGCGGGTAGGCCTGCGGCCGACTGCTCCCCCAAAGTCTCCACTGATTTAAATACCCCCGACTTCCAGGACCATCTGCTCCCCTGCTCCTTTGCTTCGGATTGGATCAACTGAGGTATTTCAGGACTAGCGGCAAGAGTTTTAAGTTTTTTACTGGTAACGCCAAAATGCAGCATGTCAAAATTTTTAAAATCCTGATCCTTCCAGTTTTTCAACCGGAAATCACCATGTGCGGGATTCGTAAAGTTCAATTGAATAAACCGACCATGTTTTTCTATGCATTTTGCTCGATCTTTGTCGAGGTCATCCTGCCGTCCGTAAATATTATGGTCTACCTCTTCCCCCCAATACTTGACCTGTATATCCTGATGGGACTCCATCACGATATTATTACGGAATACATCGTGACTATGCTGAAACCATACATGAGGATGAAAACCATTGTTGATCATCACGTTGTTGTACACTTTGCGATAAAACCCTTCTCTTAGTTTTAGTCCTCCACTTAAACAAAGGTTATTGTAAATTTCATAATTGGAAGATCCGTCATCCAAATCAATATCCCAACCGTGATCACAGCGAAATCTATTATCATGAATTTTGGTTGTTTTGACTGCGTCCAGCAATATTAAATTGGGATGTTTCCCCGTCAGTTCATCCATCTCCTTTCGATTGGGATGCCAAAATCGGTCGCGCCCCCATGAGTTGAAGGCACCGTGATCGCTGGTTTCCAGGACTGTATTAAAAACATCATTGTAAGCGATCTCATGACCGCCCCAAGTCCCATCACCTACATTAATACCTGCTCGAGGAACATTGTAAATGGTATTATGCAAAATTCGTAGCGATTCAGCCATGGAGACCTGTACACCTGCCACTTGTTTTTCGATCAAGCCAATGTCATGGATCAGATTGTCACTTGCCTCACAGTCCATGGGGTAATTATTGGTTTTTGGCCCTTTGATGGTATCCATTTGGTCAAATGGGACAAATTTTTCATATCGAAATTCCGGTGAGCGTACTGCCGCTGAATCTCCTACAAAATTGATCGCTCCGGCACCGATCTGTTCAATCCGGTTGCCTTCGATTTTGACCCCGCGATTGTAATTATTAACAAATATTGCATTGCCGCCCAAAGCGATAAAATCATTCGCGCGGAAGATACAGTTTTCCGCACCTTCAATCTTTACTGCTCCCTGTCGATAGATCGTCCAATCACTACGTAAGAGTGGTTCGCTTGTTTTCATAAAGGTAGGAGCAGTATACATGAAGCGAAGGCCACTAACCTCAATATCATGCACTGGCCTGAAAGATGAACCTGAAAGATAGATTAGATTTTCCAATTGTGGCGCTACAAACTTCAGCTGGTTGGGATTAATTCCTTTAGCAGGCATATAATATAAGCGTGCCTTCTCCACATCCAAATACCACTCCTGAAAGGTATCGAGTTCTTCAAAGATATTTTCTACAAAGCGATAGGTCTCGTGCATTTTGCTGGGACGATTATTTTGCTGTCCACCTTCAAGTGTAACAGTTGATAATCCGTCTTTTCCTGTAATCTGATAATGGAACCCTCCCCAGCGACCAGCATGCAAAGCATGTACAATTCCCCCCTTAGGGTTCTTCCAGGTTGCTACACGTTCGGGACTTAATGCATCTGCAGCATAACCTTGAAATGGCAAGACTGTAGGATCGTAGTTTGGATAACGTGCCCGGACAAGATGCTTATCATTTGCATATAGACTTTGGAAGTTTACTCCTCTTGGGACCTTAGCCTCCCAAATACCATGATCGCCTTGTTTCCATTTGAGGTTAAGCGATTTGGCACCACTCAGCGTAACTTGTGCTCCTTCCTCAGCTTTGATCCGCAAGGGTTGTCTTCTTGTGCCCGATACCCCGGCAGACAATTCAATCGGTTTATCCAGCTGGTAGGTGCCCGCCATAAAGATGATTTCGATGTCTGGTGTATTTTTTCCTTGTTTCTGTTTTTCTACCGATCGCAGTGCGGCTTCAGCTGTGGCATAGGGACTGCCCATGGTTCCTTGGTTTCTATCACTTCCTTTTGTACTGATGTAAATACGTTTTACCGAGCCAGACTGTTGCCCATGCACGCTAAGTGAAGCGACACCGGTAAGGCCAATAAATAATAATTTTGGAAATAACATACAAGATATCTTCATAATTTTAATCGTTCATATAATATTAGCTGGATTATATCAACTATAAACCAGCTATATAGTAAGGTCTATAAGTCAATAAACAGCAAATTCGCTCAGATTAGTTCTTTTTTCGCTCTGCTGCTGCTTTCAACAAAATTTCTTTACTGGCAGCCGGCACATTTCCGTTAGCATCAGGTCCAATATTGAGCAGCAAATTCCCGCCTTTTTCATTTATCTCGCGCAGCTTAGTATTTACTTCTGTAGGAGAATTCCAATTATTATCTGATTTTTTATATCCCCAAGAATTATTCAAGGTATAACAGGCTTCCCAATCGTAATCCAGTAACGTTCCAGGATGTTCTTGTTCAGGCGTTCCAAAATCACGCTTAAATTGATCCCGCTTTGCTACGCGGTTATTAATGATTAGAGTGGGTTTTAATTTGCGTAGATATTGATAAAGATCTTCTCCCGCGGCCATATCCCACCAATTCACCCAGTCCCCATCAAACCACAGGATGTCAGTATCATACTTAACAACCAATTCTTTCAATTGATTTTTCATGTATTGAATATAAGCGGCTTTCTGTTCCGGCTTAATGAGAATCTGGCCCCAGTCGCCTTTACCATTGGGATCAACATATTGCGAATCGTGATGCCAGTCGATAATACTGTAGTAGGTACCAAATCTAATCCCAGCTTTCTTACAAGCTATGGACAACTCCCGCACGAGATCTCTTCCTTTCATTGGCGTCGAAGCGATATCATAATCTGTATAGGGGGAATCCCACAGACAAAACCCCTCATGATGTTTGGTCGTCAGGACGATATATTTCATTCCAGCATCCTTAGCCAATTGAACAATACGATCCGCATTGAAGTCCTTAGGATTCCAGGTGTTGATCAGTTCCGAATATGCTGCCTTCGGAATATTCATTTCCGATTGTATCCATTCGGCATATCCCTTGGTTGAATCCCCATTATACATCCCTCCAAGTTGACTATAAAGCCCAAAATGAATAAACATTCCGTACTTTGCTTCCCTAAACCAATGCATCCGTTCATCAAAATCCTTTTTGGATTCCTGCAAATAATTAACTTGGGCGTTTCCCATGTTCATAAACAACATGGCTAGTAGAGAAAGAATACAATGCGTTGCTTTTATCATATTTATTTTAATTGGTTAATCCAACAAGCTCAAGCAGCTGTCAAATCTTCTGTTGGTGCCACACACACATTCTGCAAAATGCTAAACCATTCTGCTATTGCAAAATAAATATAAAAAATATGAAGAATACTTTTTATTTATTTCAAATAAGTTACGCTTAATGGACAGGCCTGTACCAGTCACAATTTTATAAGAAATAAATACTTTCAAAGCGGCTTATCAAACAAGCTATCTACTATAAAATTTAATGTAAATTCATTCCAAAAAGGATTTATATTTAGTAAATATTTCATTTAACACCATACTATAGATTAAAATTATGAGTTTAAAAACCTTAATCACAAAAAGTGCTGAATATAACAACTGGGTCGTCAATAAATACATCAATTGGTTGGCTGATAAATCAGATGACCAACTTAACCAAGAGGTACCTTCAAGTTTCCCGACCATTTTGAAGACCTTAAATCACATCTTGCAGACACAGGAATATTGGTGGAGCCACATTGCGGAAAGCAATGATTTTGATTTTGAGAAAAAGCGAGCCACAAAAGAAGAAATATTTGAAGCACTACAAAGAAGTTCAGCTCAACTCGTGGATTACATACACAGGCTAACCGAGTTGGATCTTGAAAAAAATATCAAAGTGGAATCACCATGGTTTCAATGCGACTTCACGAAGTATGAATACATACAACAGCTGATCCTCCACGGAACATATCACAGGGGACAGATCGTTACAATGGGCCGAGCTATTGGAATAACGGATGCTCCAATGACAGACTTTAATTATTGGAATATTTATAAAGATCAACAATAGGGATTTGAGCACTGCCATGGACAAAATTACCAGTAAAGTACAGATCCGAGAAATTGTCGCAGCGGCGAAACAGCAAGGACAGCAATCCGGTATAGAATCCTTTATGTTAAGCTTACAAGCGTGTTTACTGAAAAAGAAAGTTCGTTTTCCCCTTCTGGAGTTTGCGGCCAGGGAAATTATGCTATTCGTACCTGAAACCGAGCAGTTACACTTGACAGATCGTCTCATTGCAACAACAGAAATGGGAAGTTATGTTTTAACGGGAATAATTCTCCAGCAACGTCTCCCCGAACACTTCGAACAATCCATCCATAAAGCCTGTACCTATATAACCATAGGTAATCAATGGTACGTCTGTGATATCATCGGCGAACGCGTACTTGGTCATGCACTGTTGACTTTGCCTAAAAAAGCAATACCTCTATTAGAAGAATTAGCTCATCATTCTGACAAATGGATTGTCCGAACAATTGGTGTAGCTACACATTATGCCGTAAAAAAAGGCCTATCAGCCACATACGTAAACATTTTATTGAAGCTACTGATTTCATTGTCAAACACAACAGATTTTCATGTAAAAAAGGGAATTGGCTGGGGAGCCAAAACAATAGCAAAATTCCATCCCGATCTTGTTGCTTGCTACAGTAAAGCAATTGAATCGCCAGAAACCAAACAATGGTTTCGGACAAAAATTACGATTGGTCTCAATCGCCACAACTTGAGGACTAAACAGAATCGGCAGGAGGATACGACGATTCATCTTAATCAATGAAATGAATGCGTGATTTTCTTTGCGATAATTATACATCAAGAAAGAACTATACAGCAGGAAAGGCGAAGTCTACAATTAAACCTCGCCTTTCTATAAACCTTTAGTCCATATGTAACCACGCCCTCGGTTATTGGTCTTTTTTCATTGTTCCTTTTTCACGAAGGTTGATATGCCAGCTAAAAGCCTCCTCTAACAAATGTGGTGTATGCCCCCCTCTCTCACAAGCGCGGTTATAATAATCTAATAGCTGCTCTTTGTAATCGGGATGTACACAGTTCGCTATAATTACTTTCGCTCGCTCGCGAGGCGCTAAACCACGTAAATCTGCCAAGCCATAATCTGTTACCAAAATATCGACATCATGTTCGGTATGATCCACATGGGAAACCATAGGAACAATATGAGAAATTGCATCTCCTTTAGAGGCCGCCTGTGTGACAAAGATGCTCAAATAAGCATTGCGTGCAAAGTCACCCGACCCGCCGATACCGTTCATGATATTTGTTCCTGAAGTATGGGTAGAATTTACGTTTCCATAAATATCAAACTCTATGGCTGTATTAATTGCTATAATCCCCAAACGTTTGATCAGTCCAGGTGTATTGGAAATATTCTGTGGGCGCAATACAATTTTATCACGGTATCGATCCAAATGATCGAACACTCTTGAATAACACTCTTCGGAAACAGTAATTGAAGAAGCAGAAGCAAAATCCAGTTTTCCGGCATCGATAAGGTCAAAGGTGCTATCTTGCAACACTTCAGAAAACATCGTTAGATTACGGAACTTACTATGTATAAATCCCGTCAGAACAGCGTTAGCTACTTTTCCAATACCCGCTTGAAGTGGCATCAAGCTTTCTGACAAATGGCCTAGCGCTACCTCATTTTCGAAAAACTGCAAAATATGCTTCGCTATCGCTGTTGTTTTGGTATCCGGTTCAGCAATATCGGCAGGGCTATCAAGCTCATTCGTAAACACAATTCCCACCACCTTGCTCGCGTCCAAAGGAATAGTTTTACGTCCAATTTTATTTTCTGGAGCTACGATTGGAATAACATTACGCCGAGGGTAATCTTCGGCTTGGTAAATATCATGTATTCCTTTAATAGTCACCGGTATCGCAGTATTGACTTCCAAAATAACCTGCTTAGCCAATGCAGCAAAAGTTGCCGAATTTCCCACAGAAGTCGTTGGAACAATACTTCCATCCGAT
The DNA here is from genome assembly GCF_001899705.1 of Sphingobacterium sp. 40-24. NCBI lineage: Bacteria > Pseudomonadati > Bacteroidota > Sphingobacteriia > Sphingobacteriales > Sphingobacteriaceae > Sphingobacterium > Sphingobacterium sp. 40-24. Next base: position 6,641 of record NZ_MKWH01000014.1, on the reverse strand, counting down.
TCTATTGCTGCTACTTCCAAAACAGCAATATCCACCTGAGGCAAATTCTTATTGTGCAGCAATTCGGCCGTTTCGCTTAGATGCTGATCAATAAACAACACATCTCCAGCATTAATTTTATGACGTAAAATACGATCCACCTGAAAGGGCATCCGCTTGGATAATGCTCCCGCTTCCGCCAATTTACCGTCCGTTCCGTGTCCCAACGAAGCCCCAGTAATCAAGGTTATTTTCAATGGATCCACTTTTGCACGTTCAGCCAAGGCAGGTAACACCACCTTACTGTCTCCAGCCTTGGTAAAACCACTCGACCCAACGACCATTCCGTTTTGAAATAGTTTAGCAGCTTCTTCTGCTGTAATCACTTTATCATGTAAGCTTTGAACTTTTATTCTTTCGTAAGCCATATTTTTATAGTTTGATTTTATTCCATTATTGTAAACTTAAGAAATTGAAATCTATATATTTCCCTTCGTTGAAAAGTTCTTTGCTATAATTTGCAACCTCTTAACCAAACAATTTTAGCACTTTTTTCAACTGCATATTTATTATCATTTGACACAAAATTATCCAAAGGTGACTAAAAATACGCAACGCACTACAAATCAAAAATATACAACAAATCATAATAAAAAAATAGTTTATATCACACGCATGTATAATATATATCACACTGAAAACAAACAACTTACAACAATAAAAATAAAACCAAAGTAAGTAAAGACTAACTCGCTAGTCGATTAATTGCCATTTTAACATAAGCATACACTCACTTTCAAGAAGTAAAGGTGGGGTCTAGTAAAAAAGTCTTACCTTTGTGACATCGTATTATAGGTTAAAATGAATACACAAGATATAAGTACAGATGCCAAATATGTCAACCGTTATTATATGACGGAAGTAGACTCATTTGAAGATAGCATTTACTGTCACCACGCTATTATAGCAGAGAACCATATTTCCGAACATTGCCATGATAAGGATCAATTTCTATATACAGAAGGCGGTGTCGTATTTGTTAAAACAGAGGAAAAATCGTATTTCCTACCTGCCCGTCATTATTTGTGGATTCCTGCTGGCATAAAACATAGTATTCATCCAAGTACCCCTGAGGTCGTTATGCGTAATTTATATTTTCCCAAAGCCGCTAATGACGCCCCCTTCTACAGTAAAATGGGGATTTATCCAGTAAATGATCTTTTGATAGAGCTGATTATGTTTACCAACCGCTGGAATGGCAATATCTTTCCGGTCGAAGAACCTAAATATAGTATCGCTACAGCATTCAAGCTTATCCTGCCGGAACTATCGCTGCATGAGCTTCCATTAGCCTTACCCTATCCTAGTCATCAGAAATTAAAGGATATTGTCACTTACCTCGAAGAAAATATAGAGGAAAATGTCAGCTTTAAAAAACTTGCCGGATTATTTAACATTAGTGAACGCACATTGGCTAGACTATTTCAAAAGGAATTAAATATGTCTTTTATCCAATACTACACGATCCTCAGAATGCTGACCGCACTTAAGCTCCTTTTAGACGAAAAACTAAGCGTAAATGAAGTTGCGCTCAAAGTTGGATACAATAGCCTTCCCACATTTAGTAACACATTCAATAAGGTCGTCGGCATCCGTCCAAGCGAATATGTGAAACAAAAAGAATTGCTTATTTAAAAATGTTTGCCTAATTTAGGTCAATAAACCTAATTCAGGATGAAATTCAAACATATCATTTACAGTGCTGGAATCCTATTGCTTAGCACTTCTTTATTTGCCAAATCTCAAGATAAGAAACCCAAACCCATTCAGTTATTTAATGGGAAAGATTTGAAGAACTGGACTCCAAAAATCAGAAACCACAAAGTTGGCGAAAATTATAAAAATACATTTCGTGTAGAAGACGGTTTACTCAAGGTAAGATATGATGGTTATGATAATTTCAATTTTCAGTATGGCCATCTGTTCTACAATAAAGAGTTCTCAGCGTATTTGTTGCGCGTCACTTACAGATTTGTCGGTGAACAGGTAAATGGTGGAGAAGGTTGGGCTTGGCGTAATAGCGGAGCCATGCTACATGGACAGGATCCTAATACCATGGGTGTGGATCAAGACTTTCCAATATCTATCGAAGGGCAACTGCTGGGTGGAAATGGCAAGGACGAACGGGCCACAAGTAATCTTTGTACACCAGGCACAAACGTTGTGATCGATAATAAACTATTCACACCACATTGCATCAGCTCAACATCAAAAACCTATGCTGGAGATCAATGGGTAACTGCTGATTTCTTGGTGTTGGGAGACTCTCTTGTGCAACATATCCTTGAAAACAAGGTCGTATTACAGTATACTAAACCCCAAATTGGTGGCGGCAATGTAAGTGGTTTCGATCCCAAAGTGAAGAAAGATGGACAGCTTTTAAACAAGGGTACTATTTCACTTCAGAGTGAGAGCCATCCCATTGATTTCAAAAAAGTGGAACTTTACGATTTAGAACCTTACATGAAAGATCCCAACAAATTGAAAAAGGTCATCGCAGAGCTACTTCCAAATTTACAGCAATAAATACACTGCAAATTTCAGTTTTAAAATAAAAAAGCATCGGTATTCGATGCTTTTTTATTTACTATTCGCTTGGAAAGAGAAATCCAAAGTATATAACATAAAGAAAAGGGATACAGCGAGCTGTACCCCTCTATATCTATACGAAAAGCTTACGCTAAACCGTTAACAAATTTTGTTAACTTCGATTTGTTGTTAGAAGCTTTTTTCTTGTGGATCACATTTTTCTTTGCCAAACGATCAAGCATAGAAATTACGCGTGGTAACAATGTTTTTGCTTCTTCTGCAGAAGTAGTGTGACGTAATTTTTTGATTGCGTTACGTGTAGTTTTTGCTTGGTAACGGTTTCTTAAACGTTTAGTAGCGTTTGCTCTAATTCTTTTGATCGCTGATTTATGATTTGCCATTTTTTTTAGCTAATTTTTATTCAATTTTTTTCTTGTAATTCGGACTGCAAAAATAACACCTTATTTTCAATATTCAAAATCTATTTTATTTTTTAGGTTTAGTATATTTGCGACATGCAAAAATTATCGATGGATGAACTTCAACGTACAGATGTTGAATCGTTTAAAAAACAAGAGAAAACTCCTATCACAATCGTTATGGACAATGTACGGAGCATGCATAATGTGGGCTCGGCCTTCCGTACTGCAGACGGATTTGCTATTGAAAAAATATACCTGTGTGGCATTACCGGCACACCTCCCCATCGCGAAATCGAAAAGACCGCCCTCGGGGCAACCCAATCGGTCGCTTGGGAATACCACAGAGATACCTCAGCTGTTGTAGATCAGCTTAGGACTGAAGGCTATGTCATTATTGCCATCGAGCAAGCAGATGATAGCGTTATGCTACATCAGTTTGAACCAGAAAATGACAAAAAGTATGCGCTGATTTTTGGAAATGAGGTTAATGGAGTCGATGAGGATGTCATGGAAAAAATCGATACCTGCATCGAAATCCCTCAATACGGGACTAAACATTCCTTAAATGTATCTGTCGCAATTGGCATTATTCTTTGGGATTTTATCCAAAAACGCAATTTCAATTAAAAATTTATCAATAAAGGTCACATTCCTATTCACATTGCTTCCATTTTAGAAAGCAAAATAGTAGATTTGTGTGCAAAATTTAAAGAAGAAATGAGTGTATTAGTTAATAAAGATTCAAAAGTAATCGTTCAAGGTTTCACTGGAAACGAAGGTACTTACCATGCTACTCAAATGATTGAGTACGGAACAAATGTAGTTGGTGGTGTTACTCCTGGTAAAGGTGGTCAACAACACTTAGACCGTCCTGTATTCAATACTGTGCAAGATGCAGTAGACGCTACAGGAGCTAATGTTTCTATTATTTTTGTACCTCCAGCATTTGCTGCAGATGCGATCATGGAAGCTGCCGCGGCTGGTATCGAAGTGATTGTTTGTATTACAGAAGGTATCCCAACAAAAGATATGATCCAAGTAAAATCTTACTTGAGCGACAAAAACTCTCGTTTGATCGGTCCTAACTGCCCAGGTATCATCACTGCAGGTGAAGCTAAAATCGGTATCATGCCAGGATTTATCTTCAAAAAAGGTAATGTGGGTGTTGTTTCTAAATCAGGAACTTTAACTTACGAAGCCGTAGATCAAACTGTAAAAGCAGGATTAGGTATCACAACAGCAATCGGAATTGGTGGTGACCCTATCATTGGTACGACAACGAAAGAAGCTGTTGAATTATTAATGAACGACCCTGAAACTGAAGCGATCATCATGATTGGTGAAATCGGCGGTGGAATGGAAGCTGAAGCTGCTCGTTGGATCAAAGAACATGGTACCAAACCTGTTGTTGGATTTATCGCAGGTCAAACAGCGCCTCCAGGACGTCGTATGGGACACGCTGGTGCAATTGTAGGTGGTGCAGATGACACTGCTGCAGCAAAAATGAAAATCATGCGTGAGTGTGGTATTCGTGTTGTTGAGTCTCCGGCTGAAATTGGAAAAGCAATCGCAGAAGAATTGGCTAAATAATTAGACCATCGAACATATAAAAAAAGGGAATCAAATTTGATTCCCTTTTTTTATACCTATATAATTACATTACAACATTAACTAGGCATTGCTTCGTCTGCCGATGGTCCATATAAGCCCGGGACAGCAATATCCAATAATCGCAAATAAACCGTCAACTGACCACGATGATGAACAATATGATTATTGACAATAAAACGTATTGCTCCGGCTCGTGGTAAACGTGCAATGAGATAATCGCCCGATTGTAACACCCAATCTTTAAACCAGTCTTCTTCCTTTATGTCTTCAATTGCGGCCTTATTATTTTCCAGGCCTATTGTTAACATCTCTTTTAATTCTTCTACAGAAGATACTTTAATGGGCTGATAATCTACTTTAAAATCAAATACATTTTTTGGTATTGCTTGATGTACCCAATTATGTAGTCCAACAATGTGAGCAGCTAGTTCTCCCAAACTCATCGATTTTTCGTGTGGACGCCAATCCAATTTATCGTCTGGTATGCGTTCTAAAATACGTTTGGTATTTTTTGTTTCGTGATCCAATTCGATCAAATAGCTCTTTTTGATACTCATATAAATATTAATTCATGAATTGAAAATCTTTTAATACGGTAACAGTATAGGGTGATTCCACAGCCTTATGTGCTGCTGCTCGCGCAATTTCGCCCTCTACATAGGTTACCTTGAGCGGTAAAAATGTATTGTTGAGTACATTTTCATGAAATAACGCCTCGTACCAGGTACAGGCAGCAACGAAACGTCCGTAGTTCAGATTTAAGTGATAGCCATCACGTGTAAAATGATCACCTACAAAACTCGAACGCGCATTTTGAACAGCTGTACCCGAAGGAATCAAAAGATCGAAATTACCCCAGTTAAACACCTCCTGCGAAGTGTTGGCAATAGCCCTATACATGCTATCTTGGCTACGGTTATAGCGAACAAAACCTTCATGCGATGAACCGTTCTGATACGCCCAGGTTTGATGTAATATATACTTGGTTTCAGGAAATAAAATATGTTTTGTTACATAATCATATAAGAGCGGTAGATCCTTCGCATACGAATCATAATCTCCTGATAGCGGACTTGCTTGCTGAAAGCTAATATAATCCCAAGCCTCATCTACAAGCGCTTCAGATAAGCGCTCATTTGCTTTCTCCAACATCTGCCCGTCAAGATTGATTTTACGGTAGCGATAAGCCGGCTTATCCTCTTTTGCGTTGCTAACATGTAAACTTAAAGGAGCCCCCCCAATATAGAGATTGCCGATTACTATCTTTTTTTTTCCGGCTTTCGCCAATTCATATAAATTCTGTTCAATAGCATCTTCCGAGAAACTATTACCGATGGCCAATATTCGTAGCACACCATCATCTAAAGATTTATTTTGTGCATTTAATCGATTATTTTTCAAAAAAAACACGATTAAAAAGACGAAAACCAATACCTGTTTTACTTTTATCATAATATAATGCAATAACAACTAAATTAGATAATATCTCGTAGAAATGCGAATGATATCCCCAGAAAGAGAGATTTTATCCCATTTGCAAGCTATCAGGATAACAGTTCGGACAAGGTAGGCTAATGGTCATTACAAGTAGCTTTTGTGCGACCGTTGTCCACTTGGCTTACAATACCCCGTGACTATGACGCTACAGCATACCAAATGTGGCCAATAATACTTCTAGCAATATAAAAAAAACTCAGATACGAAAGTTTTGGAACAGACGCTACACAGTACCGCTAGACCACAGTGACGACTGCATACCCCTGCTGGCTACGTCGATTTACCATACGATAGACCACGGTGACGGTTGCATGCCCCTGACTCCGAGGATGCTCCATACCATTACAGCACAGTTGTAAACTGAACTACAGTCATCCATGGTCATGCTACTGCACCATCCGCTGTTTTAACAGTAAAGGCTAGAGGGCAGGGCTGGTCGGGGAAGTACAGACAGGTAGCTAAACGAAAGAAGCCCTTGACTGTTTCCAGCAAGGGCTTCCGTGTAAAAAAAGGCACCGACCTACTCTCCCACCTGTTACGGCA